>JBPYFA010000574.1:0-8210 GCA_051986585.1 Vicinamibacterales bacterium | reverse complement strand
GACAGTGGCTGCTCGATCGCCTCGTCGGCGTACTGTTTGACCGGACCGAACGGCAGCAGCGCCCCCGCGCGCACGTGAAGTGGCATGGTTGGGAGATCGACGGGACGATCGATTTCGCGACCACCGTCGAGTCGCTCCTCGGTCCAGAAGTCGAACCAGCTGCCCCGCGGCAGATACAAGCGACGCGAGGTCGCTCCCTTGTCGACGACGGGCGAAACCAGCACGTCGCGTCCCCACAAATACTCATCGCCACGCGCGACGGCCTGCGGATCGTCCGGGTGATGGAGCCATAACGCCCGCATCATGGGAAGACCGGTCTCGCAACACTCCCGCGCAGCCGAGTACACGTAGGGCAGCATCCGATAACGCAGTTCCAGATATTGCTTGACGATCGGTTCTACCGCGCCGTTGCGGAGCTCGCTGACGTCCGGCTCGCCGGCACCCCCGGTATATCCGCGGGTTTCGGACGGGCCAACCTCACCGGTATTCCACCCCCACGGCAGGCGCAGGTGCCAGGTGCGTCCGTGCGCGCGGAACAACGGGCAGAACGCGCCGAACTGAAACCATCGGACGTGAAGCTCGCCGGTATACTCGGGCGTGGGAACGAATCCACCAATGTCGGTGCCCCAAAATGGAATGCCGGAGAGTCCAGTGTTGATTGCAACCGGCACGTGTGTCTTCAGCGTTTCCCACGTCGAATACACATCGCCCGACCACAGGAAAGCACCATAGCGCTGCATCCCGGGCGCGCCGTTTCGATGCAGCGCAAACGGACGCTCGTTTGGGCGCCACAGCTGTGGTCCTTCCCAGTACATCCGAATCCGTGCGAGGCGCGACGGCTGATCGAGACCATCACCCTGATCGGGCCACCAACCGTCGATGCCAAGGTCATACACCGGCTTGTGGTAAGGCCAATAACAGGGGACGGCACGATCGTCGGGCCACTTGTCGTCAGGGGTGCGGCCGCTTGGCACGCTCTTGTCCGGAGTGCAAGCGTCATGCACCGTCCCGGACATGCGACGCCCTTCGATGACAACGTGCAGCACCACTCGAAAGTGCTGCGCATGCAACGACGCGATCATCTCACCCGGATTGGGAAAGTTCTCTTGCTTCCAAGCGAACTCACCGTTGCGCGTGTTCCAGCCGGACGGCGTGAACTCGGTGCCGAGATAAATGAGCGCATCGCACGGCAGTCGCTTTTCACGAAAGGTGCGGGCCACCGACATCACCTCGTCAGGCCCGCTGAGCGTGCGATGCGACTGCATGTATCCAAAAGTCCAGCGGGCAGGCAGCTCCGCGTGCCCGGTTATCCGCGCGTACTCGGCAACAATCACCTTCGGATCTGACGATGCCGTGATGAAGACATCGAGCGGTGCGTCGGTCGCCGGCGTGAATCGACCTGCCGATCCTGTCAGATCGAAGGCCCCGACCGGTTGATGCACGTAGATGCCCCAGCCGTCCGTGCCGACGAGCCACTGAATCGGAACGCGGCCGCCGTGCGTCCGCAGCTGATACCCGCCTTGTCCGTTGCGACCCCGATCGATCGAGCCTTTCCTGTCGAACTGCGGTCCTCCTTCGCCAAACCCAAGGAGCGGGCCTTTACCGAGCAGAAACGAAACATCTGATGACGTCGCATCCAGCGTGAATTGCTGGATCGGCGTCCCCGCTATCGTGTTGATGCGAACAGACGGAGGCGTGGAGGTGACGGTAATCGCAAAGTGCCCCGCGCGAATCGATTGCGTCGACGACGCGCGTCGGCGCGCAACAATTCGCCCGGACGCGGCTGGGACAAGCGAATCGTCGTCCGGCAATTTTTCGCCTTGGACCGGAAGCGCCGTGATCCGGACGGTGGAATCGCTGATCGAACTGACGACAATCTCGACAGCTTTGCCGGCGACGACAATCGGAGCCGATTGACCACGAACGATGACGTCACCTAGCGCGAGGCCCGCGCCGGCAGTTGCCAGGCGCCGTACTACGTCGCGCCGGGTGAGAGGTGTCATGTGAGTGGCGTCCGGGTATCCCGATCTCGGAGATGACGGTGCGCGCTACTTATACGCCCCCGCAGTCTGAAAGTCTCCGGCCTTCACGATCGACACGCTCTTGGGATCGATGTGCTTCCGGAACGCGGCATTGATCTGATCCACGGTGAGCGCCTGAATCCTGGTCTCGAGATCGGCGTCCCATTTGATTGGCCGGTCGAGTTGCTCGTGCGACACCATTAGCGCCAGAAGCGCGGCGTCGGTCGAGCGTCCAACCATTCGGGAATCGAGATACGCCTTCTTCGCGGCCGCAACCTCGTCGGCGGTGAATCCCGAGTCATAGACCTTTTTCAATTCGTCCAGGAAGCTTGCCTCGACCTTAGGACCGACTGCCGGGTTCAAGGTCACGGTGCCACTGAGCATCGCCGAGTCCCCTTCGGCGGGAACGATCAGCCGCGCGTTGGCGCCGTAACTGAGCCCTTCGCGGTTGCGAATCCGATCCGAGATGCGCGACGTGATTGTTTCGCCGAACATGTAGCTGGCGAGCACGATCGCCGGGTAATCGGGATCGTTCTGCGACATCTGGAACCGCTCCCCCGCCAGAAATACCGCGTTGGCTTTATCCGGTGTTTCGATTTTCACATTGACGGGATCGGCTTTCTTGAACGGGACGACCAATGGCTTGTAGGTCTTCGGCGTGTTCCAGCTGCCAAGGAGCTCCGCCGCCTGCTTCTGGATGGCTGCCGGATCCACCGGACCGACCACAGCCAGGATTCCGTGATTCGCGCCGTAGAACTCGTCGTGGAACTTCTTTGCATCGTTGAGCGTGACCTTCTCGATCTCCGGCAACTGCTCCTCGCGCGTCGGCGTGTACTGCACATCTGCCTTTGCAAACGGGCTGAGGTACCGAGTGAGCCGTTCCGACGCCAGCTGCGTTGGTTCCGTCGGCGGCAGCTCGAGCGCCTTCATGCGTTGAGTCTTGATCCGGTCGAAGTCGTCCTGGGGATACGCCGGCTCCTTCAAGATCTCGACGGCCAGCTTCATTGCCGCCGGGAAGTTTTCGGCGGGCGCGGAAATCGTCGCCGTGACGCTGCCAGCGCCGCCTCCGCCCGGACCAGCGCCACGGCCACCGCGACCGCCGCCGCCACCCACTCCGCCGCCCGAAACGAAGACCTGTGCGTTCAGCTTGCGCAGCTCTTCCTGGATGTCCGAACGCGAGTGGCTCTTCGTCCCCGACATCAGCAGGCCGCCGGCGAACGAGGCGGCTTCGCGCTGCCCCGCTAGCGTCGTGGCATCCCCAAATCGAAGATCGAGTGTTGCGGCGACGATGTTGTTGGCGGTCTTCTTCGAAAGAACGGCCACCTTCATCCCATTCGACAGCTTCGAGCGCACAATCCGGCTGTCGATGTTTGCGATCGTGGGATCGAACGATTCTCCTCGGACGACGGACACTTTGCTGCTGTAGTTGCGGAACGTTTCTGCCAGATCGGGAGCCGCCGGCACCACAGTACGGTCTGGTGCCAGATCGGGAATGTAGTAGCCGACGGTGCGATTCGATGGTTTGAAGTACGTCTGTGCGGCGCGGACGATGTCGGCCGGAACGATGTCCTGCAGCCGATCGTGCTGCAGGAACATCAGGCGCCAGTCTCCTTGGGCGATGGAGCTGTTCAATGCGCCAGTTGCGATCGCCTGCGAGTTCGAGAGGCTGTTCTCGAGGCCGCGAGCGAGCTGGCTCGTGACCCGAGTCACCTCTTCCTGAGTCGGCGGGTTCTTGACGATATCTTCGAGCGCCTTGTAAATCTCATCGCGTGCCGCGTCGAGCGACTGGTCCTGGTTCAAGCTGGCCGACACAATCACCAGTCCGGGATCGTGCTGAAGCTGGAAGTTCATGCCCGCAGACTCGGCCAGCCTGGTATCGACCAGCGCCTTTGCGAGACGCCCTTCCTGCGCGCCACCACCGCCGCGCCCGCCGCGCCCCCCGCCCCCGTTCATGATGCCCGTCAGCACCTGCAACACGGCGGAGTCCGGATGCGCAGACGCGACCGCGTGATACGCAATCATCACGTTCTGCCCCTGGCCGACCCGTCGCAGCGCGACGAAGCGCTCGCCATCCTGCGCAGGCTCGACCGTGTAAGTTTGATCGACGGCGCGTGCTGGTCTCGGCAGCTTGCCGATCGAGTCGGCGACCATCTGGAGAGTCTTCATCTCGTCGATGCGGCCGGTAATCACGAGGACGGCGTTGTCGGGCTGATAAAACTTCTTGTAGAACTCGGCCAGCCGGTTGACCGGTACCTTCTCGAGGTCGTCCTTCGATCCAATGGTCGACTTACCGTAATTGTGCCAGAGATACGCGGTCGATGCGACGCGCTCGCTCAGAATGGCCGCCGGGTTGTTCTCGCCGCGTTCGAACTCGTTGCGAACGACAGTCATTTCCGTATCGAGAATCTCCTTGGTGAACTTCACGTTCACCATCCGGTCGGCCTCGAGTCCGAGCGCCCAGCGAAGGTTGTCGTCGGTGGCGGTAAATGTCTCGTAGTAGTTGGTGCGGTCGTCGCTGGTTGTGCCGTTCCAGCTGGCACCGTGCGACACGAGTTCGTCTTTGATGTGCCGGCCGTTGGTCGTGTCGATGAAATCCATGTGCTCCAAGAGGTGCGCCATCCCGGTCTCACCGTAGCCCTCATGCCGCGATCCGACCAGATACGTCACATTGACTGTGATCTTCGGGTCGGCGGCATCGGGATAGAGCAGCACGCGCAGCCCATTCGGGTAGTCGTACTCCGTAATGCCTCCCATTGACGCCTTCTTCACGACGCCAGTTGGAAGCGTCTGCGCGAACACCGCCGCCAAGCCCCACACCGCCAGGACGATGACCACACCGAACTTTCGGGTCATAGCTCTCCTCTTGTGCGGCGAATCATACAGAGCCGCCGCGTCCCGCCGCAAATGCCTCGATTGGTTGATCTATAGTTAGCCCTCGATTCCGGCGACGACCGGTGAGGACACCATGCGCAAATCGATTCTGATCGTGCTGCTCGCCGCGCTGACACCCGCTACGGCCGCCGCACAACGGGGCGCTCCGGCGGGTCCGGCTCAAACGACCACACCCGAGGCGCCCCGGTTCCGCTACATGGGACCCGCGCCAGCAGGGCGTATTGCCTCGGTCTCGGGCGTCCCCGGCGATCCAAACACCTATTACCTGGGCTCGGCGTCGGGCGGCGTCTGGAAATCATCCGACGCCGGCCAGACCTTCGTGCCGATTTTCGACGACCAGAACGTCGCCGCTATTGGATCGATCGCGGTGGCCGATTCGGATCCAAACGTCGTCTGGGTTGCGACCGGCGAGCCCTGGGTCATTCGATATAGCGACGTGATGGGCGATGGCGTTTACAAATCGACCGATGCAGGCAAGACCTGGCAGCACATGGGGCTGGTCGAGACCGGCCGGATTTCGCGCGTCCTCATTCACCCGACAAATCCAAACATTGTCTACGTGTGCGCTCAAGGACGACTGACCGGGCCGCAGGAAGAGCGGGGGGTATTCAAGTCGACCGACGGCGGAGCCAACTGGCAGCACGTGTTGTTCGTCGATCGTAATACGAGCTGCTCGGGCCTCGACTTGGACAAGTCAGATCCGAACACGCTCATCGCCGGCACATGGCAAGTCGAGCAGCACACGTGGGCGCAGTTGAGCGGCGGCGCTGGAAGCGCCGTCTACGTCACGCATGACGGCGGCGCGAAGTGGACCAAAGCATCGGCTGGCCTGCCAAAATCGCCGCTTGGAAAGATTGATGTGGCGATCGCTCAGTCGAATACAAAGCGCATGTACGCGTTGATACAGACGGCCGATCAGGGTTCGCTGTGGCGATCGGAAGACGCCGGCACCACGTGGAAGGTCGTCAGCTGGGATCGGTCGCTGATCGGGCGGGCGGGATACTACATCAAGTTGATGGTTAACCCGCAGAACCCGGATGATGTGTTCATCTCGAGCAGCAGTTTCCATCGCTCGACCAACGCCGGTGCCACATTCAGCGGCAACGGCGGCACCAATCCATTTCAAGGCCAGGCGAGCTGCGGCGACTGCCACGACATCTGGATCGATCCAAAGGATCCGGCCCGATACGTGCTGACCGACGACGGCGGTGCGAGCATCAACACGAAGCAGGGTCCTCAGCGCGTGACCCTGCCAAACGGCCAGATGTATCACGTCCACGTCGACAACCGCGTGCCGTACTGGATCTACAGCAACCGCCAGGACGACGGCACGATGCGGGGACCGATGACTGTCTCCGAGCAAACGGGCAATGGGCGGCTACCGGCCGGCAGCACGATGCCGCAGCCAGGCGGGTTCGGACGCGGTGGCCGAGGAGGTGGAGGTCGCGGTGCGGCGGCAGCCAATCGGGCGGCCGCCGGCGAGGCGCCCGCTCGTGGTGCAACGCCCTCGAGCCCGCCAGCGGCCGGAGCACAAGCCGGCGACCAACCTGCTGCCGCGACACAGCAGGCTGCCGCACAGTTTGCAGCCGGCGGCCGCGGCGGTGGCAACCAACTTCAGTGGCAACCCGATATCGGCGGATGTGAATCGGGGTTCACGATTCCGGACCCAACCGACGCCAACATCGTCTATGCATCGTGCTACGGCAACAAGGTGACGCGGTGGGACGCCCGCACCGGCACTGCGCGATCCATCGAGCCGTGGATGATCACTCTCGATTCGCCGCCGAACGAAGCAAAGTATCGATGTCATTGGACCGCACCGATGGCGATCGATCCATTCGATCACAACACGGTGCTCTACGGCTGCCAGTTGATTCTCAAAACCAACAACGGCGGTCAGTCCTGGACGGAGCTGAGCCCCGACCTCTCGACAAAAGATCCTTCTCGCATCGTCTCCAACGGTGGGATGGTCGGCGACAATCTCGGGCAATATGCCGGCGAAGTTGTATGGGACATCGAGTATTCGAAGATTCAGCGCGGATTGATCTGGGCCGGGACAAACGACGGAAAGCTCTGGTATACGAAGGATGGCGGCGCGAACTGGATCGACGTTACGAAGAACCTCAAGGATCTCCCGGCGTGGGGAACGTTCACCCAGATCTGGCCATCGACGTTCGACGCCGGCACTGTCTATGCGGCCGTGTCGTTCCACCTGATGGACGATCGGAAGCCTTACATATACAAGTCCAGCGACTTCGGCGCGACGTGGACGAAGATCATCGGCAACATTCCGTCCGGCCATCCTCTCGACTACGTGTTGTCCTTCGCCGGTAACCCAAACAAGAAGGGCATGCTCTTCGCCGGCACCGGTCGCGCGTTTTACTACTCGCTCGACGATGGCGCGACCTGGACTCGTTTCAAGGATGGCTTACCTCCGGCGCCGGTCAGCTGGATCACCGTCGAGCCCCGCTTCCACGACATCGTCGTTTCCACGTATGGCCGCGGGCTGTTCATTCTGCCCAACATCTCGGTGCTCGAGCAGACCGGGAGCGCCTCGCCCCAGATCGCATCGGCGCAGCTGCTTGCACCGTCGCTAATCTTCCGTCAGGCGCGGAGCGTGTTCGCGCAGCCCGGACGATCGCATTTCGCGTTCTTCCTGCCGACCGCACCGTCCAGTCCGGTGGAAATGGAAATCGTCAATGCCGCGGGAAAGACGATTCGCAAAGAGCAGATCATGGCGCACCAGGGCTGGAACGGTGCCGATTGGGATCTCCGTTACGATGCGCCAACGCTCGTCGCCTTGAAGACCACTCCGCCTGAGAACCCGCACATCTGGGATGAGCCACGGTTTCAAGGCAAGGACACGCGCACCATCACACACTGGGGCATCACTCCTCAGACCGGCATTCCGATGGCGGCGCCAGGCAAGTATCAAGTGCGCCTGACGATCGACGGCAAACAGCTGACGCAGCCGTTCGAGGTGGTGAAGGATCCTGCTGTCACCACGTCCGACGAAGATCTCACTGACTCGACCACGACGCAGGTGCGGATCCGCGACAACATCACGACGACGTCGACGATGGTGAATCAAATGGAAGTCTGGCGGAAGCAGATCGAGGATCAGCTGAAGGCGAGCGCCTCGAAAGGTGATGCGGTCAAAGCGCTGACCGATCTGAATCAGAAGATCCTGGACGTCGAGTTGAAGCTCGTCTCGCGCTCGGAGATGCTGAGCGACGACAAGTACTTCCCGGAGGCCTACAAGGTCTACATGAACCTGATCTGGCTGAGCGGCGGCGT
>JBPYFA010000573.1:0-28491 GCA_051986585.1 Vicinamibacterales bacterium | reverse complement strand
GCTGGTGGAGCGGCCGACTCCGAAGATGCAGGAGTGGCGGGCTGCGCGGGCGGAGCTGTGGGCGAAGGCGTCGGCGTCGGGAACGGCTGTGGAGTGGCGCCTGTGGTCGCGCATGCGACGGCGTTGGCAGCCAGAAGAACGAGGAACAGACGACGCATGGGAGCCCCTTAGGTTATCGGATCGAGAAAGTAGACTTCGGAGCCGGGCGTTTGGCCCGACGCGCCCCTCTGGAGCCTGCGTTGCGGGCTAAAGCGTTGGAAACAATCCTGTTATACGCCAAATCGGCTTGACAGGAACGGATCCGTCGGGCACAATGACCTCAGGTTTATGGAGCAAACGCTCCTGCTGAACGCCACGTACGAGCCGCTGAAGGTCGTCCACTGGCAGAAAGCGATGACGCTCTGGTGCCAGGGGAAGGTCGAGGTTATTTCTGTGTACGACCGCGAAGTGCGGTCGGTGTCCTTCAGCTTCAAGCTCCCGTCGGTCATTCGCCTGCTGCGCTACATCAAGATTAAGCGCAATATCGATTACGTCCCATTTTCGCGCGCCAACATCTACGCCAGGGACGACCATTCCTGTCAATACTGCGGCGAGGTGTTCGCCACCTCGGAGCTGACCTTCGATCATGTCGTGCCGGTCGCCCAGGGCGGCCGTAAGGATTGGGAAAACATCGTCACGTGTTGCATCAGCTGCAATCGCAGGAAAGGCGGGCGTACGCCGGCCGAAGCCGGCATGCATCTGATACGCGTGCCGAAACGTCCTGAGCGGGCGCCCGCGATCCGGATCACCGTCGGTCTGAAGAATGCTCCGGACAGCTGGCGCGATTACTTCTATTGGAACATGGAACTCGACGAGACCTGAGCCCCGTACGCCCTGGCCTCCGCCCTTCTTTGTCCGCTGAACGCCATTCGATGACCTCTTCCAGTTCGTCGCGCATTTCCGCGGTCCGTCCGCTCTGGGCCGTGGAAGGCGGCCGCGTCACCATCGAAGGCACCAGTCTTCCGATTGAGCCGGCGCTGCCGCGGGTCCTGATCGGCGGCAGCGCGGCCCGCCTCACCGCCGCATCGTCCAGCGAGCTGACCGCGATTGTGCCCAAGGGTCTGGAAGGCGGTCACACCGCCATTCGGATCGAGGAGGTGGCGGGCGAAACGGCGTACGTGGAGATCGGAGCCCCGCTTGCCACCGGGCTCCATCAGGTGGACAGCCCCGCCATCGACTCTGCCGGTAACGTCTACGTCACCTTCAGCGGATCGCGCGGCCAGCAGGGACCGGTAGCCATCTTTATCGTTCGGCCGGATGGGTCGCGGGCGCCGTTTGTCGCCGATCTTGCCAACCCGACGTCGCTCGCTTTCAGTCCCGATGGCGTGCTGCACGTGTCGAGTCGTTTCGACGGCAGCGTTCACAAGGTCGATGCCGCCGGGAACGTCTCCACCGTCGCTACCGATCTCGGGGTTGCGTGCGGCATTACATTCGGCCCTGACGGCACGCTGTACGTCGGGGATCGATCCGGATCGATTCTTCGCGTTCGCGACGGCCGAGCCACGAGTTTTGCGACCATCCCGCCGAGCGTTGCGGCGTTCCATCTCGCCTTCGGTCCTGATGGATGGTTGTATGTCACCGCACCGACACTGGCCGCCCGCGATCTGATTTATCGAATTTCACCAGAGGGGGATGTGCGGGTCTTTCACGACGGCTTTGGCCGGCCCCAAGGCCTGGCGTTCGACCCGCATGGCGACCTGTATGTCGTCGATGCGATTGCAGGCGCGAGTGGGCTCTACCGTCTCCATCTTGATCGCCCGACCGAGGCGGAACAGATAGTGTCGGGCGGACCGCTGATCGGGCTCGCGTTCTATCCAACGGGAGGGTTCGTCCTCGCGTCGAGCGACACCGTCTACCGGTTTGCCAGAAATCCCACGGCTCGTCGGCCCGCTTGATTCTGCATGCGTTGGCCGGATACCCTTCCGAATTCTTACCATCTGCTCACGTCCCTTGTTGCTGGCGCGTCTGTGCCAAAGGGGTCTGACCCCGGTCGTTCGTTTTCCCACGTGCGACAACCGTTAGCGTTGACACCATGAGCCAACTGTTCCGGCGCAAACCCATCTCTGAGTTGCTGCCCGAAGGGACGCACGCGCTGAAACGGGTGCTCGGAGCGGGCGATCTGATCATGCTCGCGATCGGCGCCGTCATCGGCGCGGGAATTTTTGGCGCCATCGGGACCGCGGCGGCAGGACAGGTCGGGCCCACTGGCGTCGTCATTCGTTACGGCGCCGGTCCAGCCCTGGTCTTTTCGTTCGTGCTGCTCGGCGCCGCCTGCGCACTGGCCGCGCTCTGCTACGCCGAGCTGGCGTCGATGATCCCGCAGGCAGGAAGCGCGTACGCGTACTCATACGCGACGCTGGGAGAACTCGTCGCCTGGATTATCGGCTGGGACTTGATCCTGGAGTACGCAGTGGGCAACGTCGCCGTCGCGATCTCCTGGGGCGACTACTTCAATACGCTGCTCAAGGGCTTCGGCCTCAGTGTTCCAGCCTGGTTGACGACTGGATATCGAACGGCATTGCTCAGCGCGGATCCAGCAACTCACGGGCTGCTCCAGACGGCGCCTCACGTCGCCGGGATTCCGATTGTCGTGCATGTGCCAGCTTTCGCGATCGTGATGCTGATCACGATTCTCCTGCTTCAGGGCGCGAAGGAGAGCGTCAGGGCCAACAACATCATGGTCGTCATCAAGTTGCTCGCGCTCGCGCTCTTTATCGCCGTCGGCGCGACGCATCTGCACGCCGCCAACTATCACCCGTTTGCGCCGAATGGGTTCACCGGCATTCATCAAGGGGCGGCGATTGTCTTCTTCGCGTACATCGGCTTCGATGCGATCTCCACTGCCGCCGAGGAGACGACCAATCCACAGCGCAACCTGCCGATCGGTATTCTCGGCGGCCTCGCGATCTGTACGCTGATTTATGTCGTCGTTGGCTTCGTCCTCACCGGGATGGTGCCGTACACCGAACTGGGGGTCGCCGACCCGCTGGCGCGCGCGCTGCAGCTGGCCGGGTTCAACGCCGTCGGATGGATTGTCGCGCTCGGCGCGGCGGTATCGATGTCGGCAGTACTCCTGGTGTTTCAGTACGGCCAGCCACGCATCTTCTTCGCGATGGCGCGCGACGGTCTGTTGCCGCAGTGGGCCGCGAAAATTCATCCTCGCACCAAGATTCCGTTCGCCACGACGCTCCTGACGGGGATCTTCGTCGCCGCCTGGTCCCTCATCGGCGACGCCGGGGAGACCTACGATCTGACCAACATCGGCACGCTGTCGGCATTCATTCTCGTCAGTATCGGTGTGCTCGTGCTCCGATACACAGACCCGGCGCGGCCTCGACCGTTCCGGGTTCCATTCGTCTGGCCAGTGTCGGTCCTGTCGAGCGCGGGCTGCCTCTTCATCATGATTGGTCTGCCGCGGCAGGCGTGGGAACGGTTCGGCTACTGGCTGGTGATCGGACTGGTGTTGTATTTTGCGTACGGTTATCGCAAGAGTGTGTTGCGACGACAACCAGACGCGCTGACGCGGGCGTGAAGCTCAGCGCTACGGTAGTCGGTCGGTTCGCGTGCTAAGATAACTGTTTGGGTTCCTCGAAATAATCCGGACAGTAAGCATGGCGCACGACTGGATTGCAGTACGCGGCGCCCGCGTACATAACCTCAAGAATATCGACGTCGATCTCCCTCGCGACCAGCTGGTCGTGATCACCGGGCTCTCCGGATCGGGTAAGTCTTCGCTCGCCTTTGACACCATCTACGCCGAGGGGCAGCGCCGGTACGTCGAGTCGCTCTCGTCATACGCCCGGCAGTTCCTCGAGCAGATGGAAAAGCCCGATGTCGATCTGATCGACGGCCTGTCGCCGGCGATTGCCATCGAGCAGAAGACCACCGGTTCGAATCCACGGTCCACCGTTGGAACGGTGACCGAGATTTACGACTACCTCCGGCTGCTGTTCGCGAATATCGGCGTGCCCCATTGCCATTTGTGCGGTCGCGCCATCGCCTCGCAGTCGCTGGAACGAATCATCGACATGGTGATGCTCTCGCCCAACGAGGAGCGCATCAACGTGCTCGCGCCGATGGTCCGGGGGCGGAAAGGTGAGTTCAAGAAGGAGCTCGCCGCCCTTCGCACGCGCGGCTTCACCAAGGTTCGCGTCGACGGACAGCTGCGCTCGCTCGACGAGGACATCAAGCTCGATCGCAGGCGCAATCACACGATCGAGGTCGTCGTCGATCGGCTCGTACTCAAGCCGGGCATCGAACGACGACTCACGGAGTCGGTCGAGATCGCGCTCAATTTGGCCGACGATATCGTCATCATCAACACGCTGGACGGCGGCGATCGGCTCTTCTCGAGACGCCTCGCCTGCACGTATTGCGGCGTCAGCATGCCCGAGATGACGCCGCGAGCCTTCTCGTTCAATTCGCCGCACGGCGCCTGCCCCGATTGCCAGGGATTAGGCGCGGTGTACGACTTCGATCCCACACGCCTCGTTCCCGACGAGTCGTTATCGCTACAAGATGGCGCGATCGCTCCATGGGCGAAGGGAGATCGCAAACTCGTGCGTGAGGCGCTGACCTCGTTGAGCCGCACGTTCGGCATCGATCTGACGCTTCCCTTCCGGCGCCTGCCCAAGAAGCTTCGCGACATCGTCCTGTTCGGCGCTCCGGGTGCTGCGCGCCGCGCCGAGGCCGAGGGCACTCGCAAGAAATCAAAAGACCGTGAGGTGAAGGATCCGTTTGGTGCCGGATTCGAGGGTCTGGTGCCGAACCTGCGCCGCCGCTACGAAGAAGGAACGTGGCTGGAACAGGAGAATCTCGAACCATATCGTGCGCTTCGGCCCTGTCCGGCCTGCGGCGGCGAACGTCTGAAGGCTCAGAGCCGGGCCGTTCGCGTCAAGGGACGCACGATATCGGAGTACGTCAACCTGCCTGTGTCCGAAGCCGTCCGTGTGTTCGACGAACAGGAGCTGACCGACAGGGAAGCCTTGATAGCCACGCGCATCTTGCGGGAGATTCGAGACCGGCTCCACTTCCTCAATGATGTTGGTGTCGGATATTTGACGCTAGGGAGAAGCGCGGCAACGTTATCTGGCGGCGAAGGCCAGCGGATTCGCCTGGCCACCCAGATAGGTTCGAACCTGACCGGCGTTCTCTATGTGCTCGACGAACCCTCCATCGGCCTCCACCAGCGTGACAACCGCGCTTTGCTTTCGACTCTGGCGCGCCTCCGCGATCTCGGCAATACGGTGGTAGTTGTCGAACATGACGAGGAGACCATTCGCACGGCCGACTACGTGATCGACCTCGGTCCCGGCGCCGGCGAGCATGGTGGGGATGTCATTTTTCAGGGGACACCATCGGCCCTGCTGGGCAACGGTCACGGGTCGCTGACCGGCGCATACCTGCGCGGTGAACGGACGATCAAGACACCCGCGATGCGTCGAGCGACGACGCGCGGGCAGATCGTGATCAAAGGCGCGCGCGAGAACAACCTGAAGGACATCGATGTGGCGTTGCCGCTCGGAGTGCTGACGACGGTGACGGGCGTGAGCGGATCGGGCAAGTCCACGCTGATCAACGACATTCTTTACAAGAGCCTCGCGCGCGCGCTCTACCGTGCGGCGGATGAACCGGGCGCGCACACCTCCATCGAAGGGATCGACCAGCTCGATAAGGTCATTCAAATCGATCAGTCCCCGATTGGCCGAACGCCGCGATCCAACCCGTCAACCTATACCGGGTTGTTCACGTTCATCCGCGAGCTGTTCGCGATGCTGCCGGATGCAAAGGCGCGAGGCTTCAGGCCGGGGCGGTTTTCGTTCAACGTCAAAGGCGGTCGATGCGAAGCCTGCCAGGGTGACGGCGTCATCGCGATCGAGATGCACTTCCTCCCGAACGTGTACGTGACGTGCGAACAATGCAAGGGACGGCGGTACAATCGCGAGACGCTCGAAATCCGCTATCGCGGAAAATCGATTGCCGACGTCCTGGATCTCACGGTCGATCAAGCCTTGCCGCTGTTGGAAAATTTCCCGCCGATCGCCAACAAGCTGCGGACACTTCAGGACGTCGGGCTGGGCTATATCGAGCTTGGCCAGTCGGCAACGACGTTGAGCGGCGGAGAAGCTCAACGGGTAAAGCTGGCAAAGGAACTGTCACGACGTGGAACGGGTCGTACGCTCTACATACTCGACGAGCCGACCACCGGATTGCACTTCGAAGATACACACAAGCTGCTCGATGTACTGAACAAGCTTGTCGATCAGGGCAACACGGTTGTGATCATCGAGCACAATCTCGATGTCATCAAATCTGCCGATTTTGTAATCGATCTGGGACCCGAGGGCGGGGAGGGCGGCGGACGAATTGTTGCGAAGGGCACTCCTGAAGATGTTGCCAGGAGCCGAGAATCCTTTACAGGGCGTTTTCTGGCGGATATCCTCCACGCCCCCGGAGCCGACTCGGGCGCCTCTCCAGACGTTTCGGAGCGGTCGCTGCGACGCGCCTGACGGCTGGAAACAAAGGGTTTTGGCGGCCTCCCTCCGGAGGTGATGATGAACAGGTCCCCCAGCCGGATCCCATGTGGTAATATAGCCACACTTTTGAACGACAGAGTTGTGGTTCTCGGGCCACATCAAACGGCCTCAATCAGCTGCGTCCCTCCAGTATCAACACGTAAGCTATTCAAAAATAAGGCACTTATTCTATTCGCCAAGGATACGCGTGCAGTGGCAGGGGGCTTGCTGAGTTCTCGGCGGCTGTCCCAGCAGTCATCAGAGAGGTCATGAGCACCCAGCGTACCCTTCGTCGATCTGTCTCCTGCACCGGAATTGGACTGCATTCCGGCAACAAAGTGACGCTCTCGCTGAAGCCGTCCCCGGCGGATTCGGGCATCCGGTTTCAGCGATCCGACCTTGGCGGTCTTGAGATTCCCGCCACGGTGACGCATTTGGGCGGCATTCAGTACCAGACGGGCCTGACCCGGGAAGCGGTATCAGTGGAGACGGTGGAGCACTTGCTCGCTGCCCTGACCGCGCTCGGCGTCGACAACGCCATCGTCGAGTTGAACAGTCCGGAAGTGCCGATCATGGACGGGAGTGCGGCTCCGTTCGTGTACCTGGTCAACGAGGCGGGCATAAAGCGGCTTCAGGCCCCCCGGCGGTACTTGAAGGTGCTCCGGCCAATTTCACTGACTCACGGTGATAAGCGGATCGCGCTCTATCCGTCGGATCACTTCAAGGTGACCTACAGCATCAGCTTCGATCATCCGCTCCTGCGGCATCAGTCGCGGACGATGAGGATCACGGAGGAGAGCTTCGTCGAGGAAATCGCCCCGGCGCGGACGTTCGGCTTCCTGAAAGAGGTCGAGATGCTTCGCCAGCGGGGATTGGCCCTTGGCGGCTCACTCGATAACGCGATCGTGCTGGGCGAAACCGGTGTGCTGAACAACGCGCTGCGGTTCGAGGACGAGTTCGTCCGTCACAAGATCCTCGACGTGATTGGCGATCTGTCGCTGGTCGGCCATCCGGTGCTCGGACATCTGGTTGCGCACCGCGGCGGTCACGCGCTGCACACGGCGTTTGCGGCTCGCATTCTCGAAGAGCCCGACGCGTGGCGGCTCGTCGATGTGCCGTCGGAGACGGTCGTCAACGTTCCGGTGGCTGCGACCGCGAGCCGCGCCGCGCATCTCGCCAATTAGGAATCTTGCGGCTAGAGGGGATCTTCCGCCTAAAGGCGGAAGCTACAAGATCCTAGCCTTCCGCCTAAAGGCGGAAGCTACGAGATCCTCCTCAATACGAGATCCTATTCCAAGCTTCTGTGGCTTCCGCCTTTAGGCGGAAGCACCTTTAAGGCGGAAGCACCTTTTAAGGCGAAAGCACCCTAAATCACCACCAGCGCCTTCATCGTCGTCTCAGACCCGCACGCTTCGAACCAGTCGATTCCCTCACTCACCAGATCGAACTTCAGGTTGTAACGGCCTTTTTCGGACGGAGCGGTGAGCGTCATCGGCACGCTGACACTCGCCGCAGGCGAGAGCGTTTCCGGCAGCCACGCGCGCTCGTAGTCGCGATTGACCAGCGAGCCATCGCGCCCGCACAGCTGGGCTCCCAGTCGAACCAGGCGGCGCCCGTAGCTCGCGCCGGCGGGAAACGGCCTGGTGGAGAGGTTGCGAACCGTCGTGCGGATCGTCAGGGGACGTCCGGCGCGGGCGATAAGAGGGAGGCCGGGAATCAATCCGTTCACCTCGATCCGCGCCCGCGGCGTGGCTCCCGGAATCGCGTTGCCGAGGTTATTGTCGTCCCATACTTCGCGCCTGATTGCCGCGTGCGCCTCGGTGCCGGGGAGGAAGCGGCGTGAAAATAGATCCTCGGGATGATCGGTCAGCTCCCAGCAAAGCCGGTCGACCCCGATCTCCGCTGCCATCTGCCGTGCCCGCGTCATCTCGTCGTCGCTGTCGTTGTGCACGAACAGGATGTATCGCCAGTTGATGAACGGGACGTCGCGGCCATTGATTCGCTTTTCTTCCGTGGCCGTTCTCAGATTGCGAACCGCCTTCTCGAAATCGCCGCGCTGACGGTACTTCGCGTAGCTCTCAGCCGTCGCGCCATCGATGGAGAAGGTGACTTCGTCGATGCCCGATCGGACGAGGCGCCGGACCTGTTCTTCGCCAAACGCGAGGCCGTTGGTGCTGCTGTACAAATAAATGTGCGGGTGGTGCGACTTGATGTACTCGCACATCTCAATCGCCCGCTTGTGCAGGAACGCTTCGCCGTAGTTGAAGAAGTCAATCCGGCCGAGCGAGGGGCCGGCCTCGTCGATCACCCGCTTGAAGAGCTCAAAGTCGAGCATCCCCGCTTTGCGCGTGCGGGTGATTCCGGTCTCCGGCGCGCAACAGGCTTGCGCGCACGAAATGTTGCACGCCGCCGTGCATTCGATATACAGGCGCGACGGAAGCGGGGCGACGTTGACATCGCGCTGGGGCGGCCGGGCATCGTTCTTCAACGGCAACTTCAGCGGGCAATCGCCGCAGAATTTCGATCCTCCCGCGTTGATTTCGCGGCGGAGCGTGGAGGCGCGCTCGCCGGTCCAGATGCCGGCCACGCCTTCGGTGCGCACGTCGCCGAGCACGCGTTTGGCGTACGGATCGGCGCAGCCGCAAACCATTCGGCCATCGCAGAGCATCACCATCGTGCTCCACGGCCAGCTGCACGTGAAGCGCGTAGCGAGATAGTTCAGGGACATGCGCGACCCGGGGTTACTTGTTGGTGAGCTTCTTCATGTACGCGCCGAGGCGCTCGTTCTCGTACGAGACGGTGTTGAGGAACAGGCTTTCGGCGAGATACTGGCCCCGCTCGGCGTCGTTCATCTGCTCGATCAAGTGCTGAATTTCGCGGACCATGTCTTCGAACGTGCGTTCGAGCTCACGTTTGGCGGTGACCTCGATGTAGAGCGCCTCGATCACCGACAGCAGATCGCCGTCGAGCATGACCTCCGTGCCGTTGGTCATCTTGATGGTGCGCATCGCTACGCTCCGAAGCTTTTGACGGCGCTCGGCTCGTCGGGGTGCACCTCGATGAAGTTCTGCGCGCCGGTCATCGTCAGCATCGTCTCGACCCGCTTCTGGACGCCGGCGAGTTTCAGCGTGCCGCCCGCGGCGTTGGCCTGCCGGTAAAGGTCCATCAGGCAGCCAATCGTTGCGCTGTCGACGTATCCGACCGACGACAGGTCGACGACGACCTTGCGCTCGCCCGCGGCGAGGAGCTGGGTGACCGCGGTGGAGAACTCGGAGAGCAGTGGATACATCAAGCGGGATTCTCCGATGCGGACCACCGCGACCCCGCCTGCGTTTTCAGTTGTGAGATTCATTCAAATACTCCGATTAGCTTCGCCATAGTCAACGCTCAATGTTCAACGTCGAGGTCAGGCACAGTGCCAGCATTCAGCATTGATCATCGCGCGTTGAACATGGCTATTTCCTGCGCGTCCGCGCCGGGGCGCCGCGCCGACGTCGCGAAACCGGCTGCTTGTCCTGCAAACGCTTCAGCTGGCGCGCCAGCTCCAGTCGTCCGCGATTGATGCGGGACTTGACCGTACCCTCCGGCAACCGCAGCTGATCCGCGATCTCCTGGTACGACAGCTCCTGAAGGTCACGCAGCACGACCGCCGTCCGCAGGGTCGCCGGCAACGTTTCGAGCGCCAGCTTCAGTTGCGCTCGGAGATCCTGATGTTCGGCGACCGCGTACGGCGTCCGGTCGCGGGACGCAGGCTGCAAGTCGGTCGTGTCCACCTCGCGCGCAATCGTTTGCCGCTCCTTGCGCACGCTGCGGTAGTGATCGATGCAGAGGTTCCGGCTGATGCTGATAATCCAGGTCTGAAAATTCGCCCGCCGATCGAACGTGTTCAGCGCCTTGAAGATCTTCAAAAAAATGTCCTGGGTGAGATCTTCCGCCTCGTCATGCTTGCCGACGAACTTATATGCAACGTTGAACACCTTCCGCCAATTCTGGCGAACGATCGTTTCCCAGGCGGCCTGATCACCCGTGAGACACTGCTCGATGAGGCTGTCAGGCGTCGCCGGTTGCGCGGCGGGGGAATCAACAGACATGCGACGGCAACTGAATCATACCAAACTGTTAATTGTGGACCTTGATTGGGTGCCAGGGGTGCCAAGGGTGCCATGAGTGCCAGGGGTGCCATGAGTGCCGTGAGTGCCAAGCGTGTTAAGAGTTCCTGCCACCCTTGGCACCCAGTCACCCATTAAATAGAATTGTTCAAACCAGTGAACGGCTTTCATCGTGACAACGGCAAGCTCCTGTGCGAAGGCGTGTCCCTAGAGGAACTCGCGGAGGCGGAAGGTACTCCCCTTTACGTCTACAGCGCTGCGACCATCTCGGCTCGATATCGGGCCATCGACGACGCGTTTCATGGTTATCCGCATGCACTCCACTACGCGCTGAAGGCGAACTCGACGCTGGCGATCGCCCGCTTGCTCCGCAGCCTGGGCGCGGGCGCCGACGCCAATTCAGGCAACGAAATTGATGTCGCGCTGCGAGCCGGGTTCATTCCCGAACAGATTGTGTTTACCGGGGTCGGAAAGACGCCGGCCGAGCTCGCGCAGGCGATCGATCTCGGAGTGAAGACGATCAACGCCGAGTCTGAAGGGGAGCTCGAACGCATCGATCGACTGGCGCGAGAGCGGGGCACCCGGGCGCGAGTGGCGCTCCGAGTCAATCCCGATATCGACGCCCGCAGCCATCCGCACATTTCGACCGGCCTGAAAGCGAACAAGTTCGGCGTGCCAGCTGCCGCAGCCCGGGACATCTGCCGCCGGTTCGCCAATCGCGAGGGGCTCGAGTTCACGGGACTTCACACCCATGTCGGGTCGCAGATCACCGACCTCGATCCCCTGAGACGCGCCGCATCGACGCTGCTGACGCTCGCGCGCGAATTGCGAGACGACGGCATCTCGATCGATCACCTCGACATTGGCGGCGGGCTTGGCGTCTCGTACGACGGAACCGAAGTGCCCTCGGCGGCCGATTACGCTGCGGCCGTCCTTCCGATCGTCCGCGACTCCGGTCTTCCGATCATTCTGGAGCCTGGTCGCAACATCATTGCCCCGGCGGGCGCGCTCCTTTCGCGCGTGGTCGACGTCAAGGGACACTCGGAGGGCAAGGCGTTCGTCATTGTCGACGCCGGGATGACTGAGCTGATGCGCCCGATGTTATATGGCGCGTACCACCGGATCGAGCCGGTGGTTTGCGGATCTGGCGCCGACATCGTCGCCGACATCGTCGGCCCACTCTGTGAGAGCAGCGATACGCTCGGCAAGGATCGGCGCGTCAAGCGGCCGAACCCTGGCGACCTGTTCGCGATTCTCGATGCGGGAGCGTACGGCTCGGTGATGGCTTCCAATTACAACCGCCGAACGATGCCGGCGGAGGTGCTGGTCGATGGGTCGCGCTGGTCGGTAATTCGGAGGCGGCAGACCATTGACGATCTGCTGGCGTTGGAATCTTGACGCGCGTCGATCTCGTCGCGTGCCCTCCGTCTCCTCCGTCAACTCCATCGGGGAACACGTTCGCATGACGGGCCTCCTCATCGCATTCGAAGGCCTCGATCAGAGCGGCAAACAAACGCAAGCGGAGCGGGTTCGTGAGTTCGTGCTCACCCGTGGCCGCGACTGCCGTCTCGTTTCATTCCCGGACTACAGCACTGCCATCGGCACCGAGATCTCGCGTGCCCTGAACGGCGATCGAGAGTACGGGGCCGACGTGATGCAGCTGCTGTACGTGGCGAACCGTTATGAGCGCCGGGTCGAGTTGGCCGGATTGCTCGAACAGGGCCGGGTCGTCGTCTGCGATCGGTATACGGCCTCCAGCATCGCCTACGGCGAATCACAGGGGCTCGATCCGCGTTGGCTGGACGACATGCAGCGATATCTGCCGAAGCCCGACCTCACCATTCTGCTCGACATCGCGCCCGAAACTGCGGTGCAGCGGAAAGCGCAGGGGCGCGATCGTTACGAGCGCGATCTCGGTCTTCTGTCCCGAGTCCGCGATAGCTACCAACGTCAGGCTGCCAATCAGAGCTGGCTCGTCGTTAACGGTGAGCGTCCGCGCGACGCTGTGTCGGCCGACGTCGTCAGCGCGGTCGAGAGGCTACTCGCGCGACGGTAACGGCGCGAACCTCGCGTGCGCCCGACTCGAGCAGCACCCGCGCACAGGCCTCCAGTGTCGCACCCGTGGTGCTGACGTCATCTACCAGCACGACCACCCGACCGATGACGTTCGCGCGCCGTCGCAGCGCGAAAGCCCCGTTCACGTTGGCGTGGCGCTCGTGAGCTGGGAGATCGGTCTGTGAAACAGTCCGCCGCGTCCGTTTCAGTAGGTCGAAAGCTGGCAGGGGAAGGTGTCGAGCGATCTCCGCCGCCTGATTGAAGCCACGGGCCCGTCTTCTCGATCGATGGAGCGGAACCGGCACCGCGATGTCGCCGCCATTCAGTGCCGCATGTCCGTGCGCGGCGAGCAGTTGCGAGAGCCGACGCGCCAAGGATCGACGGCGATCGTACTTCAGGGCGTGAATGATCGCCCGGAGTGAGCCGTCATACTCACCGATCGCGCAGCTGCACGAGACGGCATGCTCGACACCTCGGCATCGCGCGCACGTGTCGCCGCTCTTTTCAGTACGCCACGAGGACAGCGGATCGCCACAAACGCGGCACAATGGCGGCGTGAAAACCTTGACCGAGCACCAACAGGCGTCGCACACCGGTCCGTCGGTTGGTTGGTCGAGCGGCCGGTCGCAGGCAGCACACGTGGGGGCGAGGAGGACAGATAAAAGGGGATCAATGATCTTCCGCCTGAAGGCGGAAGCCACACGAGTCGGCACCCCTATTCGCTTTCCCTCACCTCGATCCGTTCCGCATCCCCCCACAACCGTTCCAGCGAATAGAAGGCTCGCGTCTGCGGTGTGAACACGTGGACGATGAAGGTGAAGTAGTCCATCAGAATCCATTCCGCGCGGTCGTACCCCTCGATGTGCGCCGGGCGTACTTTCGCGGCGCGGAGCGCCTCCTCGATTGCATCGGCAATCGCCTTAACCTGCCTCGTGTTCTGGCCCGAGCAGAGAACGAAATAGTCGGTGAACGCCGGCGTATTTCGCAGGTCGAGCAGAACGACGTCCGATGCTTTCTTATCGAGGGCGGCGCGAACCGCGCGGCCGACCTCTCCCGTCAATAGTTTCCGGTCACCAGCCGACACGCGCCGTTTTTCAGTCTTGGTCATGCAAGTGGTCTGCCCGCAAATGAATGGTTCCCGACATAGAGTCCGTGTTTGGTGATGTGGCGTTCGACGGGGGCGGGAACGAGCCCTGTAATCGAGCGACCTGTGTTCAACCGTTGTCGAATCTCGGTCGACGAGACATCCGGCGTGCTGGCGTCGAGGAGAAAAATGCCAACCGAATCCGACCGCGGTTCGCGACCCACGCCTCGCGACTCGGAGGGTGCGGGAATGGTTACCATCCGCGGCGACAGAGTCTTCAGCCGATGGCGAAGCTGGTCGACGGAAAAGCGTGGCCGGGAGATGACGACGAAATTCGCGAGATCGAGGACGTCCGGATATTTGTGCCAGGTTTCAATTTCAGCAAACGCATCGGCGCCGGTAATGAAGAAAATCTGCGATGCACCGAGATTGGCCGCACGGGAGAATCGCTTCAGCGTGTCGGTGGTGTAGGACGGCCCTGGTGTCGACAGTTCGAGATCGCTGGCTTCGAACTGATCCAACCCATCGACCGCCAGCGCTGTCATCGCAAACCGATGATACGGAGAGGCGATCGGCTGCTCGGCCCTGTGCGGCGGAACATTCGAAGGGATCATGTAAACGCGATCGAGTTCGAGCGCCCGCCACGCCGCACGTGCGGTCTCGACGTGGCCGACATGAATCGGATCGAGCGTACCACCCAGCAGTCCGACGCGAATCTCCGGGCTCATTCGGTGACAGCGTCGATCGGTGCTGCAGGTGCGGCGCGCTGGCGCGCGGCGGCGATCTCGCGCCACACGGCTTCGAGCAGCGGATCGAGGCCTTCGCCAGTTGCGGCCGACACGGGAAACAGCGGAATGCCCGCGCGTTCAACGTGCTGACGCAGCCGCTGCAGCCGTTCGGGATCGTCGAGCGCGTCTATCTTGTTGGCCGCGGCAACGACCGGCTTGTCGGACAGCCGCTCGCCCGATCGATCGCGTCCGGGAAACAGCGCGAGCTCGCGGGTGATGATCTCGAAGTCCTCGACGGGATCCCGTCCGCTCGCCGACGAGACATCGACGAGATGCACGAGCACCTTGGTTCGCTCGAGGTGGCTCAGGAAGCGATGTCCGAGGCCATGCCCCGCGTGCGCTCCTTCAATCAATCCGGGAACGTCGGCCACCACAAACGATCGATCGTCGGACAGCCCGACGACTCCCAGGTTGGGAACGAGGGTGGTAAAGGGATAGTCGGCAATTTTCGGACGTGCGGCGGAGATCCGCGAGATCAGCGTCGATTTCCCCGCATTTGGAAATCCGACCAGGCCGACGTCGGCGAGGAGCTTCAGATGAAGCCGCAGGTCCTTCTCTTCACCAGGCAGACCGGGCTGCGTCTTGCGCGGCGCGCGATTGGTCGATGTGGCAAACGACGCATTGCCGTGCCCACCGAGCCCGCCTTTCGCAATCAGCACGCGCTGGCCCTCTTCCGTCAGATCGGCAACGAGGATGAATTCATCCTGAACGCGTTCGTACACGGCCGTGCCAGCCGGTACTTCGAGGTCGATGTCCTGCCCGTTCTTGCCGGTGCGGTTCGAGCCTTCACCGTGGCCGCCGCGTCCGGCCGTGAACACTTTTTGGAATCGGTAATTGAGAAGCGTATTGAGATTGGCGTTGGCGACCAGAAACACCGAGCCGCCTGGGCCGCCGTCGCCGCCGCTTGGGCCGCCGCGCGGCACGAACTTCTCGCGGCGGAACGCCATCGCCCCGCGGCCGCCGTGCCCGGCTGCGACGTGAATATCGACTTCGTCTACGAACACGCCAGGGGCAATTTTACCGCGCTACCGAGGCGCCGCCACACCAGGCCATGAGCTTGCTGATGCCGCGCGGGCGCGCGGCCGGCCTCGACTGAAGATGCCGATCAAACGGAAGTCTTGGCGTCGGCCAGGGCCTCCAGGGGCAGGACGCTGATCACGCGCCCTCGGGCACCGTGATCCTCGAACTTGACCTTCCCGTCGATCTTCGCAAAGAGCGTGTCGTCTTTGCCGAGGCCGACGTTCAGGCCTGGCCGGAACCGCCGGCCGCGCTGCCGCACCAGAATGGATCCCCCCGTGACGATGTTGCCGTCGTGCCGCTTGACGCCGAGCCGCTGCGAATTACTGTCTCGGCCGTTGCGCGAACTGCCCTGACCTTTTTTATGTGCCATGATCGAATTGCTGAATGCTGTTTCTGATGGCTGATTGAACTCGCGTTCAGATCACGATGTCGGTCACGCGAACGCGCGTATAGGTGCTGCGATGGCCGCGCGTTTTCCTGAAGCCCTTGCGGCGCTTCTTTCTGAAGACCCGGATCTTCGGTCCGCGTGTTTCGCCGTCCACGATCCCGACGACCTTCGCATTGGCGACGTACGGGGCTCCGGCCAGGATCTCGCCGCCGTCCTTTTCGAGAAAGAGCACCTGGTCGAACGTGATTTCCTTGCCGACCTCGGCTTCGAGGCGATCGACGGTGACCACCGAGCCCTGGTTGACCCTCACTTGCCGGCCCCCGGCCTGAATGATTGCGAACACGATTCCCACCCTTCGCGCGCCCTTACAGACGGGCGTTTGTTCTTCTGTGCAAAGGAATTAGGGTAACACGACCTGCCTTCGCGCCGCAACCGCGGTCGCTACGGCGCGGCAGGCTCTGCCTTCGTGCTGCAACCGGGGACGCTTCGACGGGGCAGGGCGGTTCGCTATCGAAGCAGTACGCGCGTGCCCTTGATCTTCTGGGTGCTGAGGGTGCCGAGGAACACGGGAATCACCTTGTCCATCAGCTCGAAATACGAGGACAAGGCCGGCGTGTTCTGTTGAGAGGAGTAAAGGATCTCCTCATGGAGCGACTCCGTGTGGAGCGTCGCTCCGGTCCGGCCGTCGATGAAGATGAACTTCGGCGTGATCGCGAAACCCTTGCGTTCCATGTACAAACGCTGCGGGACGACGGTCCGGCGGCCGAGGTTGTCGTACTGTTCCACGTTGCGGGTGACGAATCCGGCCGTCTGCTGCGGCGTGAACAGGACCGTTCCCGTTACGATCAACGGGTTCTCGTACTCCTCGCCGACCTTCTTCCAGAACGCGACATCAGAAAAAATCGACTGATACTTCTCGAGATCCTTCGCGTTTCGAATTTTTGGTTCCGCCGCGGCAGCCGACGGGTTCGCCGCGGCTGGCGGTGGGGCCGCTGGCGTCGACGCGGCGGTCTGGACGTCAGCCGCGACCTTCGGCAGTGCGCCGGTGCCGTCGGCCGTCGGTGCGGCCGCCGGGGTTGTCTTCGCCTTATCGAGTGCCAGCTCCTGAAGCGGCAGCACGTCCGCCTCGATCACGCGCAGGCCCGATTTCGTTCGCAGCTGGCTCCGGAGGAGGCGAACCGTTTCGAGGTTCGCATCGACGTCGTCGGTGCCGCCGCTGATGAAGCCGGCCACGAGGACGCGGCGGAACGCCGTGACATCCATCTTCGGCGACAGAGGTGTCTCGATGGGCACCTCGAAGAAGTTGGTGCAGGCGCTCACAGCAGCGAGCAGAACGAGGCTAGCGATCGTTGCGACGCTTCGCGCGGTCATTGATTTCTTTGAACAGGTCGTAGTTCTGGCGAATCAGGATGTTCTTCGGATCGAGCGCGACCGCTTTCTCGTACGCCTTGCGTGCGTCCTCGAATCGCCCCTCGTGCTCGTATCCAATCCCGAGATTGTTCCAGGCGGCAGCATAGGTCGGATCGACTTCGACGGCCTTCTCCCACCGATAGATCGCTTCTTTCCAAAGTCCGTTCTGCGCGACCTTGATGCCGAAGTCCACCTGCGACTTCGCGTTCGAGCGCGAGTCCGCCAGCGCCGGTTGCGCAAGCCCGAGCAGGACTGCAGCGGCAACGGCGGCTCGAGCAAGATGCAAAGCTCGAAAGACCATGGGTGTTTTGTCCACTATAGTCACCCGCTTCAACCACCGCAAGCTGTTTCCATGGACCCGCACACAGGCCCGAGCGGTGGGTACGGAGCAATGGACGTACCATGAGTTTTGCCACAAAGAATCGCGAACGCGGCGTGCAAATCGCAGCCTTTTGCGTAAGCGGCTGACGCGCAACGTAACCCGCGCCGTTGCCGCAGGAGACACTGCTCACCTATAATGTGGACAAGGGTCGGGCCGTTGCGGTTGCGTCGTCAGCAGCCGCGATCAGGCGCCGGCCCCTTTTCTTTTTGGACCAGGGGCGCCGGGTTCTCCCGGCGCCGATCGGGGCGGCGGCGAAGGAGGAACCGTGGACCTTCACACAGCCGTCACCGTCTCGATGCTCGGTCTCTCGCGAATCCGCGTGTGCGCCGCATTCCGAGAGCTGCGCAGCCGGAATCCTCAAACGACGATCGCGCATCTTCTCGAGCTGTTGGGTGTTCCGGTACCCGAACGAGGCCGCCTCGAGGACGAGGCGCGCGCCCGCACGGATGCCGCACTGCGTGCAGCGCGTGTGGCGGGAATGGAGGCTCTGCCCTGGTTCGACATGCGGTATCCGGCCCTGCTGAACTGCACCACGGATCCGCCGCCCCTGCTGTGGTGCCAGGGCCTGATTGAGACCTTGGGGCAACCTACTGTTGCCGTCGTGGGTTCCCGCGCAGCAACGGCATACGCGCTCGACGTCGGGGCGAGACTCGCGACCGAGCTGGCCCGCCGCGGCGTGGTCGTTGCCAGCGGTCTGGCCCGCGGTGTCGACTCCGCGGCCCATCGTGGGGCCTTGGAGGGGGCCGGCTCAACGGTTGCGGTTCTCGGATCCGGGCTCGATCGGATGTATCCGCCTGAACACGAAGATTTGGCTCAAATGATTACAGATAATGGAGTTGTTGTAACAGAAATGAGCCCTGGAATGGTCCCCCTACCAGAGAACTTCCCGCTGAGGAACCGTATAATCAGTGGGATCTCCCTAGCCGTTGTCGTCGTCGAAGCGTCCGAGAAGAGTGGATCGCTCATCACCGCCAGGTGCGCGATGGAACAGGGACGCGACGTCATGGCGGTCCCCGGCAGCATTCTCACCGGCCGTAACCGTGGGTCCCACAGTCTTTTGAAGGACGGGGCAAAGGTCGTCGAGACAGCGGACGATATTCTTGACGAGCTGGGATGGCCCGGAGCCGTCTGCTCGGGGGAACCAGCGAAGCCATCAAGTGCGGACCCCTTGCTGGCGCGGATGGAGCGTGGGGAGGTTTATCGGCTCGAGGAGCTGGTCGAAGCGACCGGCATCTCGCCGGTCAAATTGTTGCCGAGGCTGATGGAACTTGAACTGCATGGGCACGTAACCGCCGCGGGAGGCGGGCGCTTTGCGCGCTCGTCGGAGCGGCGATGATAAGGTTTGAAAGGGTATGGCAAAGGCACTAGTCGTGGTGGAGTCGCCCGCCAAGGCGAAAACCATCAACAAATATCTCGGACGGAACTACAAGGTCATCGCCTCGATGGGCCACGTCCGCGATCTGCCAAAAAGCAAACTGGGCGTGGATATCCGCGAAGACTTCGAGCCGTCGTATGAAGTCATCGCCAGCCGCAAGAAGGTGCTCAAGGACCTGAAGGACGCGGCCAAGGAATCGGAGGACATCTACATCGCAACCGATCCGGATCGCGAAGGCGAGGCGATCGGCTGGCATCTGGCGGAGGAACTTGGAGCGACCAACCGCAAGAAGATCCGCCGCCTGATGTTCAACGAAATCACCAAGAAGGGCATTCTGTCGGCGCTCGACCATCCAACCACGATCAACAAACAGATGGTCGATGCACAACAGGCGCGGCGGGTGCTCGATCGACTCGTCGGTTACAAGATCAGCCCGATCCTGTGGGACAAGGTGCGCAGAGGACTCAGCGCCGGCCGCGTCCAATCGGTCGCGTTGAAGCTGGTGTGCGATCGCGAGCGCGAAATCGACGCGTTCGTTCCCGAAGAGTACTGGAACATCACCGCCCGTCTTGCCGCCGCCCTGCCGCCGGAGTTCGACGCGAAGCTGCAGAAGCGCGACGGCGCGGCGATTAAGGTCACCAGTCAGGCCGAGGCTGACGCGGTGCTCGCGGATTTGAAACAGGCCGAATGGATCGTCAGCTCGGTCACAACGAAGGAGCGGAAGAAGGGCGCGGTGCCGCCCTTCATCACCAGCAAGCTTCAGCAGGCCGCGCGTTTCCCGGTCAAAAAGACGATGATGATCGCGCAGCAGCTCTACGAAGGAGTCGAGCTGCCTGGTGAGGGGGCCGTTGGTCTTATTACTTACATGCGAACCGATTCGACGCGCGTGTCGGATCAGGCGATCTCGGAAGTGCGTGAACACATCGCCGTGAAGTACGGGCCCGATTTCGTTCCGGAGAAGCCGAATCTCTACAAGACCAAGGCCGATGCGCAGGACGCACACGAAGCGATCCGTCCGACGTCGATGCAGTACGACCCGGAAACGGTACGGCCGCATCTGACGCCCGATCAGCTGTACCTCTATCGCCTGATCTGGAACCGGTTCGTCGCCTCACAGATGCCGCCTGCGACTTTCGATGAAACGACGGTCGACATCAACGCCGCGCGATATGTGTTTCGCGTGAAGGGCTCGGTGCCCAAGTTTGCCGGCTGGATGGCCGTCTACAATCAGGAAACAGTCGAAGCGAAAAGCGACGGGCCGGGGCCTGACGCAGTCACGCCGGACGACGAGGATGGCAGCGGCATCCTGCCGCCGATGCAGGAAGGGGATACGCTGCAGCTTCGCGAACTGAAGCCAGAGCAGAAATTCACCCAGCCGCCGCCGCGCTACAGCGAGGCCACGCTGGTGAAGGCGCTCGAAGAGAACGGCATCGGCCGCCCGAGCACATACGCGTCGATCATCAGCGTGATCCAGGCGCGTGATTACGTGAACAAGATCGAGGGTCGATTCAAGCCGACGATGCTCGGACGGATGCTCGTCGACCGGTTACTCAGCCCTGCCTTCGACGATATCCTCGACGTCGAGTACACCCGGAACCTGGAAGAGGATCTCGACAAGATCGAGGAAGGGACATCGAACTACAAGAAGACGCTCGGCAGCTTCTACAAGAAATTCGAGAAAGACCTCAAGCGCGCCTCCAAAGAAATGATCAATCTCAAGGAAGGGGTTGAACCGGATCCGCCGGTTGCGTGCGACAAGTGCGGCAAGCCGATGGTGATCAAGGCCGGCAAGTTCGGCTTGTTCCTCGCCTGCAGTGGCTACCCGGAGTGCGAGAACACGCGCGAGTTGGAGACGCCGGAGCCGGGCGCCGAAGGCGAAGGTCTCGACGAGACCTGCGAAAACTGCGGCCGGCCGATGGCGATGAAGCGGGGTCGCTTCGGTCAGTTCCTCGCCTGCACCGGCTACCCGGAGTGCAAGACGACGAGAAAAATCATCACCACGAAGCAGGGAATGACCGCGGCCAAGCCGGATCAGATCCTCGACGAGAAGTGCCCGAAGTGCGAATCGAACCTGGTGCTGAAGCAGGGGCGTTTCGGCGAGTTCACGGCGTGCAGCAACTATCCGGCCTGCAAATACGTGAAGCAGAAGTCGACCGGGCTGGTCTGTCCGAAGGACGGCGGCGATGTGGTCGAACGAAAGTCCAGGCGCGGGAAAGTGTTCTATGGCTGCGCGAACTACCCCGATTGCGATTTCGTGCTCTGGAACAAACCGATTCTCGAGCCGTGCCCGCAGTGCGGCGAGAAGTTCCTGATCGAGAAGATCACGAAGCGACATGGTCGGCAGTTGCTGTGCCACAAGGAAGACTGCGACTACGTGCGCAGCGAGGAGCTCGCGCCAGCTTAGATGCCCGTAGCGCGCGGTTTTAGCCGCGTGAGCGGCGGGTGTACCAACGGGATGCGGGTTGCGGCAGGACGCGCCGCTGAAGTGGCGTGCTACAGGGACCAATGATTCACGTCATCGGCGGCGGCCTCGCCGGAAGTGAAGCCGCGTGGCAAGCGGCCGAGCGCGGCGTCGACGTCATCATTCACGAGATGCGGCCGGTCCGCGCGACCGCCGTTCACAAGACCGATCACCTCGCCGAGCTGGTCTGCAGCAACTCCTTTCGCGGCGACAAACTCGACAATGCCGTCGGTCTGCTGAAAGAAGAGATGCGGCGGCTCGGCTCGATTGTCATGCGCGCGGCCGATGCCGCTCGCGTTCCGGCCGGCGCTGCGCTGGCGGTCGATCGCGATCGTTTTTCCCGCGGCGTGACCGACGCCCTCGGGTCGCATCCGCGTATCTCGCTCGTGCGCGAGGAAGTCCCGCGCGTTCCCCAATCGCTCGATGGTCCGGTGATCATCGCAACGGGGCCGCTGACGTCCGACTCTCTTTCGGCCGATATCGCGGCCATGGTCGGCAGCGATCACCTTTATTTCTACGACGCGATCAGTCCGATTGTCCTCGCCGAATCGATCGACATGGCCAAAGTATTTCGGGCTTCGCGGTGGGGACGAAGTCTGGGTGCCAGGGGTGCCGGGGGTGCCACGAGTGCTGTGGGTGCCTTGGGTGCCAGGGGTGCCGGGGGTACCACGAGTGCTGTGGGTGCCTTGGGTGCCAGGGGTGCTGTGGGTGCCACGGGTGCGGCGTGCGGTGTCGACGATGGTGACGGGGACTATCTGAACTGTCCGTTTACGAAAGACGAGTACGAGCGGTTTTACGAGGCGCTGATGTCGGCCGAGAGGGCGCCGCTCCACGAGTTCGATCAGGCGAAGTTCTTCGAGGGGTGCCTGCCGATTGAGGTGATGGCGTCGCGCGGCGTCGACACGCTGCGGTTCGGCCCGATGAAGCCGGTCGGCTTGATCGATCCGCGCACTGGCCGAGAACCGTATGCGGCGGTGCAGTTGCGCCAGGACAATCTGGCTGGCGATCACTTCAGCCTCGTCGGCTTCCAGACTCAGATGAAGTGGGGAGAACAGGCACGCGTCCTCAAACTGATTCCCGGCCTCGAGAATGCCGAGTTCGTGCGATTCGGGATGATCCATCGCAATACCTACATCAACGGGCCGACAGTTCTGCGCGACACGTGGCAGATCCGGACGCGTGACGATTTGTTCTTTGCCGGACAGATCTCGGGCGTCGAAGGGTATGTCGAGTCCGCCGCGTCGGGCCTGATCGCGGGGCGCAACGCGGCCGGTCTCGTGCTTGGCGAAGCGATCAGCGCGCCGCCGCGAACGACGGCGATAGGAGCGCTCGCGTATTACGTCTCGCATGCCGAACCGCGGAACTATCAGCCGACCAACATCACCTTCGGGATCATCCCACCGCTGCAGCCGATCGAGGGTCGCAAGGTGCCGAAGAAGAAGGCCGACCGCAACGTCGCACTGTCGGAGCGCGCGCTGGCCGAATTGGATGCGTGGATCGAAAGCACGACGGCGGCGCGGACGTCCGCTTAGTGGATCTTCCGCCTAAAGGCGGAAGCCACAGGTGTGCAAAGAGGAATGTGTAGCTTCCGCCTTCAGGCGGAAGTGCAAAGTGAAATATGTAGCTTCCGCCTTGAGGCGGAAGATCCCGAAGAATATGTAGCTTCCGCCTTCAGGCGGAAGAATTGCGCTCGATGAAAGACCAACTCACTGACTTTCTCGATCACCTCCGACTCAACGAGAACGCGTCGGCGCACACGGTCCGCGCCTACGAGAGCGACCTGTCGCAGTTCATCACCTTCGTCGCGGCACATCTCAACCGTCGTCGGACCGACCTGGCACCCTCGGACTTCGATCACCTCCACATCCGCGCCTTTCTTGGTGAGCTGCACCGGCGCGGCAATTCGCGGTCGTCGGCAGCACGAAAACTGGCGGCGATTCGAAGCTTCGTGCGCTATCTGCGCCGTGAGGGGGCGATCGAAAGCGATCCGGCGGCGCTCGTGGGAACGCCGAAGCGAGAGGAACGGCTGCCCGCGCATCTCGGCGAGGCGGAAATGTCCCGTCTGCTGGACATGCCTGACACATCGTCTCCGCTCGGACGACGCGATCGGGCCATTCTCGAGCTGTTCTATGCCTCGGGGCTGCGGCTGAGCGAACTGGTGGGAGTGGGTCTCGAAGACGTCAATCTGAGCGGACGCGTCGTCCGCGTGCTCGGCAAGGGAGGCAAGGAACGGATTGTGCCGTTCAACCGATCGACCGAGACCGCCATTCGAGCGTGGCTGAAAGACCGAGAAGAGATCGCGATTCGCGGTTCGCAGTTCGCGGTTCGCTCGCATCGCGGGACGCCAGACAGGAAGTTGATGCGGGCGCGGCGAGCCGCGGACCCGCTGTTTCTCAACTACCAGGGCGGCCGGCTGTCTACGCGGAGTGTCGATCGACTTGTGAGGAAATACGTCGCGGCGTGCAGCACTCGATTTGGAATCAGTCCGCACGCGCTGCGCCACTCATTCGCCACCCACCTCCTCGAACGAGGCGCGGATCTCCGTGTGATTCAGGAACTGTTAGGACATGCTCGCCTGAGCACGACGCAGCGGTACACCCACGTGAACGCGGCGCAGTTGCTCGACGCGTATCGGAAGGCGCATCCGAAGGCGTGATGTACCTAACTCGCAATCGGTTCCATCACTGCTGGTGCCGTCCGGCGGCCGCCCCGCGAGTAGTCGATCCCGAGCGTCTTGATCTTGTAATTCATCACGCGCGGGCTGATCGCCAGCAGTTCCGCGGCGTCTTTCTGCACCCAATTCGACATCTTGAGCGCTTCGATGATCGCCTGACGCTCGATTTCTTCCAACGCAATCCCGGTCGGTGGAATCTTGACGACCGGGCTCGCATCACCCGATGGCTGGCCGGTCGTCAATTCGCCGAGCGAAAGATCCCCTGCTGAAAGCTGCGGGCCTTCGGTCAGCAGCACCGCCCGCTCGATGGCGTTCTCGAGCTCGCGGATGTTTCCGGGCCAGTTGTAACGCATCAGCAGCTTCTGCGCGTCCGTCGCCAGTCCGTCGACACGCTTCTTCAGCTCGCCCGCAAATCGGCGCAGGAAGAAGGTTGCCAGCTGATGGATGTCTTCCTTCCGCTCGCGGAGGGCCGGCATCTCGATCGAGACGACGTTCAAACGGTAATAGAGGTCTTCGCGGAACAGGCCATTGGTGACCATCTGCGGCAGGTTGCGATTGGTCGCCGCAATCAGCCGAACGTCGACGCGCAGCGTTCTGGTGCCGCCGAGGCGCTCGAACTCATGCTCCTGCAGCACGCGCAGGATCTTGGCCTGCGTGTTCGCGCTCATGTCCCCGATTTCGTCGAGGAACAGCGTCCCGCCATCCGCCTGCTCGAAGCGGCCGACGCGCTGCTTGTCGGCGCCGGTGAACGCGCCCTTCTCGTGTCCGAAGAGCTCCGATTCGAGGAGGTTCTCCTGCAGGGCGGCGCAGTTCACTTTGACGAAGTTCCGCGCCGAGCGCAGCGAGTTGTGGTGAATGGCGCCGGCGATGAGCTCCTTGCCGGTACCCGTTTCGCCACGGATCAGCACGGTGGTATTGCTCTTGGCCACCTTCTTGACGATCGAGAGCACCGACTGCAGGGCGCCGCTGGCGCCGACGATCCGGTCGAAGTCGTAGATGTCCTGCTGCGTGTGTCTCAGGTATTCGATCTCGTGGCGCAACCGGCGGTGCTCGATCGCCTTGGCGATCTTGAGCTCCATCTCCTCGATCTCGAACGGCTTCTGCACGTAGTCGAACGCGCCGATCTTCATCGCCTCGACCGCGGTATGGATCGAGCCGAACGCGGTCATCAGGATCACCGCGGTGTTCGGTTGCAGCGACTTGGCGGTGCGGAGCACATCCATGCCGTCGCTGCCGCCCATCTTCAGGTCGCTCAGCACGACGTCGTATTGCCCTTCATGGAGCTTCTCGATGGCGACGTTGCCGTTCGGCGCTTCGTCGACCTCGTGATGCGCGTCCGACAACGCGCGCACGATCCCGCGCCGAAGAGAGTCGTGATCGTCCGCTACCAGAATGCGACCCATACAAATGCTCCTGCTCCGTTGTCTCTCGACTTCTTCCGCCTAAAGGCGGAAGCCACAAGAATCACTACTTACCCGGCCTCCGAGTTGCCCGCGGACCTCTCGAACCAACGAACCAACGAACCATCGAACCAACGAACTATCGAACCAACGAACTACCGAAACAACTCGTGGCTGCCGCTCACCGGCAGCGTCACCCGGAAGCGCGTGCCGCCTTCGGCCGGCGCACTCACGTCGATGCGTCCATCGTGGGCGTCGACGATTTTCCGAACAATGGCCAGACCAAGCCCGGAGCCTTGCGGCTTGGTCGTGAAGAACGGACTGAAAATGCGGTCCATCACATCGGCCGGGACCCCCGGTCCGTTGTCGGCGACTTCCACCTGAATCATCGGCACGGGATGCGTGTCGCTGCTGGCAGACGGTTCCTCCTCGCCGACCAGCTGCTGGGCGGCGAGCCGAACCAGCCCCTTGCCGCTCATCGCTTCGAACGCGTTCGTGAACAGATTGGTGAACAGCTGGCGTAACTGATGCGGGTCGCCCTGAATCGGAGCAAGGTCTTCCGGGAGCACCACCTCGACCCGGACGTCGCCACGCGGCACATGGCTTTCGGCCATTGAGATCGCGTCGCGCACGACATCGCTCAGCGAGATGCGTTCGACTTGCAGCCGGATCGGCCGTACGAAATCGAGCACCTCGAGCACGATGGCGTTGGCCATCTTGGCTTCCTTGATGATGTCGCGAAGAATCGACTGCGCGTCTTCGGACTCGGCGAGCTGGCGCTTGAGAATGCCCGCCATCACCTCGATGCCGGCGAGGGGGTTCTTCACTTCGTGGGCGATCGCTGCCGCCATTTCACCCAGCGCGGCAAGGCGATCGCGCAGCCGCTCCCGCTCCTCCAGCTGTTCGACGCGCGTGAGGTCTTTGAAGAACAGGGTCGCGCCGGTGATGTCGCCGGCCCGATCCCTGACCTGCGACAGCGTGTAGCCAATCACTTTTCCGGTGCTCTTGAGACGCAGTTCGGCGCGATTCGGCAGGTGGGAGAGGTCGAAGGCGCCGGCCACGATGCGCGAGACATCGGGCCGGTCTCTCAAGACCTGGGTATACGGCTGGCCGATGTCGGCGCGTTGCGGCGTCAACCCGAGAATGCGGTAGGCAACGTCGTTCATCACGGCGATGCGCCCGTCGCGGGTCACCGCCAGCACCCCGTTCCGGAGATTCCAGACGAGGTCCCGATAAAAGCCTTCCGGGACCCCGTCCGGTGTCGCAGCCTGACTGCTGGGCCGGGGCTTTCGCCTCGAGCTGACGGCGGGTGACCGACGTCGAGCCGCAGCCCGAGCTTTTCGGATCGGCATAGTGGATGTCGCCGGCACGTACGGGCCTGGCTCGGACCGCAATATTGTAATCGCCTGATCTTCGCCAGCCAAGGTCTTGTCCATGTGTAGCTTAGAGCTGACCGCGGCTATCCTTGTCCGGATTGGACACAATCCGGCCGATGCCCGAGGTACACCTCGGCAGCTGCGGGGGCAAACGGTGTGCCCCGGCGTTTCTCGAAAAACAGGGCTGAATTGTTGGGAAAAATGTTCTTGCTGTGCGGGTTGTGCGGCTGAGGTGATTACAAGTCTAACACACGATTACAAATCTGTTTGTTGAAGCTCCTCCCATTGATGCATCAAGTCGCCAACTTCCCACATCAGCGCCTGGTGCTTATCGATGATCGGTTTGGCTTCCTCGTGATTGTCGTAAAAGCCGGGCGCCGCCATCGTCACTTCGATGTCGCGAATAGCCTGCTCCCGCTCAGCGATCCGGGTTTCCAGGTCGTCGATACGCTTTCGTCGCGCCTCCAGCGCTTTACGTGTCTTCCGTGCCTCGGACTCGAGACGTTTCTTTTCCTCGTAAGATACCGCCGCTGGTGCCGCCGACGTGTCGGCCGGCGCGACCGGAGCGTGACGACTTCCATCCGGACGAACGAGTCGCGGCCCAACCGCCGGCTTCGCGGGTGCGCTCGATCCCGAGGCGACGCGCTTCAGCGGCGTACGTGATTCAGTCGACTCCGCAGGTTCTGTATTGCTCTCGCGGGGCAACGCGTTGCTGGTAGCTCCAGTCGCACTCTTGGCATTCGCGGCACTCGTGGCGTCCATGGCACCCCCGGCACCCGTGGCACTCCCGGCACCCATGGCACTCCTGGCACCCGTGGCACTCCTGGCACCCGTGGCACTCCTGGCACCCCCGGCACCCAATTCCCCTCGCTCCCTATTCCTCACACTCCACAGGAACTCCTCATAGTTCCCCGGATACAGCTGCGCCTCGCCTCCGCCGATGCTGATCACTTTGGTTGCGAGCTTGTCGACGAAGTAGCGATCGTGTGAGACGAAGATCAGCGTACCGCCAAAGTCCGCCAGCGCTTCGAGGAGGACATCCTTCGAGTCCAGGTCCAGGTGGTTGGTGGGCTCGTCGAGCAGGAGCGTGTTCGACGGACGGAGCAGCATGCGTGCGACGGCCAGCCGCGTGCGTTCGCCGCCCGACAGAACACGCACCGGCTTGTCGACATCGTCTCCCGAAAACAGGAACCCGCCGAGGATGTTGCGAATGTGCGGGACCATGTGAATGGGCGCGTCACCGGCGAGGGTCTGGTACACGGTGAGCGTTGGATCCAGCCGCGTCGCTTCGTCCTGGGCGAAGTACTGCGTGATCACCTGATGGCCTTCCGTCCGCGTGCCGGCGTCGGGATCTTCTACTCCCGACAGCATGCGCATCATGGTGGATTTGCCGGCGCCGTTGGGACCGATCAGCG
>JBPYFA010000572.1:0-35433 GCA_051986585.1 Vicinamibacterales bacterium | reverse complement strand
CATGATGAAGCGGGAACCCCAGCCGATGCTCGATCTCGCTCAGAATCCGCCCATCAAGGTCCGGGAGGCGAAAGGGCCGAGAGCCAGGCGACACACCCAGGATGACTGGAATGTTCTCTCGAGGGATGGGGTCAGCGGCGATCAGGCACTCGTTGATTGCCGGGGCAACGAGCTCCGCCAGCTTTCCGACGCCTACCCACCACTGGGGCAGTGGAACCTTTCCGGCCGCCAGGTAGGTGCCGGACTCCTTGTCCCACAAGTTCGTTTCGATGACGTTGCGGAGGCCGGCGCGGATCGCGGCGCAACTGGAGGCCCAATTGAATCCGACGGCGGTGACCATGCCCGCAGCTGTGACCGCCAGTGTCGGTGGGCTCATCGTTCCTCATTCCGTCTGAAGCCGTGCGCCCTCGTTGTCCTCGCATCCCGCCTGGAACGATTCGCACTGCACATGGCGCCGCGCTTACCGTCGGCGCTGGGCCCGAACGAGCTCGCCGAGACCCTTGTAGTAGGGCTTGTTACCAAACTTCCGCGCACGCTCCCAGGCCTTGGACATCTCGCCGGCAACGATCTGCTTAATATCGAAACAACTCTTGCGCATTGGAAGTACAGCGCGCCACCCGAGTGTGAACAAACCCCGATCGGGTTCGATCACGATAGTGTCGAGGACGGCATCGACGCGGACGTCGCGCCCCCTGTATGGAAGGAACCACACCGGCATCGCTAGCGTCGGAAGGTGGAACGCAACATGACCGTCGGGCGTGAGATTCTTGAGTATCACTTCCTCGCCGCCACTTGGATATGAAATCTGCTGATCCGGCGGAGCGGACTGAAAATACCGGTAGTCGAAATCGTCCGGCCAGAAGGGCGCCCGCGTATCCAGCCACCGCTGATCGTAAGTGCCGGCGTGATTGATTCTCGGTTGCCAGTTGCGCCCGATTCCGCCGAACGACATTGGCCGGTAGGGACCCGCCGGATCCGTGACGCGTGTATCGAGCTCTTCGGTATTCGGCAAGGGCCGTCCGTCGATGTTGTCCTTGAAGTTCCAGTAACCGCGACCGACCGGATTCTCCATGAACGTCCTGACGTTTGCCGGATCCCCGTTGCTGTTATCGACTCCGCCAAACGCGTTGTCGTACGAGATCGGCATGGTATCGAACGGAACTGGGTCGGAGGGGCTGATTCCGAGCATACCCTTACGCCAGACGCGGTTGCCCACAACTCTGAATGCCTTCACCATTGGGCCGACGCGAAGTCCAACAGTGAGCTGCAATGCTTGCTTGCCGCGTGGCGCATACGCCGTGCCGTTGAGGATGACATCGCACATCGGCTTGCGATGCGCATAATCCGTCTCGTGCAGTGGCGCGGACAGGCCCGGCTCGCCGGTGAACTGGTCCGCCTCGACCAACGGAATCTGCTCTTCCGCACGCTCCGCCTCCATGCCATCTGGGGGAATCGCAAACGTCTTTTTCGCGGCGACCACGAAGAGTTCGCGGCCATCGCGGTCGAGTCCCATCGTCCAGCCGGCGGCACCCTTCGTTTCGTTTACGAAGTCCATCCAGCGAGCTCCTGCTGTTGCGCACTTGCGCGAGCACGCACCTCGAACAACGGCTGATCGGGATTGGCCAAGGCCAGCTCGAGAGCCGCAGCGGCGCGCTGGCGCTGTTTCCCGAGGGCCAACACTTCGAAAGCCGAGTGCGGGGTGAGCGGTTTGCCTGTCAAATATCGCATCCCCGGAGCGAACCCTGGGCTATTCGCATTCCACCATTCGACGACGCGTGGCGTCGAGGGCCAAGCCAGGTTGCTTTCGTATCTCAGCTCGAGTCGCTCCTCGATCGAGGCCTCGTCAGGCTGCACAGAGGGAGGAGGTTCGTCGAGATCGAGGAACGCCAGATCGGCGCCGGTGATCATCGAGAACGCTTCGCCTGCCAGGCGCGCCGTGTCCGGCGACGCCATCTGCCGAATCAGCCACGGTATCGATGCCGGATCACCCGCAATCCCAGCGCCCATGATCGCCAATCGCACCTGCTTCAAGTCCGTCGCTAATCGGCTAATCCATTCGCGGCTCTGTTTCAACGGCAGCGCGCGCAGGGCAACCTGCAATGCCTCATGCGTCCGTTCATCGTTGCGCTCAAACCAACTGGTGAGAACCTCAAGACCGGACTGTTCGCCAGTCAACGTCAGCGACCAGGCCGACCAGAATCGGCATCCGTCGTCTTCGTCTCTCAAGTGGTTCCTCACCTGATCCACAAGATCGCGACGCTTCAGCTCGCCCACAGCTCGCAGCGCCCGGGCACGTAATGCCTGATCGGGATCATCGATGGCCAAGGCGAGGGTGGGGCCGGGATCCACTCGTCGAATGGCGCACGCCGCAATGCCAACCCTGCGGTGGGCGGGGGATTTCGCTTCCAGGAGTCGTGAGATCCAGGGTTCGACGGTGACATAGTCGAGCCACCCAAGTGCCGACACCACTCCCGCGATCGTCTTCGGTGACACACAGCCGGCGCTCAGAGCCTCGAACATCCGGTTTCGATCGCCACTGTCAAAAGCCGCGACCGCCGCGGCAAACACCTCGCCCGATCCTTGGTGCGCCAAATTGGCCTTGCACACCTTCCATCCGACATCTCTGGCGATGACCACCCCGCGCGCGTTAGCCTCGACGCGCTCGTCCAGAGTGGCAAGGTTGTGGAGCGAGTAATGGGGCTCCATGACAGCGCGGCTTCTCAACGTCCACAGAAAGGCGACCTCTTGTGCGTGGCGGAACACGACCGGCTCGTTCACCATCGCGGAGATCTCCGATGGTGCAAACCCGATGAGACGCTGGAGCGTAGGATTCACGGCAGCGCAAGCACGGCGGCGACTTAGTTGAGCTCTACAGAGCCACCGCGTATCCGGTTGACACCTGCGGCATGCGTGACGACGTGCCTGCCGCGGATGACCACCGTTCCATCGCGTCCGAGCCGAATGCTCGCTTCTCCGCACTGCAAGGTGATGCTTTCGGTGGCATGCACGATGATCCCAGCATCATCGGCGACGATCTCGACGTCGCGTTTGCCCTTTAGTGGCTGAATCACGCCGATCACGATTGGGCTATCTGGATTGGCCGCGTCGGGAACGGCCACAATCTGTTTCCCGACATCCTCGTCGCGGAGCGGAATGCAGGATCGCCCTGCGATCCGGACGCTGACGGAAATACTCGGAATATCAAGTAACGGGGCGCCGTCATCGGCGAAACCGGCCAGGATCCCCGTTACGACGCCTGCAACTGAGACCACCTCGGATGAGGGGGAATCTTCGACGGCGATTGGTATGGTGCTCGCGTGCTTCGTCACATTACCCTCGCGAATGCGGCAATACCGTCAGTTCTGCTCGATCTTGCTGCCTTTCATGACGATATCGCCGTCGGCCTTGACCGTGATCTTTCCACTGCCGGTCACGATGATGTCCTTGCCCTTGAGTTGAATCGTGCCGTCCTTCTTCATCGTGATGCTGGCATCTCCGGTCTTGAGGACGATCTCGTCGCCAGCCACCATGGCAAAATTCTTTCCGATTTTGATCTCGTCGTTCTTGCCAATATCAGACGTTCGACCACCTGTAACCTTGCGCGTCTCATCCTTCCCTACCGACATCGACGCGCTGCCTGTCACACTCGTCGATTGATCCGCGCCAACGCTGATTGAGCGAGCCGCACCAACCGACGTTGACTGTGCAGCACCAATCGAATTCGACTGATTGGCCCCGACACTCGTCGTTTGGTTAGCGCCAACCGTCACCGTCTGCGCGGCGCCAACCGTGATCTCCTGCGCCGCACCGACGGAAATCGTCTCATTGATGCCGACCGTGTGCGTCCGCTGCAGCGCGACAGTAGCCGTCTCGCTCTTGCTGACGGTGATCGTGCGATTCCCGCCAATCGTAATCGTCTCGTTCAGATCGACCGTCTCGCCACGATTCATGTGGATACTGATCGTCTCGTTCTTGTCCACCGTCTCGGTGCGATTCGCGTGCACCGTGATCGTTTCGTTGTTGTCGACCGTCTCCGTCCGATCGTGCTTGACGTGCGTCGTCTCGTCGTGATCGATCGTCTTCTTCCGATCGTGACCCACCCAGTGGGTCTCGTCGTTCTCGACCTCGATGTCCTGGTTCTTCTCGGCGTGAATGAACAGCTGTTCGGAGCCCTTCAGATCCTCCATCCGGATCTCGTTGAAGTTCGCCCCGCTGCCGCTCTTGGAGCTGCGGCTCTTCATCCCGGATTGCGTTTTGTTCGCCGGCAGATCGTAAGGCGGCATCTGCTCGGCGTTGTAGACGCGGCCGGTGATGATCGGTTGATCCGGATCGCCCTCGAGAAAATCGACGATCACTTCCTGGGTGATTCGCGGCGTCGAGATCGTGCCCCACCCCTTGCCCGCCCACGGATGGGAGACACGGATCCAGCAGGAGCTGTGCTCGTCCTTCTTGCCGCGCCGATCCCAGTGAAACTGCACTTTGACGCGGCCGTATTTGTCCGTATAGATTTCCTCGCCCGCCGGCCCGACAACCACCGCGGTCTGCGGTCCCTGCACGAACGGCTTCGGCGTGCTGCGCTTCGGGCGGAACTGCTGCTTGCTCGGCATCGCGACGAACGAGCAGGCATAGCTGGTCGCCCCCGACTCGCCCAGCGCTTCGTAGTTCTCGAAGGTCAAGTCGTAGCTCGCACCGACGATGAGATATTCACCGTTCTGATCGTCGCGCGGGTGGTTTTCCAGGTTCAGCAGTGAGCCAACCACGAGGCCGCGCGCGTTGGTCGCACCATGGGCGAGCTCGTACTGCGAGCCCATCTCGTTGATCCGCACTGACGCGTAGTGCTCGCCATCGCCTTGCTGAAGATACGTGCCGGGATAGTCGTAGACCTCGTACTCGCTCGGCGAATAGCTGCGCGGCAGCGGTTTGCTGGTCTTCAGCTCGACGCTCGGCCGCTCGAGATCGTAGTCATCGTGCACGTACAGTCCCGGCTGGACCTCGCGCGCGAAGTCCCAGGCGTGCACATGCTCCGAATCGGGTTTGACCTGCTGATACGGCGCGATGAACGAGAGCTTCTCGTAGCCCGGGTAGGCCGAGTGCTTGGTCGCCGAATCGGTCAGGACCAGCGTGTTCTTGCCGTCGGTGTGACGAAAGTAATAGGTGATCCCTTCGTGCTCGATCAGCCGGCTGACGAAGTTGAAGTCGGTCTCCCGATACTGGACGCAATAATTCCAGGTCCGGTACGACCCGGTCAGCTCCCACTTGACGTCGGTGGCGCCTTCATCCGCGAACACCTTCTTGATGATGTCGGGAACCTTCATGTCCTGGAAGATTCGGCAGTCGGCAGTGCGGGTCAGAAACCAGAGCCACGGACGGACGGTCGCGTAATAGCGCGTGTAACGGCCGTAGGTCGCTCCCTGCGCAAAGCGGGTGACGTAGCCGTTGAAGTACCGCGTTTCGTCCTCAGGCAGTCCGAGCTTGATCGTCACGTTCTTGCCGAGGATGTCGTCGATCGCGATGTCGTTCTTGCGACTGAGGAGATCGAGCTTGTACTCGAACAACCGGTTCAGTTCTTCCCGCGCGCTCATGCCATGGAACAGCAGCACGTCGTCGCCAAGCGGCGTGGTGATTTCCATTACTCTAGGCATGACATCCCTCGGCACCGACACAAACCCGCTCGATACATCGGGTCGTCAAGACCCGAGCGGCCGAACCGCCAGTTCGATGTGAATCGAGCCCACTGTACCCCGATATACGAATCTGCAGCCACCGATTATCCACTGCTGTTGCTTGCCTTCCGGCCGCGGACGACCAGCCCGGCGACGGGAACTCCGGATTCCATCCGCAGTTCCGCCTGGCCGATTTCAGGCTCGAGCCCGTTGTGTTGCAGCAGCCGCTCGACGTAGGGTCGCGCGTGCGTATACCGGCCGTGCGTCTCGAGATGGTAATCGGGCGCCGCCGGTGACGTGCCGTGCTCAAGCGTGAAGATCAGATACCCACCTGGCTTCAGCGCGCGCGCCGCCGCAGCGATGACCGTGTCGAGCGCACCGAAGTACACCAGCGTGTCCGCGGAAATGATCACATCGAACGCGTCCGACCGGCTCCGCAGGTACTCCGTGATCTCGATCTGTTCGAGCTCGTCGTAGAGACCCTTGTCCTTGGCTTGCGTCAGCATCCCTCCCGAGAGATCGATGCCGGTCAGCCGGCGGGCATATCCGCGCACGAGCGATCCGCAGAGACCCGTGCCGCAACCCATGTCGAGAATATCGAGGCTCTGCGACGGCTGGAGACCCGTATCCTCCAACATCGCCGCGACCAGTGCCGGCGCCCGATAGGAGAGCTTCGCGAGCTTCGATTCGAAGCTCGCGGCGAAACTGTCGAAGGTCAGCGCCACGAATCGATCCGACGCGCGTTCGGGAACATCGCGGCCGCTGCAGGCCGACAGCATGTGCTGGGCGACGGCATCATTCGGGTTCTCGGCCAGCCAGTCCTCGAAGATCTTGATCGCCTTGTCGGTCTCGCCCAGCGTGCAGTGCGCGAGCGCCAGCAGCCGGCGCGCCTCGGGATGCTTCGGCCGCAGGGTAATCACCCGGCAGAAGCAGGCCACCGCTTCTTCACGGCGCTTCAGGCTGTACAACAGCACGCCGAGATTCGTATGCGCATCGATGTGGTCCGGATCCAATCGGATGGCGGTCCGATAGGCGGCTTCGGCTTGATCCGGCTTCCCGGTCGCGCGCAGGAGCACGCCGAGATTGCTATGCGCGTTGGCATGAGCCGGATCGATGGCAATCGCGCGGTGATACGCCTCGATCGCCTTTTCCAGTTGCGTTGATTCCTGGAGCACGATGCCGAAGTTGTTGTACCAGTCGGCCGAATCGGGCACGATCGACAGACTTCTCTCGATCAGTTCGACCCCGTCCGCGCTGCGACCCATCTGATGCGCAAGCACGCCGGCGAAATGCAGCGCCCGCGCGTTACCCGGATCAACCTTGAGAATCTCCTGATAGACGACATTGGCTTCCTCGAGACGATCGTCCCGGTGCAGCTGGATGGCGATCCCGAGTGCTTCGTCGACCGTCAGCTCGCGTGACGGCGCGTCCGGCTCTGGTTCCGTCCTCTGCTGGAGCAGGTCCTGCATGTGCTCGCCAAACATAGTCGTGTTCCCGTTCGCGGCGGACGCCATCTCGCGTCACGTCACTCGAACTGATACTCGAAAGTACCGTTGGTCGCGTTCAGCCGAACGCCCTTCAGCGTCGTCCCTTCCATCGTCCGCTTCAAAAACTCGTGGCTGATTTCCGGCAGCACGGTGTTAGTCAAAATGGCGTCGATCATGCGGCCGCCGCTCTCGACCTCCGTGCATCGGCTCACGATCAACTTCACCGCCGCGTCGTCGTAGGTAAAGGGAATGTTGTGGTGCTCCTCAACGCGGTGCGCAATCCGTCCGAGCTGCAGACGCACGATGTTCGACAGCATGGCATCGCTGAGCGGATAGTACGGAATCACGACCAGTCGTCCGAGCAGCGCGGCCGGAAATTTCTTGAGCAGCGGCTCGCGCAAAGCCTTGGCGATGCCCTCCGGATCCGGCATCAGCTCCGGATCCTTGCACATACTGACGATGAGCTCGGTGCCGACGTTCGAGGTCAGGAGGATGACGGTGTTCTTGAAATCGATGTAGCGCCCTTCCGCGTCTTCCATCCAACCCTTGTCGAACACCTGGAAGAACAGCTCGTGAACGTCGGAGTGCGCCTTCTCGATCTCATCGAGCAGGACCACGCTGTAGGGACGCCGGCGCACGGCCTCGGTGAGGATGCCCCCTTCACCGTAGCCGACGTACCCGGGAGGCGATCCCTTCAGCGTCGAGACCGTGTGCTTCTCCTGGAACTCGCTCATATTGATCGTGATCACGTTCTGTTCGCCGCCGTAGAGCGCCTCGGCCAGGGTCAACGCGGTCTCGGTCTTGCCCACGCCGGAAGGGCCGCACAACATGAACACGCCGATCGGCTTGCTCGGATTATCGAGCTTGGCGCGCGACGTATGAATGCGGCGCGCGATCATGTCGAGCGCGTGTCGTTGGCCGATGACACGCTGATTGAGCGTGTCAGCCAGATTGAGCAGCGACTCGACCTCGTTCTTCACCATCCGGCCGACCGGAACGCCGGTCCAATCCTGAACCACCGCGGCAACCGCCTGCTCGTCGACGCTCGGGAGAATGAGTGGTGATTCACCCTGTAGCGCCGCCAGCTTGGACTGCAGGCCGGTCAATTCCGTGAGCAGTTGTGTGCGCTCCTCTGGCGTCAGCGCGTTCAGACCTGACGTCGCCGCGACGTTCGCCACGCTTGCGTCCGCCACTCCAGCAGCGGCCATCGCCGGCGCTTCTTTCGGCGGCGCCGATTCGACGGCCTGCCGCAGCTTGGCGCGGATTTCGAGCAGCCGATCCGCGAGCTTATGCTCCTCCTCCCACCGTTTCTCGAGCTCGGCTCGTCGGGTCTCTTCAGTGGCCAGCTTTTCTTCACATGCGCGACGACGCTCGGCGACGTCGACGCCAACCGCTTCCTCGCGGGCGATGATCCCGCGCTCGATCTCGAGCGCTTCGATCGTCTTGCGACAATCCTCGAGCTGCGGCGGTACTGCATGCTGACTGATGGCGACACGCGCGCAGACGGTGTCGAGCAGACTGACGGCCTTATCCGGGAGCTGACGGGCAGGGATGTAGCGATGCGACAACCTGACTGCAGCTTCGAGCGCCTCGTCCAGCAACTGCACGCGATGATGCTTCTCGAGCGTCGACGCGACGCCGCGGACCATGAGAATGGCTTTTTCTTCGCTCGGTTCCGCAACCTGCACGACCTGGAAGCGGCGGGTGAGCGCCGGATCCTTTTCGATGTACTTCTTGTATTCGGCCCAGGTCGTCGCGGCAATGGTCCGCAACGTTCCGCGCGCGAGCGCCGGCTTGAGCAGGTTGGCCGCATCGCCCGTGCCGGCGGCGCCGCCAGCGCCGATCAAGGTGTGGGCCTCGTCGACGAACAGGATGATCGGCTCGGCGGAGGCTTGCACCTCGTCGATGACCTGACGAAGCCGGTTCTCGAACTCCCCCTTCATGCTGGCGCCGGCCTGCAACAATCCGATGTCGAGGGTGTACACCTGCACGTTCTTGAGCGGAGGCGGCACGTCTCCGCGGGAGATACGAGCCGCAAACCCTTCGACTACTGCGGTCTTTCCAACACCCGCCTCGCCGGTCAGGATCGGGTTGTTCTGGCGACGCCGCATCAGGATGTCGACGATCTGCCGGATCTCTTCGTCTCGTCCGCTGACGGGATCGAGCTGTCCGCTCTTCGCCCGCTCGGTCAGATTGGTCGCGAAGCGTTTGAGTGCTTCTTTCTTGCCGAGTTGCGCCGGTGCCATCGCGCCGCTGGCCTCGCCAGGCGCAGCGAGCGAGGAGCTGTCGGTCGCACCCAGCGTGTCCTCAGGCGATCCGTTGACAATCTTGCCAAACTGCTCGGTCAAGGTATCGGCTTTCACCGCCTCGAAGTGCCGCGAAATCCCGAGCAGCGCATTTCTCAGCGACGGCGTTTTCAGAATGCCGATCAGCAGATGGCCGGTCCGAACCCGGCTGTCTCCGAACATCAGCGTCGCGTACACCCACCCGCGCTCAACTGCGTTCTCGACATGGGTCGACAGGTCCGAGATCGATGTCGCGCCCCGCGGCAATCGATCCAGCGCCTCGGTGATGTCCTTCGCCAGCCGCGACGAATCGACTTCGAAGTGCCGGACGATACGATGCATGTCGGAGTCGGGGGTCTGCAGGATCTGCTGAATCCAGTGCACGAGTTCGACGTAAGGATTCCCGCGCAGTTTGCAGAAGACCGTCGCCCCCTCGATTGCTTTGTAGGCGAGGCTATTCAGTTTGCCGAACAACGCCGAACGACTGATCTCTGTCATGCGACTAATCATGATCCGGGGGGCTTCGCCCCCGCGGACCCCCTCACGCCTTCGCTCGCGGGGCCCCGACGCCCCGCTCCGCTCCGGCGGGCGCGCCCGTGGCGCGCCTAGAGTTGTGAAACGAGTGCCAGTTCTCGATCAACGAACGTTTCACCATTCAGGTACAAGTCCGCGGCGTCGGTATTCGACGTGCGGGTACCCAACCACGTGGTCCAACCCAGTTTTCCCTGAGCCCCGAGCTTCAGCGCGGGTACTTCTGCCTTCTTCAAGTGCAACCGCACGTCCCAATCGAGCTCGAGACACAAATAGAACCGCACCCAGTCAATCAGCTGTCGAAGCGGTGTCCGCCGTTGCCCGCCCGGCCGCGCCGAAGGCAGGAATGACTCGTACTGCTGGAGCGTCAACGGCCCGAGATGAATACGGAATTTGCTCTGATGATCCCAGACGCGCCCACCGAGCACGGCGCTTATTCCGAGCGTCTGACTTTCCGGCCCGAGATAGGTCCGATCGCGGTTGGCCAGCTGCAGCCAATGGCCGACAAACTCTTCGAGCCGCGCCGGGACGCCAAAAAACTGACGAATGATCGACGCCAGCCCATCGGCATCGCGCACCTGACGCACCAGCGTGCCGACGTGAAACAGCTTGGCCACATCCGCCACAGTGTCCCGATCGCGCAACGGCGCGGGGGCGGTGCCAATGAACGCTCCGACGTAGGTGAAGAAACGATCCTCTCCCGCGCGGTCGCGGTTGACGTGCGGCTGCGCCTGTGCCCACGCGCGATACAACAACGCGAGGAAACGATGGTGAAAGAGATCGAGGAATCGACTGAGCGTGGGATCGTTCGAGTGCCGTAACCGATGCCGGACGTACTCGGTCAGGTGGATCGGCAGCGGGCCGTTGGGTCCGAGCAGGCCGAACAGCCGCACCTGCAGTCGAGGTGGAGCGGCATCCTTCCCGAACTCGAGCGACGCCAGTGGAGCGGGCGCGAACGACAGGTCCGGATCCTGTCCGAGACGCACCGGTTCGTCGATCGGGCGCAAGGCGGCTCCCCAGCGCGGTTTGTCGTCGTACAGGCATTCCAGCCGTCGCAACGTCTGGTAGAAGTCGTAGCGATACGGCTCCCTGGCAACGTCGGCGAGGAAGGTCAGAGCGTCGGCCTGGTGCCCCAGTTTGGCGTCCATCGATTGATCTCGCCGCGGCTCTGCGAGCGCAGCACCATCTCGGTGACCGAGTTGATCGACACGTATCGTGCGAAGTAACGCTCCAGCACGGCGCCGAGGAGAAACGCACTGCCTCCCTCGAACGCCATCTCGTCGACATCGACGGTTATTTCCAGCCCGCGACCAAACGCGATCGGGCCTCTCGTCGGCAAGCGGCGGACCACACGCTTGACGCCGACCGACTGAATACCTTCAATCTGACGTTTCGCGCTGACGTCGGTCGTCGTCGCATAGAGCTCCAGCAGATCGCGCAACGCGCCCGCCGCCTGCGAGCCGGTGGCATTCACCAGCGACAGGTAGTTGAGCGAGAGATGACTGATCGCGCGCCAGGCGATCGCGCGGTCGGCGATCGCGGAGTACGGGCGGCTCGGGCCGCTGATCGTGCGCACGCTCGTGACCGGGGCGGCGATGTTCAAGGAAAAATCGCTCGCGCCGACGCCAATCGGCATGTGCAAGACCAGATCGCGGTTGGTGCAGAGCGCTTGCAGCGACAATTGGCGCAGATCTGCCGAATAGGGAGCCTGCGTCGAATCGACCAGCGAGAGAAACACTTCGCTCCCGATATAGCTCGATCGAGGACCTCGCCGTTTCTGGTCGGGCGGGATCACGCGCGGCTCGCGGCGGGTCGTGAAATACGCCGGCTGATGATGCTCGGCGTCGCTGCTCTCGGAAGAATAGAACGGAAGAAAATGCTGTTCGGTATCGTCGCCGGCGCCGTGTCCGACGACATCGGTAATCTGATAGATCTCGAAATCGATCGGTCGGGTCCGATCCGCGACCACGTGGAACTCGAACGACGAGTCGCTGACGTGAATCCGATCGAGCCGGGGCTTCTCGAACAGATTCACCGCCGGCGTGCAGAACAGCTGCAGGTACGACCCGTCGACGACGCTCTCGAGCGTCGGGTCACCGCGCCCGAAGAGCACGACGATCTCGACCTCGCTTCCGGCAACCCGGCCGAGAGTCGGCGCCAGCCCGGCGAGCTCGAAAAATCGATACCGCTGCGGGAACGTGAAGTATTCCTGCAGCAGCCGGTACCCCTGAAACGAGCGCAGCGTCACGGGCAGCAGCGCTTCGCTGTCAGCGAAACCGACCGGACGAATGGCGGACGCCGGCAGCAGGGTCACCTCGGACGGACGCGCGCCGACAGGGCGGACGAGCACTCCGACGCCGGTGGCCAGCGTGAGTTCGAGCAGCTTGTTGGCCGCGTCTTCGCGCCCGGCAAGATAGAAACAGAGGCGATCGATCCTGGTCTGCGCAAATTTGAGACCCGCCGTCGTCTTCAAGCGAATCCGAAGCCCGCCTTTGATCCGCGACGCGATCGGGAGCGTATTGAGCGGCAGATCGGGCGCAAACGAAAAATAGTTCGCCGACACGATGTCGAGCGGCAGCAGCGTGACGTCATGCGCCGTACGGAACTCGCACGCGGTCGCGTCATCGGCACCGGTCAGCGAGTGCATGGACGTGCCGCGCGGGACGGTGCGCGTGCCGCTGGCCAGCCCCGGATCGTCTTTGTCGGGATGGAGCTGGGCAATGAGCATCGACGGCGTGGGCGCGAGATAGTGTGGATACACGATCTCGAGCAACGACTGGGTGAACCGTGGAAACTCGGAATCGATCTTCAGCTGCACTCGGGCGGCGAGGAAAGCCGCCCCTTCAAGCAGCCGCTCGACGTACGGATCGGCGACCTCCAGCCCGTTCATCCCGAGCCGCGCCGCAATCTTCGGAAACTGCTGTGCGAACTCGGCGCCCATTTCGCTGAGATGACCCAGCTCGCGCTCGTAGTAATGCAGCAGGCGCGGATCCATCAGACGACCCGCGACGGCGCGAGATCGGAGACCTGCACTTGTCCGGTCTCGAGATCGATTTCTGTCCTGACCAGCAATTCGAGCGGCAACGGCTGCGCCCAGAGATGCCCTGAGATCTCGACACCGATGACGTTGTGATGTTCCATCGCGTCGGTCTCGAGCGCGCGCACCTGCAGCGATTCAGAGAGGATCCGCGGTTCGAAATCGAGAATGGCCTGCCGAATCGCGCGCTCCAGATCCGGCACTTCCAGCGTCGATGCGGTTTGCCCCGACAGCGCCGGCAAACCAAAGTTGATCACCGAGCGCCGCGCCAGCGGCAGCGTCGCCTGATCCATGTTCGCGTCCAGACGAGTGGTATTGAAAAGCCACGCGAGGTCGCGCAGCACCGCTTCGCGCAGCTGCCGCTTCGAGATCACACGCTGCAGCCGCGGCTCCAGCTTCTTGTCCGGCTCGTCGTCCGTCAGACGATCGAGGAGTGCCGGTTGAAGCTGGTCCTGGGGAGCGAGCTGATCAGGCATGGTCCGCGCCTGCACCGCCAGACGCCGGATCGCCGTCCTGAGTAATCGAGAGCGAGCGAATCTCGAGGAAAGGAGTGTCCCCGGTGTCGGTGGCAATTATGCGCTGGCCCAGACCGCGGAACGCGTCGTCCGCGATCGGCTCCCACGTCGTCTTCCGCGAAAGAGCGAGACTGCCGTCGTCGGCACTCTGCGAACCCGGGTATCGCGTTGGGATCAGCGCCAGCGACTCGCCGCCATTCTCGAAATGCAGGTGCGCCGGCATCCACACCAAATCGCGAAGATCTTCCGGCGCTTCCATCGTGATTTCACTGAGGCGGTTGAACGGGACCCAGTAGTAGCGGCCGTTGATGATCGCCTCGACCACAGGACCGAGCCGTGAATCCGCATCGGCGATCCATTCGAACGGCCGTCCATCGATGTGGCCGCTCGACATCGGCGCATCCTCGAAGGCGCGACGACGCAGATCCTCGGACTGGGTGGCCTCACCACGTCCGGCCTGCAGTCGTGCCTCGATCAGCAGCGCGAGCCACTGCTCGGGCTCACCGAGCACCATCGGAGATTTCTTACCGTCGAACACCTCGTCGCGAATGACTTCGCACCGCACGGCCTCGCCGTACATCTGGGCCATCGGCAGCGCCAGCGCATCGAGCTCGGAGGCGACCTTCAATTGATTCAGCGCGCGGTCCCACTGACCGAGCACGCAGAGCAGCTGAAAGAGAAAGACGCGAAGCTTTGCGTCTGACGGGTGGGCGCGAACGTCTTCCTGAAGCCGCGCCAGCGCGGCGCGGGGATCGCCGTCTTTGAGGGTCCGCTCAGCCGCGTCCGAGAGAGTCATCGCTTAGTTGTCCGCCGTCCACACATCCTCAAAGGTGGTGGAGCCTTGCGGCATGCCGTCACCACCCTGCGGTGTGTATTCGACTGAGATCTTGTTGAACGAGAAGCTCACCCGTTCGTACAGCGCCGGCTTGCCGTCCTTGTCGCCCGCTTCCACGTCGAGCGACATGACCCGCCCGTCCTCGATTTTGATCTTGAAGTATTCGAGCTTCGAGGTGCCGATCTTGCGCAAGGTCAGCGTCGCTTCTTTGATCAGTTCATTGGTGCGAAGCGCCGACATCAGGGCGGTGGAAGCCTTGTCCACTTTCTTGACGATGCGCAGCTCGCGCATCGTCGCCTTCCCGCTGGCTGAACCGCCGCCGAGCGACGGTTTGCCCTGCATGCCCCAGGACCAGCTGAGCACCTCGATCTCGTTCTTGTGCTTCTGGTCCTGTGCCTCGCCGTTGATGTCGCCGTGCTTGGCGCCCTTGACCTTGAAGAACATGTCGCCGGCGCCGAGTTCGACGTTCGAAGGACTCACCTGCGCGCTCCGCCCTAGGCTTCCTTCTGCGCCTTCAGGTCGTACTTGAAGTGGATGCCCGCGTCGAGCGAACCGTCCGCCTTCTGCGGTTTGTATTCGACGTTGACCTTGGCAAACGCGATGCTGACGTTTTCCGACGCGCCGTCGGAACCACTGCTGCCATGCGTCACGCTGGTCACGATGACGTCGTTCATCTTGATGACGAGGAATTCCTGCTGGCCCTTGCCGGCCTTGCGATGCGTGATCGTGGCTTCCTTCAAGTGCACGCCGGTGGCGCACGCCTGCATCAGGACGGGCGACGCCTTGTCGATCTTGTGCGTGAAGGACAGATCGTGGAAGCTCGCTTTGCCTTCGCCGCCGCCGGTGCCGTAGCCCATCGAACCGGCGTTCGAAACTCCCCACGAGTACGACAGCACTTCGATTTCATCCTTGTGCTTGTCGTCGATCGATTCCCCTTTGATGTCGCCCAGCTTCGCAAAAATGTCTGCTGCCATGATGAACGCTCCTCTACCGCTCCCTAATCAACGATCAGCTCAATGAAAACGAACACGGCGCTCCGGCTCGCTCTAGCCCGCCTTTGCCGAGGGTAGTTTCGACACGAGACGCAGCGAGACGGTCAACCCTTCGAGCTGATAATGCGGACGCAGGAAGAATTTCGCCGTGTAGTACCCGGGATTCCCTTCGACGTCGGCGACCTGTACTTCTGCGGCCGCGAGCGGCTTTTGGGCCTTCGTGGTTTCCGATGAGTGCGCCGGATCGCCGTCGACGTAATTCATGATCCACTTCTGCAGCCAGACCTGCATGTCTTCGCGTTCCTTGAAGGATCCGATCTTGTCCCGGACGATGCACTTCAAGTAGTGCGCGAAGCGGCAGCATGCAAACAGATACGGCAGCCGCGCAGCAAGGTTCGCATTCGCAGTGGCATCGGGATCCGTGTACTCGAATGGCTTTTGTACCGATTGGGCGCCGATGAAGGCGGCGAAGTCGGAATTTTTGCGATGTAACAACGGCATGAAGCCGTTCTTGGCCAGTTCCGCCTCGCGCCGGTCGCTGATCGCGATCTCGGTCGGGCACTTCATATCCACGCCGCCATCGTCGGTCGGGAACGTGTGAACCGGCAGTCCTTCGACGGCGCCACCCGATTCGACGCCGCGAATGCGTGAACACCAGCCGTACAACTTGAACGAACGCTTGATGTTGGTTGCCATCGGGTAGGCCGCGTTCGACCAGGTGTACTTGCTGTGGTCGGCAGCACCGGTATCTTCTTCGAACGCGAATTCCTCGACCGGGTTCGTTTTTGCGCCGTAGGGAAGCCGCGCCAGGTAGCGAGGCATCGCCAGACCAAGGTACCTGGAGTCCTCCGACTCGCGCAGCGAACGCCAGGCGGCGTATTCCGGCGTGGTGAAAATCTTCGTCAGGTCGCGAGGATTGGCGAGTTCCTGCCACGACGACATCTGCATGATCGTCGGCGACGTGCCGGCGATGAATGGGGTGTGTGCGGCGGCTGCGACCTGCGACATTTCGCCGAGTAGCTCGGTGTCAGGTGGTGTGTGATCGAAGTAGTAGTCGCCGACGAGACAACCGAACGGTTCGCCACCGAACTGCCCGTATTCCGCCTCGTAGATCTTCTTGAAGAGCGGGCTCTGATCCCAGGCAGTTCCCTTGAACCGCTTGAGGGTCTTGCCGAGATCCTGCTTGCTGATGTTCATGAAGCGGATCTTCAGCATCTCGTCGGTCTCGGTGTTGTTGACGAGATAGTGGAGGCCGCGCCACCCGCCTTCCAGCTTCTGGAAGTCCTCGTGGTGCAGAATCAGATTGATCTGCTCCGAGAGCTTCTTATCGAGCTGGGCGATGATCGCCTCGATCGATTTGATGACGTCCGTGCCTATGAGCTTCGTCTGAGAGAGGGCCTGCTCGGCCAGAGTACGGACGGCACGCTCGACGGCTTCTTTGGCTTCGTCGGTCTTCGGCTTGAATTCTTTCTTCAGCAGCGAATCGAAGTCGCTGACTTCGGTTGCCCCGATCGCCGACGTTTCCTGTTGCTGGGCTTTGGGATCTGCCATGATGTTCTCCGCTCTACGTCAGATCAGGATCAGGACGTCTCGCCCTGGGGGTTCTTGGTCGAGGCCAATGTTTGCAGCAGCGCGGGATCCTGGAGAAGCTTGGACACCAGGTCTTCGGCGCCGCTCTTGCCGTCCATGTAAGTGATCAAGTTCGCCAGCTGCTTGCGGGCCTCGAGCAGCTTGTTCAGCGCATCGACCTTGCTCGCCACGGCCGCGGGCGAAAAGTCGTCCATGCTTTCGAAGGTCAACTCGACGTTGAGGTTCCCCTCGCCGGTAAGCGTGTTCGGCACCTGAAACGCGACACGAGGTTTCAGCGCCTTCATGCGGCTATCGAAGTTATCGACATCAATGTCGAGGAACTTGCGATCCGCGACCGGTGGCAGCGGCTCGGCCGGCTTTCCGGACAGATCCGCGAGCACGCCCATCACGAACGGGAGCTGAATCTTCTTCTCAGCCCCGTAAAGCTCGACATCGTATTCAATCTGGACGCGGGGCGCCCGGTTGCGGGCGATGAATTTCTGACTGCTGGCCTTCGCCACGACATACCTCCCGGAAGGGAAAAGAACGCGTTACTGATCCTTCAGCCCACCTGCCGAGCGCGCGACCGACAGCGCATCGGGCGCGATGTCGGCGAGCACCTCGAGAAAGTCCTTGGCCACGAGCCGCTTGGCGCGATCGACGAACAATGGAATCGGACTCGACGGCTCGTTCCGGCGGAAGTACTCGGCGACGGCATCCAGCGCGCGAATCGCATCGGCGCGCGAGTTGATCACGCCGCCTCTGAACGCCGGCTGCCCGCCGGCTGCACCGTCGGATCCGTCCGCCGCCGCTTCGCCACCGAGCGCGGCCCGCGACGTCAGCTGCTCTTTGCAGACGCGAGCCAGTTTCGCAAACTGCGTCACCAGCGGTCCAAAGTCCGGCGCCACCTCGGGGCCTCCTTCGCCCCGCATCTTGGCGTCGATACTCGTCAGGGCCGCACTCCCGGCCGTCACGCTCGCATCAAGCGCAGTCAGTTCTTCGAGCGGGAGCTCGCCGAACGCGTTGAGGATTGCCGCCTCCTCCGGTTTCGCTTCCAGAGGGCCCGGGTTCGCCTGTCCGCGTGCGATTTCGATGTCCCGCAAACTGTATCGGCCGTGCTGCCGGCTGGTCACCAGCGGCAAGCGCCAGATGCGATCGATCACGGCCATCGGATCCGCGAGGCAATTGAGCGCGTTGCGCCGCGCAATCGCATCCTCGTCGAGGGCCGGATACACTTGCGGCCAATAGGTTTCGAGCCACTGGGACGCCGTCGTGAGCACGCCGGCAAACGCCGGCAATCCGTCCGTGCGCAGCAGGGCGGTACCAAGGTAGGCGAGCAGCCTGAGATCCTTGCTCTTGGTCAGTCCCTCCATGGCATCGGCACGAATCCGATCCCATTCGAGCGGAGGGCGCACCTTGGCCTGTTCCTTTTCGTCGCCATCGGAGTCCGGGGGCGCCTCCGGCGAGCGCGACTGACCGAACAGCCGGAGCGCATCGAGCGACGACAGCACTATGGAGTCGTCCAGGTTGACGCCGCACGGCTGTTCTGGAGAAATCGGCTGAAGCAGCGCCTGCCCGTCCCACCGAGCACTCATCACGAAGCCTCGTTGTTCCCAGCATTTAGATGGTCGCAGGAACGAGAGCGCATACTATACCCGAAATGGCGCACGCGTAGCCGCCCTCATGCGTGCGCTTCGGCGATAAGGACGGTGACATTGTCGGGTGCGCCGGCATTCAGGGTTGCCTTAATGAGGCCGTCCACCGCCGCCTGGATGTCCGGCTGCTGTAACCAGCCACGAATCTCGGATTCCGGGAGCACCCGGGTCAGGCCGTCCGAGCAAAGCAGGAACCGATCGTCCGGGCGGACGGCATCGCGATGGATGTCGAGCGTCAGTTCCGGGTCCACACCTACCGCTCTGGTAATTACGCTCGATTCCGAAGCGTTGGTCCCGATCATTTCCGCGAGACTGTGGTCCTTGGTGAGTTGCTCGAGGGTCCCGGCCCGCCACCGGTAGGCCCGGCTGTCACCTGCCCACAGCACGGCGGAACGCGGCCCGCGCAGCAGCAGCAGCACGACCGTACTCCCACTTCGGTTGGCGGGATCGTCGCCGATGGGAGTTCGAACGAGGTGGTCGTTGACCTCCTGAACGCGTCGTCGTGCCGCGTCGATCGCCTCCTCGAAGGTGCCGTCAAGGGGAAAGTCGGCAAGGGCATCGCAGACCATCCGGCTGGCCACTTCTCCGTGGCTGTGGCCGCCCATGCCGTCGGCAACCGCCCACAACCCTGCTTCGGGACGCTCGACGAACCCGTCTTCGTTGTTGCTCCTGACGCGGCCGACATCTGTCGACGCCGCGGATCGAAAATACAGCGCGGCACCCTCGTCGCTGATGAGCGTTCCCGGCAGGGTCGCCTCCTCGGATACGCGCGCCGGCACCGATCGCCACCGATGTGTCGACCACGATCCTTCAAGCAGCGCAGGATACAGCTCGGGGTTCGGGAGGCCTTTCAGGACCAGACAACTCGGTTCCACGACACCCGATCCGTCGGTCCACAACAGGACCAGGGGACGGTACTTCGCTTCGAGGTGGACGGACAGCAGCTGCTCGAAGGCGGAGGTCACATCCGACGCTGCCGTCAGTGGTACCTGCCACGGTTGCGGGCTGTCGGTGAGAATGGCCGACACACTTGCGTCCAGCACCAGCTCGGGAGCCAGTGCGACCGGCATCAATTCACGTTCGAGCGCCATCGTCCCTTGATCGAACCGATCGAAATCAACCCGCTCGGTCGCGAGCGTTTCGATGACCAACTGCTCGGCGGCTTCAAAAAACCGGGACGATGATGCCGCCGTCACCAGGCTGACTTCGGGCGGCAACTCGGCCACCACCGTCAGCGGGAAGTATCGCCCCACTTGATCAACGCTCGGCGCCGCAATACCGATCACCGGCGCCGGGCCGCAGGCTCCGGCCGCGCAGACAAAACGCCAGGCCGGGCTCGTCAGGTAAACATCCAGCCAGCGCGCACCAAGCGCGGTTCGACTGGCGGCGAGGCATTCGCGCAGCCACACGTCCCAGGCGTCCACGAACGCATCCGAGACGCGCCGCCGCAGAAAGTCCCCGTGGCTTGGTAACTTGCCGTAGAACCCTACCTGCATCGCCGCTTCACGATTCGCAACTGAACTGACGCCAGCTTCCCGTTGCGAACGGGTTGCCGGTTGCGCGCGCCGGTTCGACGACCACGCGCACGTGATGATACGGGCTTCGAAGGTTCAACCAGATCCGGTGTTCGGCATCAGGCACGCCGACAATCGTGTCGTCGATCATGCGGAACCACGCCCACGGACCGCCATAGGGTTTCGGCTGATCGTAGTAACGACTCTCGAAGGTGCTGGTCGCGTGGCCGGGCACCGGCCCGGGCCACGTCATTTCCTGCTTCTGATGTTTGTCGTCAAACGTCTTGCCGTCGATCTGCAGCACCGCACGCTGGGCGTTCGGATCGAGGTCGCTGAAGGTCAAGAAGAACTTCACCTCCGGCATTTTTCCACCCGGATTGAAGAACATGTCGCGGATCCGTCGCGCCTGCTGCATCTGGACCAGCAGATCGTGCGACGGGTTGACCGACCCCGGTCTCCAGGCCCAGGTGGGGCCGCTGACATCGACCTGCTTTTCCAGGTAGTCGGTGAAGAACTTGTCGAACAGTCCGTCGAAGCCGAACACGGTCGCAAAATCGTTCAACTGCACATCTGATTGCGTGGTCGCGAACGGATACTTGCCCGCAATCAGGTTGTTGCACATCGGCACGATCTGCTGCGTATACACTTCCTCGACCTGCCCTGTGGCGCTTCTGATCACGTTCGCTTCCGGCGCCTCCGCAATCTCCGACACCAACCTGCCCACTGTCGGCGGCAGTGAACTGGCCTGCTGACGGAGGTTCTGCGTCACCACTCGAAACGATGGGTTCGAGAGCATCTCGAGCGAGCTTTTTCCGGCAACGTCGGGCCCGAGCGTGTCAATCTGCTTTTGAATCTCGGTGATGGAGTTGATTACCCCGTCGAGCTGCGCCTTACCGGCATCTCCTGCGAGGAGCTGCCGCACCCATTGAAAGTGCGCGGTGACGCGCGCGCCCGGGTCGACCGACGGCATGCCGGTCGCCTCCTGGATCGGTTTCATCAACTTCGACAGTGCATCCGTCGCCTGCTTCTTGGTCTGACCGACCACTCCTTGCGGCGCGCCGCTGGTGGGTGCCTCGACGAGCGTCGTGTTGTTCGCGACGGTGGTCAGAAGGGCGCGCAGCGGAGAGGCAGGGCCGGTCAGAATTTTCAACGCGTCGTTGGCCTGCCCCATCGTCGAGAAGTGCACGATCTGCAAATCATCCAGAAAGCCATCCCACGCGCGAATGTAGTCGGCCTCGTATAGATCGGTGACGCCGGTAAACAGCGCGCCGGCGCTCGCAAGCGAGGAAGCGGCGCTGTCTCCCCAGATCCACGCATCCTTCTGGAGGAGTTGCATCATTTCGGCGCGCGTCTTCACCGTGACCTGTTTGAACTGATCGCGAGTGTAGAGACGCGGCATTGGCGTCGACAGCGGCACGCCGCTCTTGCGCGCAAACACTCGTTCGGCATCGAGACCGGCCAACTGATCCACCCGCAAGCCGGGTTCATCAATGGCGTCGTTCTTGATCTCGTCGTACAGAATCTTCGGCATCAGGCTGCGCGGCAGGCTGTTGCGCGCCTGACCCGCCAGGGTTCCATCGATGGGAAGAGGACGAAGCGTCGAGGCCCGTTCGAGCAACGCGTTGAAATGCTGGGACGCAGCGGGACCAGCGGATCCCGCATGCTTCCATTCCTGATCACCGAGCATCCGCAGATATTCCTTGTCGAGATGCTGCGGCTCGTTGAGCATCAGATATCCCTTGAAGTACACGTAGAGTTTCTGCGGGCTGGTCGCGTATTCGATCACGCGTTGTCGCAGCTGCGACGAAAAACGCGGCAACAGAACGCTGTCGAGCTCGCGAAGATACGCATCCGACGCCGAGTTGCCGAGCGACCGGCCTTCATAGAGGCCCCAGCGCATCGGCAGCGACGTGGTCTCGCGGTATCGGTCGGCACGGTCGACGACCGCGCGAATGGCGTCGAGGCGTACGACAATCGCGTCGAGGGGTGATGCGGGTGTGACGGCAGCCGTCTGCTCGAAGGTGGTGATGTCGTTGTCGATTTGTTCGAGAAAATCGCGGTTGCGTGTGTAGCTGATCGAGAGAGCGGCGATTCCAAGAGCCGCCAGCAGGCCCGCGGCCACGTAAGCGCCCAACAGCAACGAGGCCTTCCGTAATTCGAGGCGGCGATTGACGCCGGCGAGACCCGACTCACCGATCATCACCTGCTTCAACAACCGCTCGACGAAGTACGCCTTGCCCGGTCCGCGCGGCGACATCACCGCATCAGTGGCCCCGAACGTGCGGCCGATGCTGCCGAGGAGCCGATCGATCGGCGTTCCCTCCTGGGTACCGCTGGTGAAGTAGACGCCGCGGAGCAGAATGCGCCCGTCGAACTCGCGTGCGGTAAAAACGTCCGAAACCCACTGCGTCAATGGATCGCGCAGGGTCGCCATCTGCTGAGGGAAGGCAAACACTTTGGCGCGGCGGCGAGTGTCGCGGACTTCTTCGAGCCGATCGAAGACGCGCTCGTTGAGCCGCGTCATCAACCCGTCGAACTCCGCGGGATACACGGCCGGGCTCTGATTGGCGAGCGTCTGATCGTAGGGGAAGGTTATTCCCCACACCTGGGCACGCCCTTCGACGTTCAAGTCCTCGAAGTACTCGGCGAACCCGTCGACCAGGTCGCACTTCGTGACCATGACGTAGACAGGCAGCTGGATGCCGAGTTCGCGATTCAACTCCGCCAGCCGGTTGCGAGCCGCCTCCACGTGCGCCTCGCGCGCCGCCGGATCGAGCACCAGCAGGTCCTGCACGCTCACGGTCACGATCACCCCGTTGAGCGGGCGACGGGCGCGGTACTTGCGCAGCAGCGCGAGGAACTCCGCCCATCCGACGCTGTCGGACGCCGCGTCGGAGTCCTGAGTCGTATAGCGTCCGGCGGTGTCGAGAAAGACCGCTTCGTCGGTAAACCACCAATCGCAGTTACGCGTGCCGCCGACGCCGCGCAATGCTCCCTTGCCGACCCGCTGTTCGAGTGGGAACTTGAGCCCTGAATTCAGGAGCGCTGTCGTCTTGCCGGAGCCGGGCGCACCAATAATCACGTACCAGGGCAGGTCGTACAGGCTTTGACCGGAACGCCGCTGCTGCTTCAGCGCGCTGACCGCCTCGTCGAACCGCTCGCGCAGCTTGACCACCTCGGCGGGCGTCTTCGTCTTCTCGGCTTGCGGTTGCGGCTGTGCGACCACGGCATTCAGCAATCGATCGCTGGCGCGATACGCCTTCAGCCGTTTCCACAGCCGCAACAGCAGCCAGATTCCGACGACGACGCCGATTGCGACGACGCGGGCAAACTCGGTTTCGAGTGGACGGAAATCGGCGAACGCGAAGTACGGTCCCGCGAACCAAATGAACAGGGTGATGAGCAGCAGGCCCAATAAAACGATGAAGGTGCGTTTCAGGAAAGCAAACATGATGTGGCCTGGCTACCCTTCACGGCTGGTGGATGATTTCCACGCGGCGGTTACGCGCGCGACTTTCCGCATCCGAGCCTTGCACCAGGGGGTGCGACGAACCGACGCCGAGCGAGGTCACGCGGGCCGCGTTATCCAGTCCGCGGAGCAGGACGTTGGCGACGCTGACCGCACGCTCGCGTGACAGTTCGTCGTTGTCCCGGTAGCGCAACGATTTGATCGGCTGATCGTCGGTATGCCCGACCACCATCACACGCCCGGGCACCTTGTTGAGCGCCGCCGTGATCCGCTGGAGGGTCGCTTCGAACGACGGATTGACGTCGGCGCTACCGGACTTGAACAGATCCGATGATTCGATGGTGACGGTCGATCGCGCCCCCTCTTCCTTCACCGTGAGCGCGCCGGACGTCTCCTCCGGTGCCAGCAACTGTTTCAGCGTCGGGCCGGGCAGTTTCGGAGCGGGCGGCGGCGGCACCGCGAAGTCTTCGATTCCAATCTGCGCCAGCCGCGCATGCAGTGGGCTGGCCTGGTTGGCGAGTTTCGAGTAGTAGACGGCAAACGCGATTCCGAGCGCGGCGACGGCCGCGGCGACCACCACCCACCACGGAACGTAGCGAATCAGCCGATTCCGTTGATCTTCCAGGCCGCGCCACTGCAGCGACAGGTCCGGCGCCATGGTGCCGCGTTGATCCCGGATCGTTCGATGAAGCTTGCGCTGCAGATCGGCCAACTGCTCGTGGCCGCGATCCAGCATCTGATATTTCCCGGTGAAACCAAGGGCGAGAATCAGATACTGAAGTTCGATCAAATCAATGTGGCGCGCCGGATCGACGAGGATCCGATCGAGCATCTCAAAGAACTTTTCTCCGCCCCAGGCTTCGCGATGCAGCGCGACCAGGAGCGGATGCTGTGCCCACTCGCTTTGCGATCCGGCCGGCGTCGAGAGGACCGCCTCGTCCAACCCGGCGCAGAGAACGTAGCGCGCCGCGAGCACGATTTCGTTGCGCACACCCGAGGCGCGCGCCCGCTCCTCGAAGCGGCGGATTTCCTCCATTGCCGATCGTCTGAGGCTCGGTACGTCGAGCGATGCCGGTGCGCTCCGCATCTGTCCCATGCGGAGGAGAAGCGGGCTGGCCGCCTGAACGAGCGGGTTGAGACCGAGACCGAGAAATGCGCGAGCCGACTCCGGAATCGGCTCCACTTCCGCCACCCGCGGCATCGCCGGACGCTGGTACATGCCGGAGTCCGGCATGCCGCGTCTGCCGGCACCGGGGCGCGGCCGTGCGGTCAGGTCCGACGGCAAGAAGGGATCGTCGCTGTCCGCCATGGAAGGGTCCCCACTCTCACCCGCGAATCGCCCAGAACTCCATCGCCAAACCCGGGAAATCGCCGGGGACGTAGATCGCCACGCCGCCCGAATTCTTCAGTTGATCCCAGAGTTCATGGGTCTGGTCCAGCTCGAAATAGGCATAGCCGGCATGAAACGGAATCTGCCGTGGCGTCACCGGCACGGGTACAACCGGAACGCCAGGAAGTCCCTGCCGCACGAGATCGCCGATCCGCTCGGCCGGCGCAATCTTGACCTGCGTCGGAAAACGCTGCCGAACGTATTCCGCCGGACCATCGGCACGTGCGGCCAGGATGAACACAGCGGTGCTGAACAGCGTCTTGTCGGGCACAATCGCGACACTGATGCCGAACTTCCGCGGCTCGAGCGGAATCGGAATCGCGACCTGCGTCATCACCTTGCTCATCGATTCGCGCAGCGAGACGATGACCGGCTCGAACGTCTCTTTGAGCCGATCGTGGCGATACCCGGGAAACTTCGGCGTTCGCTTCGAGGTCGTCGTGAACGTCGAGAGCTCGCCGGCCGCAGCGACGCAGATCTGAAAGAACGCCTCCGGATGAATCACACCGGTATCGGCCAGGTGCGCCAGCAACGGCTCGTACCGATTGATCGTCTGCAACATCAGGAAGTCGGCGAGCTCGGACGCCGCGCCGCGGCTGGTCGCCGCCACGCGTCCGCCGAGTGCTTCGCCGCGCTGATGAAACAGGCCCAGCAACTCGGTGGTGACCGTGGCCAGGCGGGTCGCCGCGCGCAGATGCAGGATCGTCGGAATGAACTGGTCGTCCAGCACAACCTGCTGGTCGGCGCGACACTCGACGACGTGCGCCAGCGGGATGCAGGCATACGCCTCGGTGGCTTCCCGCTCGAGCAGCAGGCGCGTGCGGAGTCCCGCAACCTCCAGCGTCGCCGGATCGCCGGCGCTGACGGCGGTGTTCGCAATCTGGAACTCGCGAATTTCCTGCCGCACGAGCTCATCCCCGATCGGGCCTCGAGCCGACTCCAGTTCACCGGCGCGCCGCAAGGGAATCGCGAGCAACAGCCGCTGATCCCGCATGTCTCCTGCGATGTCGATCGGCGGCGGCAGCGGGTCGTCGTCCGGCATGCGAAAGGGGGTTCCATCCGGGAAGACCCCGACCAGGCGCCGGAAACCGATTTTCCCGATCTTCAAAAAGTCGCGTTCGAGCTCGATGTCGGTAAAGCCCCAACTGTACGAAACCAGGGACTGACACCGCGTCTCGATGTATTGCTCAAAGTACCGGTCCTGCTGCTGAAAATGCTGTGGCTGCAGAAACAGCCCTTCGGACCAGATGACGCGGTTATGCGCGGACATGGCGGGTGCCAGACAATCTATAACGAATCAGGGTCGGATGCCCACGGGGACTGTTGTCTGGCTATTGGTCCGGCGATTGCGTGTCCGGCGGGCGCTGGCCGCGTATGCGCCTCGCCGCTTTCAGTTTCCTGAACTGCTCTTCGTAGGCGCGCTTGAATTCCTCGCCGAAGAGACGCTCAAAGGTCGCGTCGGCGTCTTTGGCCAGCTCCTGCTGCTTTTCTCGATAGAGCTCCCAGTAGCGCATCTTCGCGGGCATCAGCGGGAGCGCGTGCTTGCCCATGTGATCGTCGAACTCTTCCTGCAGCTTGTTGGCGTCGAATTCGGCGAGCATGGCATCGAACGCCACGCGCAGGCCGGCCAGCATGGCGAGCTGGTGATCCCGCAGATCGTCGAACGCGTCGGCAAACGCGTCCACCGGTCCGAGGTAGGCCGCATTTCGTTTGACCAGCAAATTGTGGAGCGCGTCCTCCACGTTGGCCGAGAACTTCAGCGGGTTGTTGTCTGCGGGGCGGAACATCGTGTGCTGGATCCCGAACTCCTCTTTGATCCGTTGGCGCGACTGCAGGATATCCATCAGACCCGACACGACAATCCGCAGGATCTGTCCCAGGTTGCGCGACAGTTCCTGCGTCACGACAGCGTCGGGCACACCGGCGCCGGCCAGCAGCTCCGCAAGATCGGCCGACTGACCGCTCGGGCGCCGCGCTGCCTCTGACCGAGGAGGAACTGCCGGCACCGCAGCAGGCGAAGGTGGCGGGGGCGGAATGACGGGCCCCGAATCTTTCGGGGTTGCAGCGCGCTGTCGGATCGTCGAATCCTCCGGAACTGTTTCTTTGAGCCGATGCCGTATCGCCGAATCGCCGGGCCGGGGCCTGAGGACCGGAGTCAGCGGCGGTGGAGACGGCGGCGCCGGCTGAACGATCGAATCATCAGGCTTCAGCGGATCGTAGCCTGCCGGAATCGCCACGGGTTCCGGATTCGCGGGTGACGATGGCGGCGTGGGAGTTGGCACTAGCTCGGGCGGCTGGTAATGCTGCCCCAGGATTTCGTCAACCGGTGGAATGATCGGTTCGGCCTTCCGTGGCGCACGACCCCCGACAGGATCGAAAAACTTGAGCGGATCTACCTCTTCGTTGACGGGTGCTCCTGCGAGCGGTCCCAGATTCTGATCGCGGAGCAGCGCGTCGGGCCGGGCCGCGAAGGGATCCGAGTCGGCGAATGGATCCTCGTGCGATTGGCGTGGCGGACGGGCCGAGGCCGCATCGATCCACACGTCGATTTCGTAGGGTTCGATGAACAGCCGGTCGCCCGTCTTGAGCGCGTATGGGCGCTCGCGCACGAGCCGGTTCTCCGGGGAGTTGACCGACACACCGTTCCGGCTCGTGTCCTGAATGTAAAAGACACCGCTGCGGAAGGAGATCCGCGCGTGCTGCCCCGACACTTTATTGTGGGTCAGCACCCAGGAATTGGTCGACGCCCGCCCGATCGATCCGCCATCCTCGCCGAAGACGTGACGCGGATCGTCTCGCGGGTTCGCCTCGCGTGGATTCGCGATTTCCAGCGTGAGGTTCATGGTGCCCTGGAAAGAGTGTACCGCATGGCGTGCCGAAGCCCGGGATTCTCATGACTCCCGAGCTCTCACCACGTCCCGGACGATCAGCGGTGGGTCTCCACCTTGAACGTTCGCGTGGCGACCAGCTGATCGTTCACGAACACCTCCGCCTTGTAGTCGCCGGTTGGGAATCCGGAGGCACTCTGTAGACGAAAGTCGGTCGCCGACGCCTGCGTGTAGGACACCTGCTTGCTGGGCTCGTCGATCACACGATCACCATAGGTCCATCGAACCCGAATCGTGCCGGAGCCGGCGCCGCCGGTCAGGACCGACAGATAAATCGTATCGTCGGGCCCGAACGCCGTCGTGATCCCGCCGACGGTGTGGTCGGAATGGACGGACCGGCCAAGCTGAATCCCGGTGACGTTCAATCCGTGGTTCGATCCGCATCCGACGAGGACGGTCAAGAAGAGAGCAACGATCCCCGAGGTCAACTTGGACATGTGGATTGCGATTGTACACGTCCCAGACTCTTTCCCTTCTTCGTTGTCTGCATTTCTCACTGCGTGTGGGGCCCGACCCTACGCGTCTAATTCCCGGTTCCCAAATATGGCAGCATCCGCCCACAGTAGAGCACAGCGAACCAACTGAAAAGCGACAGAGCCCCCACCAGCTTCATACCTGTCGACGTATCGGCATCGGGATCCATCGCCAGAGCGGGAACCGCCAGTCGCGTTTCGAAGAGGACCGCATTCGCGCCGGCGAGGCAGAGGAACGCGACCTTGGACCACCAGACAGCGCTCGTCAGGTACAGATGCGGCTGCATGATCAAAAACAGCGAGCCGGTCAGCGCGTTGATCGCGAACCCCCCAATCGCCCAAGGCATCACCGCCTTCACGTGACGGATCGGGAGGCCGCGAAACATGCCGACAAGACGGAGGTCGAGCAGCCCTGCGCCCCCAATCAGCATGCAAAGCCCGATGAAGTGAAGAGACTCGCAGGCCGGCCACAACCATGAAATCCCGAACAGCGTCTTCGAGAGTGCGGTTGATTCAACCCAGGCGGCGAATTCGGCCATCAGGCGGTGTCCATCTACTTTTTCAGGTAGGCCATCAGGCGGCCCGACACGATCGCCACCGTCCACAGCGCCAGTGACGCAGCAGCCAGCGACCGGCTCCGGCCCGGCGCACGTTGCGGTCCGGGTCGATCGATCACGTTGCGTTTCACGACCACACCAAACCAGAGCGCGACCGCAATACTGGAAAGCTTGATGTAGAACACAGGATCGACCACGCGATCGGCCGCTTCAGTGATGAAGAGCACCAGCCCGCTGAGAAGGTTGATGGCAAAACCCAGCCAGATGAATCGGTATAGCGGCTGAAGGCGCTGCAATGGAATGGCGCCAGCAACCTGAAGAATCCGCAAGTTGACGACGAAACTCGCACCGACCAGGATGGCCATGCCAACGGTGTGGAGGGTGAGAACAGTCGGATACGTCCAGATCGAGTCGGACCCGAGGAACCACTCGGTAAAGGCGCTGTCCTGGAGGCTGCGGAAGACGGCCATCGGTCCTACTTCTTCACATCGTCTTTCGGACGGGCGATGTCGTGGTACAGCCGCGATCCATCCGGGCGGATTGCATAAAAGAGCGAGATGCCTTTCGATCCATCCTTCATCGGATGGCCGACAAGGCGGATCGGATCGCCGATCTTGTAGCTGGCACGCGTCCACCCCTGACGGGTCATGATGTTGATCGATCCACCCTCGACGTCCCACGTCCCTACCGTTTTTGGATCGACACCCGCGGCCGGCTTCACCAGCACGTTGAAGTGCACGTGGGGGTTCTGCCACTTCCATTCGGTCACGGTGCCGCTGTACTCAACGTTCTTCTCCATGTCGAACATGGCGAACGAATGATGAGCCGCGAGAGAGATCGTGGCCAGGGCCACGCCCACGATCGACAGCGCGATATGTCTTACGTTCATAAGGACCTCAATCTAAGGCTTCTCACGTCGGTTCTACATTTTGGGTTTTGCGTTCTTCGTTTCGTTTGAGGTTGCCGTTTGTCGTTCGTTCGCGCACGAACAACGGGAAACGTCGAACCGAGAACTACCACCGAGAACCCAAAACCCAAAACTTAGAACTGACACGCCCTCTATGACTCACTTGATAATCTGCTTCGGCGGAATGATCGACTGTTTCTCTACCGGATCTCCCGCGTCACACCATTCTTCGAGCGCATAACTGACCTTGGTCCCTCGCGATTCGACCGTCGGCGCCCGCTCGAAGAAGTACCGGTAAACATGCGGCTTCTGGTAAATCTTCGGATCGTCCCATGTGTAGGTAATCGTCAGGCGATTGCCGTCGGGAGACATTTCGAAGCGTTCGATCAGTCGGGTTTCGGCTGTCCGTACTCCCCCTCCGGGGACCACTCCCGGCATGAACCCGGTTGTCTCGACCACCAGGATGTTTCCCTCGTAGTGTCCGATTGAATGGCCAGCGGGAGTTGGCGTCCAGACGTTTGGATGCGATCGCCCGTCGAGATAGATATGCCGCACGCCACCACGCTCGCCGGCAAACACGACTTCATCCTTGTGCTCGACCAGATGCACGCCGCCCGAGTCAGGGTTCACCAGGAGCGCGCCGTTGCTGCGGCCGACTCCACCAAAACACGGCTGTGTGACGACGATGTAGGGCACGCCTTCGGCATTGGGGGTGGTGGACTCGTTGACGACCTGGCCGCCGCCGCGACCACGGCCGCCGCCTCGACCACGCCCGCCACCACCGGCACTGACGCCAGGCAGGAGCTCCGCGGGAGGAACGACGCCGCTCAGTCCGTCGAAGCTTCCGACGCCGTCGGGATCGAGCCGGACCCAGTCCCCTTCCAGTCGAGGCTTCGATGTTTGTGCATCGGCCACGGACGCAGCCGGTGCACATGACAGCATCACGACGAGAATCAGAAGATCACGTCTCATGGCCGTCACTCCTTCGACACGGCGCGATTTGGTGGTTTGGGAGCGGCGGGTGACGACTGGAGGAATTTCCCCCGCTCCTCGTCGAAGGGATCGCAGGCTAACCATTGGCGCGGCTCGTAGGTAGCGGGCAGGCGTTGATAGCGAAACTCGTAAGAATGCGGTGTCTGGAACACGGTTGGATCCGTCCACGTGAACGTGACCGACAGCACCGACCCGTCTTTCAGCAGCCGGTACCGCTCGACGAGACGCGACTTCTCGGTCCGGTACCCACCGCCAGGGATGGCCGTAATTCCATGTTCGCCGTGGAAGCCGACGGTGTCGGCGACAAGCGTCTCTCCTTCCCAGTGCGCGATTGAGTCGCCGTTGGTGGAGGGATCGAAAATATCGTCGCTGATGTGGACCGCGCGATTGGTATACAAGTAGCGCGGAGCCGACGAGTTCTCGGGGACGATAATGATGGCGGTCGAGCCCTGGCGAATGTCGATGGGCCGACCGGGATCCATGACGAACGGGACGCCGAGGAGATTGCACCAGCGAATCGCGTATGCGTCTTTCTTCGCGTGCGCATCGATCCTGGCTCGCGTGACCGCCGGCACAAGATTGGCCCGCGGCACGTTCCGGCTGTCGAACGAGAGCTCCCAGAAGCCGGAGATGTCCGGAGTGACGCGCGCTTCCTGAGGCAGCAACCACGCGCGTCCAGTCATCGGGAGCCCGACCAGAACCGCGATGGCACATGTGAGCCCGCACAATCGTTTCATGGATCCCGCTCCTCCCCGCCGCACGACCCTGCCCGTCGGACGAAGGTTGGTGGCGCGCCGTTGGATTCTGGTCGCTTGGCTGCTGCTGATCGTGACCGGGGCGCTAACCACCAGCCTGCTTCGCGCACCACGCGTACTCAGCGGCGTCCTGTCGATCGTGCTTGTCTCGCACCTGATTGGCGGCGCGGCGATCGCGATCCTGACGATCGCCGATCTGCTCTTGGCCCGAACGCCGCACCGCTGGTGGCGTCTGACGCTCGTCGCGGCCACCGCCGCGTTCGGTTGGCTGGCGCACCGATCGTTTGTGCCACTTCTGACGGCCAGTCACGCGGCGCTGGCGGCCTTCGCAGCCTTTGCGCTGACGGAACTCAATGGCGAAGCCCCAACCGACCACGACGCCGCCCCGCGGGGATGGATTTCGATCCTCGCCCGCATCGGATTCGGCCTGGTCGTCGTGCAGGTTGCCGTCGGCGCTGCGTTGCGCCATCACCTGATTGCCTTCACGTGGCATCTGGCTGTCGGCGGCTTGGCGGCAATGGCCGTGCTCGCCGCCGGCGAAGTCACCATCCAGCACCGGAGTTCGCGCCCTGCGGAGAAGCGGGCCGCCATATCGGCGGTCGCCGCGATCCTCGTGCAGGCCGCTCTGGGCGTGACCGTCCTGTTCATGATGCTCATCGGTCCGCCAAATGCGGGCACATGGATCGCCGCCACATCGGGACACGTGATCGTCGGCACGCTCGCTCTGCTGGCTGTCGGCCGATTCAATCACGTGATGCATCGCCATCCTCACGCAACCCGTCGGTCGGAGCGCGCACCAGACGCCTGAACGAGAATGGCATCCGCGATCATGGAGTCGCCGTACTCAGACTCGTGGCAACAGTGATTTGTGGTGGCGGCGGCGCGTCGTAGTAGGCGATCCATCTGCCCATCGACACGACACCAACCCAGAGCGTCAGCGACAACACCGCGGCGGTGCGGGCCGCTCCCCGCTGAACCGGCGCGGCAAGCGGCCGGTAGACGGTGCGGCGGAAGTATAGGCCATGCAGGCCGATGCCCAGAAGCAAGGCCAGCTTGAGCTGGAAGAAGGGGTTCGGCAGGTATTCCGACGCCTTCGACGCGCCGAGCAAGACGCCGCACGTCACCATGACCGCAAAACCGAACTGCTTCCACGGTCGCAGCGATCGAATCAGGTCGTCGGCGGGAATATCGCTCAACGCCCACCCGAGGAGGCGCAGATTCGTGATCAGGATCAAGCCACCGAATATGGCAATGCACGCCAGGTGCGTGGACAGCACAATTGGATACACCAGCCGGGATTCGCGCACGGCCGTGAAAATGGCGACGTCCTGAACGCTCTGGCCGATGGAGGCGAGTGTCATGCGATCAGGTAAACGAATAGAAGATGCCGCTGAAGACAATCGCGACCCACATGGCGAGCGAAACCATGGCGACCGCGGTGGACGCGCCCTGTGAATAGCCGCCGCGCGCCGCGCGACCGTGGATGGTGTAGTTGAATGCGAGCGCCACCACGATCAGGACGACCTTCAACTGCATCGCCGGGTGGCCCAGGTAGCGGATCGGATCCGTCGAAAAGATCATCAGCCCGGTAGTCACTGCAACCACCAGGCCCATGAGGCTCACGACGGACGTCGCCCGCCAGAGTCTGTCGGCACTCGCTCGCTGGATCCCGACGCCGAGCAGGCGCAGGTCAACCAACGCGATCAAGCCGATTCCGATCGCAAGCGACAAGATGTGAGCGACCTCGGTCACGCCGTAGGCCCACTCGTGGACGTTCAGAAAATTCGTCGAGGTGTCGTACACGCTCGTCACCTGACCGCTGTGGCGCCAGCACTTTACCGCAAATGCCGCGCGCGCAGAGAGAAAACCGACCGGATGCGCCTCAACGCGGCGTGGTCATCCTGAGCAGCGCGTTGCGAACGGGGTATCGGCTGCATGAAGGCGTCGGTCGGCACGAGCAACGGTCGAGCGATTCACGAGGTTGCGGGAGAAGCTTGCGAGCAGATGTCGAATTCTCGGCAGCACAGCGATCACGTCGACATGCCGTCGTGGCGCTCATCGGGTGAATTCGTCTATCTGAAAAAGGTCGGCTCCCGCCGTGAAGTCGTGCTGCGTCGCGGCAACAGCGAGCGTGTATTGAGCGCTGCCTGGCCGAGTCACATATTTCCTGGCTCTGAGTGAACCGGTCCACCAGTCTGTTCAGAGCGCCTCGATCGTCAGTGTCGAATCGGCGTCCTTCCACGCCTCCTCGAACGCGCGCTTGACCCAGGCCGCGTCCGCGGTTCTTCCCTGCTTGACCAGGCTCTGATAAACGCCGAACAGCGATCGGGCGTTTCGTGGATGTCTTACGAGATCCTCGCGAAAGACGCGTTCGGCCTCCTCGGCCCGTCCACTGAGCAGCAATGCAGCGCCCAGTGATTCGCGCACCGGATAGAAGAAGACCGGCGGCTCATCGTACGGCAACCGGTCGGCACGCGCGACGGCGTCGGTCCAGAGCTTGATCGCATCGGCTTGCGCGCCGCGGCCCCAGGCGATCCTGGCATCGAGAATCGTCGTGGCGAGCGCGAGCACGTTGCTGGCGCTTTCGAGACCGGTTCCGCCGAAAAGTGCGTCAGGAGGAACCGCCGTCGCTGCCTGGGTCAATGCCGCTCGTTCCTTCTCAGCCGCATCCGCTTTGCCGCTGCGCGCCAGCGCGATTCCTCTGGCGAAGTGCCACCAGGCCACTTCCACCGGGTGGTCGGCCGGCGGCTGTGGCAGCGCCAGGATCTCGTCGTGTCGTGAGAACCGCAGCAGTACCGACGTCTTCATCGTGATCATCGATTCGATCATCGGCATCATGCGCGCGTGCGGAGCCAACCGCTCGGCGACTTCAGTCGACGCCTGACGAGCCGCCGCCAACCGGCCGCGCATCATCTCGGAATCGGCGAGGAAATGCAGGTTGTGGGTAAAGTAGGCCATCGCATAGAACGTGTCCGATGGCGTGGTCTTGAAGTACTCGCGGTCGGCTTTGGCGCCGGCTTCGTTGGCGCGCGCAGCGGCGGCATGGTCGCCAGTGCGCGCGTAAATATGCGCTGGCATGTGCGTCAGATGGCCGGCGGCTGGCGCGAGTGCATCGAGCCGCGTCGCGCTCGAGAGCGCGCGGGCCGGCGTCGGCGATGCCTCGACGGTGTGAATGTAGTAGTGGTTGGCGCCGAGGTGATTCGGATCTCTTGCCAGCACTGACTCGAGGACGGCGATGATTTCCTCCGTCTGCTCCGCCGGCTGGCCATCGAGCGTCCAGAGCTTCCACGCGCGGAGGTTCATGAGGCTTTCGGCATAGAGCGTTGCGGCGTCGAGATCGTCCGGATACCGCTTTGACAGATCGCGCATCGCCACGGAGTACTTGCGAGCCAGCTCGGCGCGGTCAGGTTTAGGGTCGGTGGGAAACCTGATCGCCATCGCGTCGATGTACGCGCGCTCGTTCTCGGGGCCGCCCTTGGACAGCGCCACCGCCTGAGCGATCGCCGCGTTCCCCTGCTTTGCCCGTTCATCGTCGACATCCAGGTTGTAGTTCGGACCGAGCGCCCACGCGATGCCCCAGTGCGGCATGGCGGCGTTTGGATCCAGTTCGGATGCCCGCTTGAACGATCTTGCCGCCTCTTCGTGGTTGAATCCAAATACGAGATCGAATCCCTGATCGAAGTACTGCTGCGCCTCAGGAACGGACGTCCGGATCGGATGGTGGTGATTGCCCATGCCCGGCATGAGCCGGGCCGCAGCCGGTTGCGCGGGGCCTCCCGGCGGCGCGGACGGCGACGCCTTCTTGGCCGGGACAGAACTGTCGCACGAAACCATCGACAGGACGAGAGCCGGAATCACGGCGACGAAGGCAGCGCGCATCGTCAAATACTAGCGGTGGCGGACAGTCTGACATACTAG
>JBPYFA010000571.1:0-15156 GCA_051986585.1 Vicinamibacterales bacterium | reverse complement strand
CGCCGGTGTCGCGGAGATCGTCGGGAGACTCTTCGACGGCAACCACGATCGTCACGATGCCCTGACGCGCGAGGTTGCACGCGATCTGGAGACCCATCACCGTTTTGCCGGTGCCGCTCTTCCCGGTCACGAGCGTGGAACGCCCTTCGGGAATGCCGCCGAGAGTCAAGGTATCGAGGCCGGGGACGCCGGTTTCAAGCTTCTTGAGCGCACTCATTCTTTCAATTCCACTCCACAGACGCGCAGCATGTCGGCAAGGATTTCCGGCTCACGCAAATTACCGAGCACCCACATCCGGGGCTCCGGAAAACGTTTGACGAGCGTTGGCGTAAACGCAATGCGGTCTTCAGCGCCGGCCATCGGGTCGCGGACGAGATCGCGCACGTCCCATCGCACTTGATCCGCCGCGAACCGGGACAATAGCTGCTCGAGATTCCGTCGCGCCTGGATCGACGCCGGCGAAGACGAACTGATGTAGAGGACAAGCTCCACTTTGCAATGTTCGAAGCGCAAACTGTCGCCGCCCATCGTCTCCGTGTCGCGCCGACTTCCCGCCGCTTCGAGCAGGCGGCGGACCTGATCCAGGAAGCTGTCGAGATCGAACGGCTTGGCAATGACCGCGACGCCAGGGGTTTCGCGGACGAAAGGTTGGGCGGTCACGATGACCGCCGTGGCACCTTCGAGAAGTCCGAGTCGAGTCGCTTCGCGCAACATCCACGTGCCGGTGTTCCCCGACATCGCGTAATCGCTGAGCACGAGGTTATATCGTGCCTCGCGAAGGCGGTTCAAGCCTTCATCGGCGTTCGCCGCTTCGTCGACGCGATGGCCATCGAGTTCGAGCGCAGTCACGAGCATGCGCCTGACGTCGTCTTGATCTTCAACGACAAGAATGCGGGCAGTGTGGGGACGTGGAGGTCTCAACGGGAGACTACGGCTGAGTTCGATCGCGTGCGTACGGTGGGAACGCAACGAATGTACTTAGAACGTTGAGGTGACGAACGGCTGGCTTTCATACGAATTCAATCCGACCCAGCCGATCCAACAGCAAATCTGCTGCCCTACTTGCAGCTGGGAGGGGTCGCGAACCGACGGGGCAGTCGCAGGTGGAATCAGCGAACGTGTCGGCCGCCGTCGACCCGGATGGTCTCGCCGGTCACGAAGTCGGATTCGAGGAGGAAAGCCACGGTCTTGACGATCTCCCCTTCTCCTCCCCAGCGCCCGACCGGCGCGGAGGTTTCAACGGCGCGGTGTTCTTCAGCACTGGTGGCTGGCGGCGCAACGATCGGACCTGGCGCAATGGCGTTGACCAGAATCTGGTCGGCCGCGAGCTCGAGCGCAAGCGCTTCGGTCAATCCGATGACGCCTCGCTTGGCGACGTAGTACGGAATGAAGTTCTTGTATCGCGGCCGGCCGCTCGCAGCGATCCAGTCGGCAAAGTTGATGATTCGTGCATTTCCGGCTGCACGAAGCTGCGGCAGGGCAGCGCGTGCGCACAGGTAGGCAGCACGCAGATCGACGTTCACGACCGAGTCCCAGACCGCTTCGTCGGTTTGATCGAGCGGCACCGAGCGATACACCGACGCCATGTTGATCAAGACGTCGAGACGGCCGAGCGATTGCACCGTCTCCGCGACCAGCCGGTCGCAATCCGCCGCGCGGAGCAGATTCGCCGGAATCAGCGCAACCCGGCGTCCGATTTCACGGATGACCGTCGCGGCGTCTTCAGCCTCAGCGCGGGAACGGTTGAACGACAACGCGACATCCATGCCGCGCCGGGCGAGCTCGATGGCAATCGCTGCCCCAATCCGCTTGCCACCCGTTATCAGGGCAACGCGATCGCGAAGTTGCATGATCGAGGCCGGATTATATCGGAGCCGTTCGGCTCGAGTATCCGCGCGAGTCAGACACGCGGCAAGGTCTGTCGATGGCCGAAGAAACTCGACCACGGAGACTTCGCGCGCATCCGACGTTCAGCGGTCTTGATGTTGAACATCACCGGATCCAGCCTGGGACTGACCTCGTCCCAGGCGAGCGGCATCGACACCGGTGCCCGGGGACGCCACCGGACGGAAAACGGCGGCACAATCGTCTGGCCGGGGGCATTGCGCATCACATCGAGGTACACCGGAGCGCGCCTCAGCGTCTTGCGCGATTCGATCGTGACCAGCTTCGGATGCTCACGGACCATCTCTGCGGCGATGGCCGAGGCATAGGCGCGCACACGGTCCTGTGCCGCGCCACGTCGAAGCGGCACGAAGATATGCAGGCCACGCCCGCCGGATGTTTTCACAAACGGCTCGAGCCCGTGATCTTCGAGCTTGGCGCGCAGCAACAGAGCGGCACGCGCGGCTGACGAGAACCCGTCGGAGGGATCGAGATCGAACGCCAGCCAGTCAGGCTTGTCGACCTCGTCGACGCGGCAGTTCATCACGTGCATCGCCACGCAGCCGAGATTGACGAGCATCAGCAGCGTCTTGCGCGTGCCGCCAACGATGTAGTCGATGGCGGGACCTGGCGAAGCGTTGGCGATCGTGATCACCGGAACCGCTTCCGGCAGGTTGTGCGGCGCCTGCTTCTGGTGGACGCAGGACGTTCGCACGCCCTCCGGGCAACGCTCCATCGTCACGGCGCGGCTCTTCATCCACGGAAGGATCTGTCCGGCAATCCGTGCATAGAACCGCGCCAGATCCAGCTTCGTCAGACCGTCGGCGGGCCAGAAAGGTTTGGCGGGATTGGTAATAATCGCGCCACCGAGCCGGATGTCGGAACTTCTCACCGTTCCTCGCGTGCAGCCGCTTAGGGTGTCCGAGCGACAGGCCGTTGTGTCGTGCGATCGTGTATTGTGTCACCGTTTCGGTTGGGACGGACGGTAAACTCGCGCCGGGCGGTTTCGAGCTGCGAGCGTCCCACGGTAGCTCGCGGGCGGCAATTCGCAATTCGCGGCTCGCAATTCGCCGTTCGCAATTCGCGGTTCGCGGTTCGCGGTTCGCAATTCGCGGTTCGGGGTTCGCAATTCGCGGTTCGCGGTTCGCCGTTCGCGGTTCGCGGTTCGCGGTTCGCGGTTCGCGGGGTTCTGATTCAGCGATTCGAAGATTCAGCGATTCGAGGATTCACGGATTCGAGGATTCAGGATTAGCGATTCGAGGATTGAGGGATTAGCGATTCGAGGATTCAGCGATTAGCGATTCACGATTAGCGATTAGCGATGAGGGATTCAGCCATGCTGACTCGACGCTCGTTTCTGCACACCACCGGAACGGCGGGAATCGCGGCGGTCGCGGCACTCGCACCAGGCGGATTGTCGCGCATCCGGACGGCGGGCCGTCGTGTCGAAGAGGCATCCCCAACGGACGTCGCCGCCGACGAAACATATTGGCGCGAGATCCAGCAGGCGTTCACGCTCGATCGGACCATCATCAACTTGAACAATGGCGGCTGCTCGCCCAGTCCGCGTGTCGTTCACGAGGCGTTCAAGCGCTACCTCGACATCTCCAACCAGGCGCCCGTGTACCACATGTGGCAGATCCTCGAGCCGAACATCGAAAGCGTCCGGCGCCGGCTTGCCGCCGAGTTCGGCTGCGATCCTGAGGAGCTCGCCATCACGCGCAATGCGAGCGAGGCTCTACAGATCGCGCAGCTCGGCATCGATCTGAAGGCGGGCGACGAAGTCGTGACCACAAATCAGGATTACGGCCGGATGCTCACTACGTGGGAGCAGCGGGTGCGGCGCGACGGTATCCGGGTAAAAAAGATCTCCTTCCCGGTGCCCCCTCCCTCGATGGACGATCTCGCAACCCGCCTCATTGCGGCGATGTCTCCGGCGACAAAGGTGGTCCACTTCTGTCACATCACGAACCTGACCGGACAAATCTTTCCAGTGAAGAAGATTTGCGACGAGGCGCGACGGCGGGGAATCAAAAGCATCGTCGACGGCGCGCACGCGTTCGCGCAGTTCCCTTTCAAGGTCGCGGATCTCGGCTGCGATTATTACGGCACGAGCCTGCACAAATGGCTGCTCGCGCCGATCGGCACCGGCTTCCTTTACGTGCGCCGTGAACACATTGCGACCCTGTGGCCGCTTCAGCCGGCAGCCGCGTCACAGACCGACAACATCCGAAAGTTCGAGGAAATCGGTACGCACCCGGCCGCGAACCACAATGCGATTGTGGAAGCCCTGAATTTTCATGAAGGGATTGGGTCGGAGCGCAACGCGGCGCGTCTCCGATATCTACGCGACCGGTGGGTGAACCGATTGAGCAAGCAGGCGAAGTTCCGGATCCACACCAGCCTGGATCCGGCGCAGTCGTGCGCCATCGCCAACGTGCAGCTGATCGGAGTTCCGACCGCGAAGATTGTGGCGCGGCTGTGGGATCGCTGGCGGATCATCGCCACGCCAATCGTCCACGAGGAATTCGAGGGACTGCGCGTGACCCCGAACGTCTACACCACGATCGAAGAGATCGACACGTTCGCGTCGGCAATGGAGCAGATCGCATCGACCGGCATCGAATAGCCCGGGGTCCCGGATCCTAGCTACTTCACCGGATTCCCGTCAGCATCGTAGATTTCGAGCGTGCCTTTTTTTCGAAGAATATCGGTGACCTTTGTCGCGTCGCCCACGGCAACGATCTGCAACCTTGCCGGCGCCCAATATTTTGCCGCCGCGGCCTGGGCGTCAGCGGCGGTCACGGCCATGACCCGCGCCGGGTAGGTATCCCAGTAGTCGGCAGGCAGACCATACAGCCAGTTATCGAGGTAATACCCCAGCACCTGCTGCGGGTTTTCGAGATCGCGCGCGAAGCTGCCGACGATTGCGCGCTTCGCATCCGCGAGCTCGTGTTCCGGCACGGGCTTGTCACGGAGCTCGCCAATCTCGGCGAGGAGATCGTTCAGGGCTGGTTCAGTAACGTCGGTGCGGACGCTCGTCGACGACGACCACGATCCGCGGTACAACGTCGCAGAAAAACCGCTGCCAATCCCGTAGGTATATCCCTTCTCCTCACGCAGGTGCCGGAACAGGCGTCCCATGGTTCCACCGAGCACGCGGTTCACGACGGTCAATGCGGCGTAGTCGGGGTCGGTGCGCGTCATCGACTGCGTGCCGACGTACAGCGTTGTTTGCACTGAACCAGGCCGCCCAATCAGATATACCTTCGGTGCTCCCATCGGCGGCGGCTCGGTCACGCTCGGTTTCGCGGTGCCCACCTTCTTCCATTCCGCCAGTCTCGTGTCGACGAGCTTCCGTGCCTCAGCGAGCGTAATGTCTCCTGTAAATGCAATCACCGCGTGATCGGGCACGTAATGCGTGCGATGAAAATCGACGAGCGCCTCCGGCGTGATCGCGTCGAGGTTCGCCGCCGTCGGCGACACGCGCCCTGCTGGATGCGATCCGAAGACCACGCGGTTGAACGTCTCGCTGGCGAGAAACGATGGGTTGGTGCGCTGTTGAATCAGACCCGCCTTCGTTCGTGTCTTGAAGCGATCCCATTCCCCGGCATCGAACAGCGGGTTCAGCAAGACGTCCGCGGTCACATCCATGAGCTTGCCGAAGTCTTCCGTCAGCGCGCTGCCGAACATCGAGGCCGTCGTTCCAGAAAGACCGCTGCTGACGGTCAATGTCGCCGCCATCGTTTCGAGCGACTCGGAGATCTGCGGCGACGTGCGCGTCTTCGTGCCTTCGCGCATCAGCGAGGCCGCGTAGCTGGCCAGACCAATCTTGTCGGGCGGATCGTAATAACCGCCGGCGCCCGGAACGATGAGGTTGAACGTGATCTGCGGCAGCCGGTGATCCTCGAGCACCATCAAGTGCAGGCCATTGGGCAGATCGGCCTCCTGTGGCCTCGGGAGCTTCACCTTGAGGACGTCGTTCGAGACCGGGGCCTTGCCCTTCAACACCATCTGGGTCGTCGATGGCTGCGTCGCGGGCGCGGGCGCCTGTACAGACGCGTGTTCGACGATCGCTAATATCGCGAGCAGAATCATGACCGCAGGCATTACTCGCCTCCTCGCGCTGGTGCGGCCGGTTTCGGCGCAGTCAGTACGACGCTGCGGTTCGTCTTCACGAGGTACTGGTTGGCGACGCGTTGCACGTCAGCGGCCGTGACCTTCGCGATTCGCTCGGCCCGCGTGTTGATGCGATCGGGGTCGTTGAAGAACATCGCGTCCTGCGACAGCTCGACGGCGCGGTTGAGCGAGCTGCCGAGACCGGCCACCAGCGATCGGCGGGCGCCGGTTCGCGCCTTCTGAATTTCCCAGTCAGCGATCGGGGCCGTCTTCACTCGCTCCACTTCCTGATCGATGGCGTCTTCGAGATCCTTCAAGGTCTTGCCGGGCAGCGCAGTCGCGGAAATGGTGAACAGACCGGGGCCTCGACTACCATCGGTGCCGGCTGCGACGCCGGTCGACAGTTGCTTCTGACGAACGACTGATTCGTAGAATCGCGAACTGCGTCCGGCGGACAGGATCGTGCCGAGCACCGAGAGCGGATCGATATCGGGCGAGGAGCTGGGCGGAATCTTATATGCCATGTCGATGCGCGGCAGCCGTGCGAGCGCATCGTCGAGCGTCAGCCGTCGCTCTTCGTGTTGCGGCGGTTCGGTCATGTCGACTTGCGGTGGCGCCGGTTGGGAGGGAATGCCACCGAAGTACTTCTCGACTTTGCTGACCGCCGTCTTGCTGTCGAAGTCGCCGACGATGGCGATCACCGCATTGTTGGGTGCGTAGTAGGTTTTGAAAAACGCGGCCACGTCTTCAACCGTCGCGGCGCTCAGGTCGGCCATCGACCCGATCACCGAGTGCTCGTAGGCGAAATTCTCGTATGCCAGTTCGTCGATCGCTTCGAAGGTCTTGCCGTACGGCTGATTGTCGACGCCGAGCCGTCGCTCCTCCTGAACGGCGTTGCGCTGGTTGTCGAGATTGTCTTTGGTGATCGTCAACGCGCGCATCCGATCGGCTTCGAGGAACAGCGCCAAATCCAGCTGATTGGCGGGCAAGGTTTCGTAATACATCGTTCGATCCTTGCTGGTCGTCCCATTCATCGTCCCGCCATTCATGAACATGAGGTAGGGATGCTCGTTTTGGCCAACGTTCTCGGACCCTTTGAACATCATGTGTTCGAAGAGGTGCGCGAACCCCGTGCGCCCTTTGCGCTCGTCGCGCGAGCCGACGTTGTAATTCACCACAATCGAGAACACGGGCGCGGCGTGATCTTCTGAAACGATCACGCGGAGTCCGTTCTTGAGTTTCGTGTCGGTGAACTGGATTTTTCCGAGCGGTGCGGCAGCAACGCCCAGCAACCCGAGGAGCGCCGCGGCACAGAGTTTTTTCAAAGCCACTTCCTTTCGGTTTGCAGGGCTCCAGTCCTCAGAACTCGGTGGACCCGGAACCAAACCCTGCGGAACCGGAGAACCGAACCCGGCAGAACCCGAGAACCGAACCCGGCAGAACCCGAGAACCGAACCTTGCAGAACCCAGTAGAACCCCGCAGAACCCCGTAGAACCTAGAAGTATAGCGTCACCCCGGTGGTCCACATGGAGCCTTGGTAGGACGGCAGAAACCGGGCGCCGGAACCGGTGTTCGGGAGATGGGACTTGCTCACCGCGCTGGCGATAGTGTCGGCGACGATCGGGTCGGCGGCACCGAATCGGAGAAACGTGTAGCGATAGTCGGCGTGAAAGGCGGCATGCTTGCCCATGCGAACCTCCGCTCCGAACCCGGCATGTGCACCAACACGGTGCGTCGTCGTCGAGTCGATTGGCTCCTTGGCGACCAGTTGTTCGACCTTGTGCGAGTACCAACCCATCCCGCCGAGCACGTACGGGGCAACCGTCGAGGGGATCGGGGCAAGCAGTATCGATCCCTGCAACGGAATGTCGCGCACGTGCTCAGTCAGTGATTCGTTGGTTTGGACGTGACGATCGATCGACACCTCGAGTGCGGTGCGTTTCGTGAGCCATCCACGGAAGTGGGCGCCGGTGAACCGTTCCGCGCTGGTTTCCGCCTGCACATCGCCGCGCACCATGCTCAGCCGGCCGCCGACGCCGATGCCCTGTGCCGCACAAGGCGTCGCAAATCCCAATATCGAGAGACCAATAGTCGCAGAAAGCCGACGTGTGAGTGATCGCATGGGGAGTACCTCGCGATCGCATATCGGTCAATGGACTCGAGAGCTGTAGCTCGCGATTCGCCGTTCGCGATTCGGGGATTTGCGATTCCGGGATTCGGGGATTAGCGATTCGGGGATTCGCCGATTAGCGATTCGGGATTAGCGATGAGAGATGAGGGATTGTGAGGTCGACCGGAAGCGGAACGCGAAGCACCCTGCGAAAGTGCTGACGTTTAGCCGCGGACGTGCCGCCGGACCATTCCGGCGATACCTCCAGCGTTCCGCTCCCGGTCCACCGCGCCGGACCCGAAGGATCCGCGCGGACGCGCGGATCCTCGAGTGCGGCTTGCTACTCTGACCTAGGTCAGAACCTTGATGACGACGCGGCGATTCTGCGCGCGACCTTCCTTGGTCTTGTTCGGCGCAATCGGCTTCTCTTCGCCGTAGCTGATCACGTTGATCTTGTGGAGCGGCACCTGGTGCTGCTCGTAGAGATAGCGCTTCACCGCTTCGGCACGCTCGAGGCCCAGCTTGTAGTTGAGCTCTTTGCTGCCGACGTTGTCGGTGTGTCCTTCGATCTCGATGTAGGCACCGTTCGGGTTGGCCTTGAGCTGCTGGACCAACTGATCGATGTCTGCCTTGGCCTCATCCGGCATCGCCGACTTGCCGAACTTGAAGCCGCCCTTGTCCTCGCTGAGCGTCACTTCATAGACCAGACGCTTGGAGGCGCGATCCAGCGCGTCCGCTTTCGCGTTGACCGCATCGGCCGCCGCACGTGCTTCATCTGCGCGCTTGCCGGCTGCCGCGGCGCTCTGACCCGCCGCTGCCGCCTTCTGGTCGACCTCGTTGATCCGTCCCTCGTTGGCACGCGTTCTTTCCTGCGTTTCCTCGACGGACTTCGACAACGTCTCGACCTTGCCGTTGACTTCACCAACTTCCGTTCTCACCATTTTCTTCGTTGCGCAGGCGGTAGTACCGCCGAGCGCAAGCGCAAGAATGGGAGCTGCGACCACGAGCTTCTTCATCTTTGCCTCCGAGCCAATAAGTCCGAGTGAGCGAGTGAGTCAGTACTGGGGATCAAACGATTGCTTGGGACACCCACGCTGCCGCCTGAGTTCCCAGATAAGTAGCCGGCGCGCGCGCGGACGGTGAGCGCTTTGTCTCGCGCTCGCACCTCCACTGGCCGCCAGCCCTCGCGCGTATTCGACGCTTCGAACGCGAGGATGTATTGGTGTCGAAGCTCATCCACGATTTGTCGCGCCGCGATGCTGGCCTGCGCCGGCACGCTCGTGACAAACATCTCACCTCCGGTCCACCGCGCCAGGTCGGGCAGCGGTCCCGTCAACTCCGGCGCCGCGCTAGTCCCTTGCTTCGGATCGTCGATGGTCGCGACGACTGCGACGAGATACACGGGAATGTCGATACTGCTCGCGAGCGCCGAGACCTGTTCGGAGGTCAAGCGGCTTCGCGTATCGATGCCGTCGGTCAACACAACCACCGCGCTTCGCTGCGGCACCTGACCTTTGCCGGGCCCTTCGCCGGCAACGAGCTTCGCGGTCTCTGCGATCGCGTCATACAGCGACGTCTGGCCGTACGGCGACTGGATGCGATCGAGCGCCGTATCCAGGCTCGCGAGATCCGAGGTGAAAGGTGTGACGCGTTCGAGACGAGTGTCGAAACTGAAAATCGCCGCTTCGTCGCCGGGTCTCAGCGCGCCAAACACGTGGCGCGCCGCCTGTCGCGCGTCGACCGCCTTCGTTCCCACTCGCATGCTGCCGCTGATGTCGAAAAGCATCGCGAGCTTGACCGGCCCATCGGCCTGTGCGCGGAAGTCGAGAATCGGCCGGGGCTGACCGGCTTCGGCTACGATGAAATCCTTCCGCTCGAGATTCCCAACGAAGCGGCCCTTGCGATCCCGAACAACCGCGCTCACCGAAACCACATCGATGGACGATCGGAACGTCGAGACCGGTGGTTCCTGCGCGAACAGGCGCTGCACAATCCCCGGAGTGGGGAGCAGAGACAATGCAATCACCGCGTTCGCAGCGAGGAGACGCCTCGTCATGACATCCTTCTACTCCAAGGAGTTTGCCAAATTCTTAAGTCATTAAAAGATCGGCGTTTATCTCTACAGTGGGGTACGAGGGTAGGTAATAAAATCACGAAAAGCTGGTAAGAATTACGCGATCGGTCCGTTTGTCCCCATCCATTTTTACACTTGGGTTCGAATACCCAACTTGCTGCCATGTCAGCACTTGTCCGCACTTCCGATTACAGAATTCGACCTGGCAGACCGGCTCATCCTTGGATCGCCGGGGGTGGAGGCCACGGCGATACAATCAGTCATGACGTCTCGCGTGTCGTCCTCAATTCCGGTCGCCGAACGCATAAGTGGCTTCACCTATGCCATTCGCAACATCGTCGCCGAGGCCCGGAAAATCGAGGCCTCGGGACGAACCGTTCGCTACCTTAATATTGGCGACCCCATCATCTTCGGGTTCCGCACGCCGCCGCACCTGATCGATGCCGTCGAGCGCGCGATGCGCGACGGCGATAACGGATACGCGCCTTCGGTCGGCATCCTGAAAGCGCGCGAGGCGGTTACCGCCGAATGCGCCCGGCGCGGGATGCCGATGCATCCGGACCGCGTCGTGATCACGTCCGGCACGTCAGAAGGAATAGAGCTGGCGCTGACGGCACTCGCCGGGCCGGGCGACGAGGTTTTGATTCCAGTTCCAACGTATCCGCTTTATACCGCCGTCCTTGCCAAGATCGGGGCGCGGCCGGTGTTCTACCGGACCGACGAGCGAAACGGCTGGCAGCCAGATGTCGAGCATGTCCGCAGCCTGGTTTCTCCGTCTACTCGCGCGCTGGTGGTGATCGATCCGAACAACCCAACGGGTGCCACTTATTCAAAGGAGGCGCGACGCGCCCTGCTCGACCTGGCGTCGCAACATAATTTCCCGCTGCTTGCCGACGAGGTCTACGCCGATCTGGCCTTCGACGGTCCGGTTCCGGCGATTGCCGCGCTGAACCCCGAGGCGCCGGTGATCACGTTTTCGTCATTGTCGAAGGCGTACCTCGCTCCCGGATGGAGGGCCGGCTGGCTTGCCGTCGCGCAGACCGATCGACTCGACGACGTGCTCGCAGGAATCAAGAAGCTCGCTGACGGCCGCCTGTGTAGCACTGGACCGATGGAGCACGCGCTCGCCGCCGCGTTGACCGGCGATCGATCCCATCAGCAGGCATTCAGGGACGCGCTTCGCGAACGCGCCGCGGTCACGCACGAACGCATGAACGCGATCGAGGGCATCAGCTGCGTGGCTCCCACCGCCGCGTTTTACGCAATGCCGCGCGTGCAGCTCCCAGCAGGAAAAACCGACGAAGAGTTCGTGCTCGGACTGCTTCGCGCGACCGGTGTGCTGTGCGTGTACGGATCCGGCTTTGCAACATCACCGAGCGATGGATTCTTTCGCGTGGTCTTTCTCGCATCGCCGGCCGAGCTCCGCGACATCTACCAATTGATTGCGGACTTCACCGGTGACTTTCTCGCAGGGCGCAAACCGTAAGTGACGGGCGATCGCGAAGCCCAGAAATCGCTCATCCTCTGGACCATTGTGATGGCCGCGCTCGCGGTCATTGTGGTGTGGTGTGCGTTCCTCGTCCGCGAGGTGCTACTGCTCGTGTACGTGTGCGCCCTGTTCGCGATCGGGTTCAGTCCCGTCGTCCGGCTGATCGAGCGGCAGAAGCTCGTTCCAATTGGCACCCGCCTGCCGCGCTGGCTCGCCATTCTGGTCCTGTATCTCATCATTCTCGGTGTCATCACCGGCGCGGGTTTCATGATCGCACCGCCGCTGAACCACCAGGCGCAGCAGCTGTGGACCGCATTTCCCGACATGTTCGACCGCGCCCAGGATTTTCTGATCGAGAAGGGTGTGCTGCACGAACATATCACTTTGACTGAAGCGGTCAGGCAGGCGCCGAAGACCGGTGGAAAAGAAGCAGTCGGCACCGTTTTTACTGCGGTCGTCAATGTGGTGGGTGGGCTCTTCGGCCTGCTGACGATCCTGATCCTCACGTTTTACATTCTCATCGAGGCCGGCAGCCTGCGGTCGACAATGCTCCATCTGTTTCCCGCAGGGAAACGTGCGCGGGTCGATGCGCTGAGCCGCGATATCACGGTCAAGATCAGCGCGTGGCTTGGAGGGCAGCTCCTGCTCGGCGCCGTTATCGGCAGCTCGTCAGCGATTGGCCTCTGGCTGATGGGAATTCCGTTCTTCTATGTGCTCGCGCTGGTCTCCGGCATCGGTGAGCTGATCCCGGTCGTTGGGCCGATCCTCTCTGCGATTCCAGCAATCGCGATCGCGGCGACGGTGTCATTGAAAAAGGCGTTGCTCGTCCTGATCTTTTTCATCGTGCAACAGCAGTTCGAGAATCACGTGCTCGTCCCGAAGATCATGCAGCGGCAGGTGGGCGTCAGTCCGGTGACGGTGATCGTGTCGCTTCTCATCGGTGGGAAGCTCCTCGGGATCATTGGCGCGATTCTGGCCGTGCCGACCGCCGCCATCCTTCAGGTGGTGTTCACCGAGGTCTTCAAGGAGAGGCAGTAATCGAAGATCGCGAGAAGGCGTGAAGCGCTAGAAGAAGAGAATCGCAATCCAGGGAAGCACAGCGACGGCAATATAGAGGAGTGCCAGGAGCGCAACCGCGCGGTGCACGGCCGAGAGGTGAAGAGCGATGCCGAAGAACACCGCTGCGACCTTAGCCGTTGCCAGCGCGGCCCCCTGGCCGATCAGCGTCATGAGCCAGCCGATTAACGGGTTGGCCTCGATGTGCCGTCCGTAGGTGCTGACGCCAACGTAGGTCAGCACGCCGTCCGACGCTTGCGCGATCAGGAACACGAGCAGGGCAATGTCGCCGAAGATGTCGCGGTGTGTACTTCCGCGGCTGCCCACTTTCCCTCCCGTGCGCCGCAAAGTCGGCAGCGCTGTTGCCGTTTCCCAAGTCACATCGGACACGTTGTCAATGCCAATGCCAGGCCCGGGGGTGTTTATCTGCCGCCGTTATCCGCGGCTTATACTCGGTAAATGCGCCAAGATCCGTTGTCCTACCTCGGAGACGAGCTCAACAACCTTAAAAAGCAGAATCTATACCGCGGGCTCAGGGTGCTGCAAGACGAGCAGAAATCTCATACAACCTTCGACGGACGCTCGGTAGTCAACCTCTCGTCGAACAATTATCTGGGCCTCACCACCCATCCCAGGCTTCGGGAGCGGGCCCTGACTGCCACCAAGGAGTTCGGGGTCGGCTCCGGGTCGGTGCGAACCATCGCCGGCACGATGGCCATCCATATGGAGCTCGAGCGGCGGTTGGCCGAGTTCAAGAAGGTTGAGGCAGTCGTCGTGTTCCAGAGCGGCTTTACCGCGAACGCCGGAACCGTTTCAGCCATTTTGGGAAAAGACGATGTTGTGATCTCGGACGAGCTGAACCACGCCAGCATCATTGACGGCTGCCGGCTGAGCCGTGCCACGATCAAGGTATTTCCCCACAAGGATGTCGACGCAGCACGCCGCATCATCGACGGGCTTCCGGCGACTCAACGCCGCTTGCTGATCACCGACGGCGTCTTCAGCATGGATGGCGATCTCGGACCGTTGCCAGCGCTCTGCGACCTCGCCGAGCGCACCGGCTGCATCATGATGGTGGACGATGCGCACGCCAGTGGCGTGTTCGGGAAGAACGGACGCGGCACCATCGATCATTTTGATGTACACGGTCGAGTCGACATCCAGGTCGGGACATTGTCGAAAGCGATTGGCGTTCTCGGCGGCTACGTCGCCGGCAACCGTAATCTGATCGACTTCCTGTACCACCGCGCGCGGCCGTTTCTGTTCTCGACCTCTCATCCGCCGGCGGTTGCGGCAGCCTGCATTGCCGCGCTCGACGTGCTGCTCGAGGAGCCGGAAATCATGGAACGGCTCTGGGACAACACACGTTTCTTCAAAGAGGGGCTCGTGCGCTTGGGATTTGACACTGGCATCAGTGAAAGCCCGATCACTCCGGTCATTGCCGGCGACAGCGCCAAGGCGAACGCACTGTCGGACCGGCTCTTCGAGGCGGGTGTGTTCGCGCAGGCCATCGGCTTTCCAACCGTGGCGCGCGACAAGGCACGCGTTCGAACGATCGTGACGGCGACGCACACGCGCGAGGATCTCCAGTTCGCCCTCGACGCCTTCGCCAGGGTAGGCAGGCAGATCGGCCTGATTTGAGAAGCTCCACTTCGGATCGCGCTCGCGACCTGTTCGAGACCTACACTCGCGATCTCTCCCGCGACGACTTTCAACGGCTGTTCACCGACGACACGCGCGACGCCTATCGGTTCTTCACCCGCGGCCAGGATGAAGACCGCTACGCTGGGCTTCCCCTGTGGAAGAGCGCACCGCTGCGCCTCCGTGAGTTCTTCATCGCGTTCACGCTGCGGCTCTCGCCGGCCCGCCGCGCCTTGTATGTCGGCGCGCTCATCATCGCGCTGGTCGGCATCATCCGGCTGTTCCGCGGGTTCTCGTCGGTGGACATGCCCTTCGGCGTTCCGTTCATTCAGGTTGGCGTGCTGATGCCGATCTGGGCCGATGGAACGCTGGCGTTGCTCATCAGCCTGTTCCTCGTCAATCTGCTGATCTTGCTCGAGGTGGCGGATCGGCTGTCGCTGAAGGGAGAGCTCGAAGTCGCCCGCGAGATCCAGCTGGCCATGCTCCCGAAGGGAACCTACCGCGCCGGCGACATCGAAATCTGCGGCGTAACCCGCCCGGCGAACACCGTCGGCGGCGATTTCTACGACGTGCTGCCGCTTCGCGATGGTCGAATCATCATCGCCCTGGGCGACGTCGCGGGCAAGGGGAGTCCGGCCGCGCTGCTGATGGCGCTGCTCCTTGCGGTGCTACGAACGCTGGTCGATGAAGAACTCGACCCGCCGACTCTGACCGAGCGATTGAACCTGCAGATCAGCCGTCACAGCCCATCGTCGCGATTCATCACGTTGTTCTATGCCGTC
>JBPYFA010000570.1:0-39418 GCA_051986585.1 Vicinamibacterales bacterium | reverse complement strand
CGTGCACCGCGGGTCGCGGCCCAGACACCAGCAGCACTGCTGCGACCAAACTCAACACTCGGATCCGGAAGGACATCGTCAACGCCTCAACATGGGGAGATAACACAACGCGCCGATATAGACATCGTACACGGCGCACCAGATGGAATACCACCGCGGCGCAACGCCGTCGGGCAGTGGCCAGCCGGGGCGGTGCGCGACATCGAGAATCGCGTGCGCCGCAAACGCCAGCGCGAGCATGGTGAGCGCCTGCCGCGGATCTCGCACCAGCGTCGCGGCAGCGACGACGAAGAATCCAGCCGCCAGCGCGACGTCGAAGCCGACCCCCGGTCGCGCCTCATGGGCGACGGCGAGGCCGATGTAGGCGCCGGCGGAAAACGCGAGCAGCAGCGCGGCCACCTGCGCCAGCCGGAGCTCAGCCACGAGCCGGTCCGGCGAACTGACCGGCACGCGCGCCGATTGCACGGCTTGCCACGTCAGCCCGCTTGCAATCAGCACGAAGGCGACGAAGACGGACTGAGCGGCCTCAGACACGGGGGCATTTCCGCAATTCGTGGATTGGTGAATCAGCGCGTCCGGTTAAAGCGCGGCCGTCGCCGCGCGATGATGATTCACCAACCCACAAAATTCGTCGACCCACGAAATTCACCGATTCACCAATTTGCCACTCACCAATTCACCATTCACCGACTCACCGACTAGTTCTGGAGGTAGTTAAGCGGGTCGATTCCGTACTCGGCCGGCTCCACCGGCGCTGCAATCGCGGCTTGTTCTCCCTCGCGGTTTGGTTCCCAGAGATTCCGATCGTAGGGAAGCTCGAGTCGCGTTCCCTCTTGGTTGATGAGGATGCGCACGCGCGGGCGATATGGATCCGGCGCGTGAATCTGGGTGACGACCGCGACTTCACCAGATGACAGCCGTACGAGATTCCCCGGCGGGTAGATGCCGAGGAGCTGCACGAATCGGCGGACCAGATGCTGATCGAACTGCTTGCCGTCGTTGCGCCGGAGCACCGCCAGAATGCGGTCGGTCGGAAATGCCTGCTGATACGCCCGCTGCGATCGCATCGCGTCGTAGACGTCGGCGATGCCGCACATCATCGTGCCCAGATTGAGCGCAGTCCGTTTCACTCCGAGCGGATACCCGGTGCCGTCGCTGCGCAGATGATGCTCGAAGGCGACGACTGGCGCGAGGATCGGCATTTCCGGCGTGCGCCGCAGGATTTCCGCGCCATCGACGGTGTGCCGGCGCATGATTTCGAACTCTGCGTCGGTGAGCTTGTCCGGCTTGTTCAGGACTTCCTTGGGCGTGCGTACCTTGCCGATATCGTGCATCAGGGCGGAGAGCCCGAATTCCCGGAGCAAGCGGCCTTCGATGCCAAGCGCTCGAGCCTGCCCCATCGTCAGAATCGACACGTTCACCATGTGGGTGAACGTGTAGTTGTCGTAGTTGCGCATTGCCGTGAGCGCGACCAGCGCGGTGCGGTTCTGCGTCACCGCGTCCGCAAGCCCTTCGACCGCCTGAACCGCGCCTGGAAGATCCGGCTGTCCTTCCGTCTCCGCACTTTCCCAGGCCGCCTCCGCGGCCGTGACCGCTTTCGAATACAGCTGGCGGATTGCCGCGATATCGCCGCTGATGCCGTCCGACACCCGCTCTTCGGTGACGATCCGTCCCACGCGAATGTGTGGGAACGTCAATGCGGGGTCGGCCGGCGTATGCTTGCCCAGCGCGGCAACGGCGTGCATGAACGCGTTGGTTTCATCAGCCGTAATGCCGCGCTCGAACGAGATCCGTTCGATTTTGTTTTCCTTCAGCCGCCGAATCAGCTCCGCCATGCCCGAGCTGGCTTTCGGCAAAGGGGTATCGGAGACCACCAGGTGGTTGCCGACGATGCCAACCGTGATCGACGCCTGGAGCGTGTGCAACGACTTCAGCACCGCGAGCAGGCCTTCGACGTTCCGCCCGATGAGGGGATGGTCAGCCGCATACAGCTGCGCGGCACGAACTCCCGAGGCAAATCGCCGCAGCAACTCGTCGTATTGGGCCACCCGGTTCTGGAGGTCGGACATTGGAATCCCTAATCACTAATCGCTAATCCCGAATCGCTAATCCCTGAATCGCTAATCCCGAATCGCTAATCGTCGAATCGCTGATCGTCGAATCCCTGATCGTCGAATCCCTGAATCGGCTTGTCGCGCCGAAGCGCTTGCGCGAAGGCGGACGAATTGCGAATCACTCAACCTGCTCGAGCTGCGCCTTCGCGGCGGCGCGAGCGCCGCGGGGGCCATGTTCCGAGGCTTCCCGCAACGCGTCGAGTGCTTGCGGTGTGCCGATGGCTCTCAGCGACGTTGCTGCCGCCGCGCGCAGGCGTCGCGTGCGTAGCGGCGCCCACAACTCTCCCTGTTGCAATGCCGTCTTCAACGCGTCAACGGCTTCAGGCAGCTTCGACGTTCCCAGGACTTCGATTGCGGTTGAATACAGTTTGGGCAACGCCCGCGGCTTCACGTGCTTCACCACGTAACAATAGAGCGGCGCGGCGCGCTCGTCCTTGTTCGCCAGCACTTCATTGCGCAGCGTCTCCTTCGTCCGCCCCGTGGCCGTCGTCAGCGCGCGCACCAGGATCGCAGACGCTTCGGCGGTCCCGCTCATGATCAGGCCCTGCACGGCCTCGCGCTGGACGAGCGGTTCGGTATCGGTAAGGAGCGGAACCAGCTCTTTCAATCCTTCGGTGCCGCCGAACTCGCGGAGCAAGTACGCGGCAGTGCGGCGAACTTCCCAGTTGGTCGAATGCATCAGCGGCTGCACCGACTCCCGGCCTTGCGCACCGAAGCCAAGCATGATGTCGCGGAGCCGGCGGCGGGCCCGAGCGTCCTGTTCGGCCGAGAGCGCCTCGGCCAGCGGGGCGACGATCGCCGTGCCCGCGGCGTGGCAGATTCGTTTAAAGCGCTCGTATCCTTCGTCGCTCGTTCCGCGGAGCTGTGCCGCGGCATGTTTGAGCATCGATCCCTTCGCGAACTGCTCGAGGGCGCCGCGCGCGTGTGCCTGGCGTTCGCTGCGGGCGGCGGATCCGTCCGCCACCGCTTCCGCCAAGAGCCAGGCCTGATCGAAGTGCCCGACTCGAACCAGGTCGTCCGCGTGGTTGACGACGGTCTGCGCCACGTCGCGCCAGCGCAGCGGATCCTGCTCGATCGTCAGCAGGTCGGTGAGCAGCTGGTGATCGAGGCCGCGCAGGGCGCTGTCGCTGACGCTGCCCAGCCACCCGGCCAGCCGATCCGGCGGATCGTCGCTGATCCGGTCGACGTCAACGGCGCGCGTCCTGGCGCTCGTGAGCTCGCGATCGTACTCGCCGGAGACATACGCCTCGTCGCTGTACGACGTCAACATGCCTTCCACGTTCTGCCAGAGTTCTTCGAACGATGCCTCGCGTCCCAGTTCGGACTCGGCGACCTCCTGCTCAGCCAGCGCGAGCAGCTGACGCTGCCGATCCTGTTCCGGCACGAGCGCCTGAAACGCGTGCGCGAGCCGGCCGGTTGCACGGCCGCTGGAAATGACTGACTCGGCAACCAGGTGGGCGACGGATTCGTCCGACATGCGTTCGGCCATGGCTCCGACGACGTCGATCGTGCCGGCGATCGCAGCTGGACGATCGCGTTGCCCGAGCAGCGCAACCACACCGTCGAGCGAGAAGGCGGCCGCCGCGTCCGCCATCTGCTTCAGCACGCCGTCGAGCTGATCCGGATTTGTCTTCGCCAGGTACTCGGTCAGGTTCCGCACCAGATTGAGAAACGCTGCGGTTTTGGCCTCGACGCCGCCAGCCGCGGTCGACGATTCGAGCTGGGCGAGCAACTGCTGGAATTTTTCCGGCTCGTTGACGATGCCGAGCAGCGCCTGCAACATGGCGTCGTCGATTTGGACTTGCGGGCCGGCGATCGCTGCCTCGATGATCTGATCGATCGTCGCCGCGTCTCCCTGCTTTTCGCGCAGCACTTCCGCGTAATCGATCTCGACGATCTCGAGGCTCGGGCCGCCGGCCGTCGCCCACAGCTTGGCAATGCCGCCGTCGCTGCGCACGTCCTCGGGCGTGCGCGCCAGCAGGAGCAGCAGCGTTCGCCATGAGTTGGCGTCGGCCGCCGCATTCACGGTCATCGCGCCAATCAGGTGGCGATAGAGCACCTCGGCCAGCTCGGCGATCGCGGGATCGGGGCGTTGTGGCAGCGCGCCGTTCAGGAGCAGCGAATTCGATCGAACCTGAAGCGTGAACGGTCCGCTTTCCGTCAGCCGTGCCGTCGCCTGGGCGAGGCGGGACAGCGAGGCACCGATCGCGGGGTGCGTCCCCGGATAGAGCGCAACCGCCCGCGCCGCGGCCTTGCAGGCGCGCGCGAACTCCGCAAATTTCACGGAGGCGTCAGGCGCAAGTGGAGGAGGAGCTACGGTTTCGGGCATCGTTTACATGAACGACAGCGGTTCCGGTACCGACCCGGCAGGGAGCAAAGGGACGACCGCGTGGCTGATCATGTCTGGCATGTCCTGGCGAGGAGCCGATGAATACTGTTCATTCTAATCTATAGTAGAGTCCGGCTTTAGCCTTCCTTCATTCTTGATGCGCGCGGTCGATCTCATACGGCTCAAACGGGGTGGCGGTGCGCTCGATCGCGCCGCCATTGATTTTTTCATTGCCGGCGTCACCGACGGCACCCTTCCCGATTACCAGGCATCGGCGTTGCTCATGGCGATCTTCATCCGGGGCATGTCGCCGGAAGAGACTGCCGCGCTGACCGATGCCATGGTTCGCTCCGGGATCCGGGTCGAGTATCCAGGCGTGAACGGGACGCCGGTCGACAAGCACAGCACCGGCGGCGTCGGCGACAAGACGTCGCTCATTCTGGCGCCCCTTGCCGCCGCCTGTGGCGCGCACGTGCCAATGATGTCCGGCCGGGGGCTGGGCCACACCGGCGGCACCCTCGACAAGCTCGAGGCGATTCCGGGATTTCGCACCGGCCTGTCGCTCGACGAATTGCGTCGGGCGCTGGCCGCTGTTGGCTGCGCGATGATCGGACAGACCACCGAGATTGCGCCCGCTGACAAAAAGCTCTACGCGCTGCGCGACGTCACCGGCACTGTCGAGAGCATCCCGCTGATTTGCGCCTCCATCATGAGCAAGAAAATTGCCGAAGGCATTGGCGGGCTCGTGCTCGACGTCAAGACCGGAAGCGGTGCGTTCATGAAGACGCTGCCCGATTCGCGTCGTCTAGCCGAGTCGCTCGTCGCGATCGGAACTGCATCCGGCGTCCGGACGGAGGCCCTGATCACCAGCATGGAGGCACCGCTCGGGCGTATGGTCGGGAATTCGCTCGAAGTGATCGAATGCCTCGAGACGTTGAAGGGGCGCGGTCCGCGCGACATAGAAGACTTGTCCGTTCTTCTTGCCGCCCGGATGTTGATTGCGGCTGGTGTGGAGCGTGACGAGTCATCCGCCGCCAAACGGGTCAGGCAGGCATTGAGCTCCGGCGCCGGGTTGGAGAAGCTCGCCGAGATTATCGAGTTTCAAGGCGGCGATCCGCACGTCATCGAAGACAACAGCCTGCTGCCGGCGACGACGGACCGGCACGACGTCCAGGCGACCTCGGACGGTTACGTGTCGTCACTTCTGGCCGAAGAAATAGGACGGGCTGCCGTTGCGCTGGGCGCCGGCCGGGCCAAGCTGGACGACGTCATCGATCCGGGAGTCGGGATCGAGATCGTGGCGCCGGTGGCTGCGCCGGTTCGCCGAGGCGAGCCGGTGCTGCGGCTGCATCATCGCAACGGCCGTGGGGTGGACGAGGCGCTGCCACTGGTCAAGCGGGCGATTCGGATTGCCGAAGCTCCGCCAGCGCCGCGCGACCTCGTCATCGAACGTGTCGAACCGGACAACCGGAGGAATCGATGACCGGAGCTACCGAAGGACAAGCGCTTCACGTAGCGCCGCGCCGCGTGCCCTACGACGCGGGCGACATGATGGTCATTGGCGGGGCGGCCGCGATCGCCGCTGTGGTTGCCTTGATTGCCCGATTCGCGGTGCCACGAGTGCAGCCGCTCACCGGCCTCATCGTCATCATGACGATCGCCTATGCGATTTCGACCAACCGTCGCGCCATCGATCGGCGGACCGTTGCATGGGGGCTGGGGCTGCAGCTCCTGTTCGCGCTGATCGTGCTCAAGACGACAATCGGACAGCGTGTCTTCCAGACGCTGGGCGGCGCGATCAACCGGTTGCTCGACTTCGCCTTCGTGGGATCGAGCTTCGTCTTCGGACCGCTCGGCGACAAAACGGTCTGGCCGCGGATCATGACCAAGGTCCTCGGTTCGGAAGGTGCGCAATACGGCGTCGTTTTTGCCTTCCAGGTGCTGCCGACCATCATCTTCATCGCGGCGCTGTTCGCGATCCTGTACTACTTCGGCATCATGCAGCTCGTCGTTCGCGCCTTTGCGGTGATGATGCGCCGCGTGATGCGCGCGTCGGGTGCCGAATCGCTCAACGTCGCGGCGAGCATCTTCATGGGGCAGACCGAAGCGCCGCTGACGATCCGGCCGTATCTGCCGCGCATGACCGAGTCGGAACTGATGACCGTGATGACCTCCGGCATGGCACATATCTCCGGCGGCATCATGGCTGCCTACATCCTGTTCGGGATCGAAGCGCAGCACCTGCTGACGGCGGTGATCATGACCGCACCGGGCACGCTGATGATGTCGAAGATCTTCGTGCCCGAGACCGAAGTGCCCGAGACGATGGGAGGGGTCAAGCTCGACATCGAACGGACCGACGTCAACGTCATCGACGCGGCAGGCCGCGGGACGAGCGAGGGGCTTCAGCTCGCCTTGAACGTCGGCGCCATGTTGATTTCGTTTCTCGCGCTCGTCGCGCTGGTCAATGCGTTGCTCGGATTGGTCGGCTTGAGTCTGCAGCAAATCTTCGGCTGGGTGTTCGCACCGGTGGCGTGGAGCATGGGTGTGCCGTGGCGCGACGCACCGACGATTGGCAACCTGCTCGGCACGCGGATGGCGCTCAATGAATTCGTCGCGTATTCCCAGCTCGGGCCGATGAAAGGCACGATCGATCCGCGCTCGTTCACGATCGCGACGTTTGCGCTCTGCGGCTTTGCGAACTTCAGCTCGATCGGGATTCAGATCGGCGGCATCGGCGCGCTCGCGCCAACCAGACGGCACGACCTCGCTCGGCTCGGTCTGCGCGCGATGCTCGCGGGCACGCTCGCCAACTTCGTGACCGCCACAATCGCCGGATTTCTGTTATGAGCGATCACTACGCGCTCGCCGAGCGAGCCGCGGAATTTCTGCGCAATCACGCGGGCGAGCCGCCGGCGGTGGCGATTGTGCTTGGGTCCGGACTTGGCGGATTCACCCAGTCCCTCGGAAACAGCGTCACCATTCCCTACGGGGACATTCCACACTGGCCGGCGTCGACGGTCGTCGGGCACGCGGGCAAGCTCGTCCTCGGTTCCATTTCAGGCCGGCGGGTGGCTGCATTGTCCGGACGCGCGCATTTCTACGAAGGACATCCGATGTCGATCGTGACCTTCGCGACGCGTGTGCTCGGCCTTCTTGGCGTCAGGACGCTCGTCCTGACCAACGCGGCGGGCGGCATCAACCTGAATTTCAAGCCCGGCACCTTGATGGTGATCGACGATCACATCAATCTGATGGGAACCAATCCGCTCGTCGGGTCCAACGACGACCGCTTCGGCCCGCGATTTCCCGACATGACCGAGGTGTATTCGAGGCGGCTGCGTCAGGCGGCCGACGACGCCGGGAAAGCGCGCGGCGTCCCCCTCGCGCACGGCGTGTATGTCGCGCTGCACGGGCCCAGCTACGAAACGCCGGCGGAAATACGATATCTCCGTGGGATCGGGGCCGATGCCGTCGGCATGTCCACTGTGCCGGAAGCGATTGTCGCGCGGCACATGGGAATGGAAGTGCTTGGCATCTCCTGCATCACGAACCCCGCGGCCGGCGTATTGCCTCAGCCGCTTGCGCACGATGAGGTCATGGAAGTGGCGCGGCGCGTCGCGGGAGAATTCTCGAACCTGCTGGAGGGGATCGTTGAGCGGATCTGAACGGCGGACCAACCGGGTGCCGGATCGAAAGGCGGATCGCCGGAGCGGGACCGATCGCCGCTCGCCCTCTGCCAGCTCGTCGGCTCGGAGCACCGGCGAGTCCGAGAAGCCCGGTGAACGCCGAAGCGGTGGCGATCGGAGAGATGATGCGGCGTGGCAACCGGTATCGATTGAGAACGGCGGGTCTGCGTCCGATTCGGATTTGGCGCTGCTCGCGGCCGCAACCGATGCGCGCACCCGCGCGCAGGCGCACTACTCGCATTTTCAGGTCGGCGCGGCGCTCGAAACGGCCGACGGGCAGGTCATCGGTGGCTGCAACGTCGAGAATGCGACCTACGGTCTGACCTTGTGCGCGGAACGGGTGGCGCTCGTGAAGGCGCTCTCGGACGGCCATTCGATCTTCACCCGCATTGCCGTGGTTGCCGACACGGACGCGCCGACGCCGCCTTGCGGCCCGTGTCGTCAGTTGCTCTGGGAGTACTGCGGCGACATCGATATCATTCTAGGTAACCTGAACGGACCAACTGGTCGGTTCCGGTTGTCGGCGCTGTTGCCGATGCCGTTCGATCGACGGTTGCTGGAATGAGAACGCCGAATGTTCAATGCTGAATGCTCAGCGCTCAATGTGTTCAGGTTGGACATTGAACATTGAGCATTACATTGCGCATTGAACATTCAACATTGAGCATTGGATAACGCATGCTTCCCACCATTGATTGGCAGGGCGACACGATCGTAATGGTCGATCAGCGCAAGCTGCCCGGACAGGAAATCTACGTGCGCTGCCGCAACGCTCAGGAAGTGGCGCGAGCGATCAGGACGATGGTGATCCGCGGCGCTCCTGCGATCGGCGTCGCCGCGGCGATGGGACTTGCGCTTGGAATGCGCAAGAGCACGGCGAAAGGCACCAAGCAGTTCGCCGTCGAGTTCCAGAAGAGCTGCGACATGATGGCGGCAACCCGGCCGACGGCCGTCAACCTGTTCTGGGCGATCGATCGCATGAAAGCGGCGTTCGCCGCCGGCGCGCAGGCCGGCGAATCACCCGAGGAGATTGCCGATCGTCTCGAGCGGGAAGCGCGCGCGATCCACGACGAGGACGTCGCGAATTGCCGCCTGATGGGAGGCATCGGCGCTGAAGTGGTTCCCGACGGCGGGCGTGTGCTGACGCACTGCAACGCCGGCGCGCTGGCGACCGCCGGGTATGGCTCTGCGCTTGGCGTGATCCGCGCGGCGGTCGAACAGGGTAAGCGCGTCGCCGTGTTTGCCGATGAGACGCGGCCGTTCATGCAAGGCGCACGGCTCACCGCCTGGGAGCTGATCCGAGACGGCATCAGCACCACGGTTATCACCGAGAGCATGGCCGGTCCGTTGATGCGCGCTGGCGAAATCGATGTCGTCGTGGTGGGCGCCGACCGCATTGCCGCCAATGGTGACACCGCGAACAAGATTGGCACCTACACCGTCGCGGTCCTGGCGCACGAGCACAAGATCCCGTTCTATGTCGCCGCACCGCTGTCGACGATCGACCTGGCCACCCCCGACGGCGAAGCGATTCCGATCGAAGAACGCGATCAGCGGGAAGTCACGCACCTGGGAACGTCGCGGTTGACGCCGATCGGCGCGAAAATCCGCAACCCTGCGTTCGATGTGACGCCGCATCGGTACATCTCGGGAATCATCACCGAACGCGGCATCTTCACCGCCCCGTACACCGAGTCGCTGCGGAAGGCGCTCGAGACCGCTCCGTCGACCAGCGCACGATGAATCTGCTCGCCATCGAAACTTCCTGTGATGAGACGGCGGCCGCCGTGATTGCCGAAACCGGCGATCCCGGCCGTCCCTGGCAGATCCGTTCGAATATTGTCGCGTCGCAGGTGGCGATCCATCGGGAATGGGGTGGGGTCGTGCCGGAGCTCGCGTCGCGCCAGCACGTGCGCGATATCTGCGGCGTGTACGAAGCGGCGCTCGATCAGGCGTCGGTGAAAATAGAAGACATTGGCGGTGTCGCCGTCACGCAGGGGCCGGGACTGGTCGGCTCGCTGCTCGTTGGCGTGGCATTCGGAAAGGCGCTCGCCTGGTCGCGGGGGATTCCAATCGTGCCGGTACATCATCTGGCCGGGCACATCGAATCGCTCACGCTCGCGCACGGCGAGTTGCCACTGCCGGCAGCCGTCCTCGTGGTCTCCGGCGGGCACACCAGCCTCTACTTCATTGCCGAACCCGGGCACTATCGATTGATTGGTCGTACGCGCGACGATGCGGCGGGGGAGGCGTATGACAAGGTGGCGAAGCTGCTCGGGCTCGGGTATCCGGGTGGCCCAGCGATCGATCGTGTCGCGCGAACGGGGAACGACCGTGCGTACGCGTTCCGCGCCGCACGGCTGACCCATGCGGATCGCAATGCGCCCCGGCCGACGGCGGACGGCATTCTGCCGCCCGACATCGCGCGACGAATCGACTTCAGTTTCAGCGGCCTGAAGACTGCCGTTCTTCGACTGGTCCGGGAGCGGACGGGCATCGATCCGGATGTTCGCGAAATGAAGGCCGCCGCGTCCGATGAGGCGGGAGCCAGGCTCCCCGCGGCAGACGTTGCCGATATTGCGGCCAGCTTTCAGCGAACGGTGGTCGAGGCGCTGCTCGACCGGACATTCGAAGCGGCCGGCTGGCTCGGCGCCCGCAGCATCGGCATCGCTGGTGGCGTCTCCGCGAATAGCCGGCTGCGTGCCGAAGCGCAGGATCGCGGCGCGGCGAGCGGCATCCCGGTGTTCATTCCGCCGCTGGCGCTGTCGACCGATAACGCCGCGATGATTGGGGCAGCGGGATTCCGGAAGTTACGAAGCCATGGCCCCGGAAAACTCGATTTCAACGCGATGGCGTCGGTGGGGCTGGATTGAATAGCTTCCAGTTTCCAGCTTCCAGCTTCCAGCTCAGAAGATCGGGCTCAAATTAGAAGCTGGGAGCTGGGAGCTGGTAGCTGGGAGCTGGAAGCTGACATTCACCGACTATCTCTGGTTCAACACGAAGTCGCGGCAGGAATTCGTCCGCATCACTGACGAGGTGTCGGCGATTGTCAGGAAGAGCGGCGTGACCGATGGCATCGTGCTCGTCTCGGCGATGCACATCACCTCTGGCGTGTATGTGAACGACTGGGAAGACGGATTGATTCATGATTTCCAGGTGTGGCTGGAGAAGCTCGCGCCGGCCGGCTTGCCGTATCACCATCACCAGACCGGCGAGGATAACGCCGACGCGCACCTGAAGCGCACGATCATGGGGCATCAGGTCGTCGTGCCGATTACCGGCGGCAAGCTCGATCTCGGTCCTTGGGAGCAGATCTTCTACGCGGAGTTCGACGGCCAGAGGAAGAAGCGTGTGGTGGTGAAAGTGATGGGCGAACAATAACTGGAAGCTGGAAGCTGGGAGCTGGAAACTGAGTCATGACTCTATCCCGCGACTCTGCATACGCATTGATGACCGAATACACGCAGAGCGAGAGCCTGCGCAAACACATGCTCTCGGTCGAGGCATCGGTCCGCGGATACGCCAGGCTGTGGGGGGAACCGGAGGAAGACTGGGCGGTCGTCGCGCTGCTGCATGATTTCGACTACGAACGATGGCCGGACCAGGCGAACCATCCGTTTCGCGGCGTCGAAATCCTGCAAGCGCAGGGCTACCCCGAATGGGTCACGCGCGCGATTCTGTCGCACGCCGAGTACTCGGGCGTCCCGCGTGAATCACGGCTCGAGCATGCGCTGTATGCCTGCGACGAAATGTCGGGCTTCGTCACCGCCTGTTCGCTCGTGCGTCCATCGAAGAGCGTCCTCGACCTCGAGGCCTCGTCAGTGATCAGGCGGATGAAGGACAAGGCGTTCGCGCGTGCCGTGAGCCGCGACGACCTGCGAAAAGGGGCGGAAGAGATCGGATTGCCGATCGATCAGCACATCAACAACGTCATTACATTCATGCGCGAGCGCGCCGACGCGCTCGGCTTGCGCGGAACGCTCTGATTCCAAAGCCCGTATAGTAAAACCTGTGCTGAAACGGCGTAGCAGAGTGGCGAACGAGCGGTCGAGTGAGTAAATAGACACCTTGGAGAGTACCAACCTGATCGCGACCCGCGAGCGAGCGGCGACGCCGGAAGACACGCCGGTCGTGCTGCTCGACAACGTCACCGTCATCTACGGCAGCAATCGCGCGCTGAAAGAGGTCTCAGGCCGCTTCAGTGCCGGCGCCATCGGGCTGCTCGGCCCGAATGGAGCGGGGAAGAGCACTCTCCTCAAAACGCTGCTCGGCTTCATCAAACCGGCCACCGGGCGGATGACGGTACTCGGCCTGGACGTCGCGGAGCGGCCGTTGGAGATTCGCGCCCGCATCGGTTACATGCCGGAGACCGACGGCCACATCCCGGGAATGAATGCGGTTTCGTTCGTTGCCTACTGCGGCCAGCTCGCAGGTCTGCCCGCTGTCGATGCGATGCAGCGCGCGCACGAGGTGCTGTATTACGTCGGCCTCGGCGAGGCGCGCTATCGCAACCTCGAAACCTATTCGACCGGCATGAAGCAGCGCATCAAGCTGGCGCAGGCGCTCGTGCACGATCCCGATCTGCTCTTTCTCGACGAGCCGACCAACGGGATGGACCCGAAAGGGCGCGACGAGATGCTCGAGCTGATCTGCGATCTCGGTCATAACAAGAACGTCAATCTGATCCTGTCATCACACCTGTTGCCCGATGTCGAGTACACGTGCGACGACGTGGTGGTGATGGATAAGGGGCAGGTGGCGGCGCAGGGGCCGATCGATCAGTTGAAGGGGCCGGCCGGACGCGTGTTCGAGCTGCGGATCAAGGGAGATCTCCCCGCGTTCGTCGAGGTGCTTCGCCAAGCCGGCATGGAGTGCACATCGACCGACGAGGACGTCATGCGCGTGTTCGTCCCCGATGGCGCCTCGCGCGATGTCGGCGGCGCGCAACCCGGCACCGATCAGACGGCGCTCTTCGTGCTCGCGGCGCGCCATGGCGTGCAGGTGCGGCACCTGCGGCCGAGTATTCCGACGCTCGAGGATGTGTTTGCCAAAGCGTTGGGTGAGGACTAAGCGGACAGTCGTCGCAAAGTAAGACAAGCAGACGATCGACATCAATGCCCATACACGATCAAAGTTACCGGCGCTATGTTGGCGGCAGGTCGATGCCGGGTCAGGCGTGGACCGTGATCGCGCGCGCCGGCATACTGAGCGTGCTGCGCAAGCGCATCTTCCTCGGCCTGCTGCTTTTTGCGTGGATGCCGTTTCTCGTCCGCGCCGTCCAGATCTACGTCACCGCCAACTACCCGCAGGTCGCGATGTTCGCACCGACGGCGGAAACGTTCCGGCAGTTTCTCGAGCAGCAGGATTTCTTCGTCTTCATCGTCACGATTTACGTCGGCGCCGGGCTGATCGCCAACGATCGGCGAGCCAATGCGCTGCAGATCTATCTGTCGAAGCCGCTGATGCGCACGGAATACATCTTCGGCAAGGCGGCGATCCTGTTTGCGTTCCTGTTATTCGTGACGCTGGTGCCCGGCCTGCTGCTGCTCCTGCTGCAGGTGGTGTTTGCCGGCAGCTTCGCGTTTCTGAGCAAGAACCTGTTTCTCTTCCCGGCCATCGCCGTCGCCGCCGTGCTGCAGGCGCTGCTGTCGACGTTCACCATGCTCGCGCTGTCGTCGCTCTCGAAAAGCGCTCGCTATGTCGGCATTCTCTACGCCGGCATCCTGTTCTTCACCGCCGCGATCTATCACGCGATGCTCGCGATTACCGGCAGCACGCGGCTGTCGTGGATTTCACTGGGCGCCAACCTGACCCAGGTCGTCGACGTGATCTTCCGGCTCAAGCCTCGCTATGCCACGCCCTGGCCGGTGTCGCTCATCGTCATTCTCGGTCTGGTCGCCCTGTCGATCTCCGTCCTCGAACGGCGGGTGCGTGGCGTGGAGGTGGTGACGTGAGCGCCGCGATTGCCAGCGCCGAACACCTCTCGAAGTGGTACGGGCAGGTGATCGGCCTCAACGACGTCACCGTCGACGTGCCGGCGGGTATCACCGGACTGCTCGGCCCCAATGGCGCCGGCAAGTCGACGTTCATGAAACTGATCACCGGTCAGCTGAAGCCGAGCAAGGGCACGGTGAAGGTGCTCGGCGAACCGATCTGGCGCAACCCGCACCTATATTTCCAAATCGGCTTCTGCCCCGAGCAGGATGCGTTCTACGAGCGCATGACCGGACTCGAATGGGTGACCGCCCTGGTTCGGTTGAACGGCCTCGGCGAGAAGGCGGCGGATGAAGCCGCGCAGCGGGCGTTAACGGCCGTCGATCTGATGGATGCCGCGAACAAGAAGATCGGCGCCTACAGCAAAGGCATGCGTCAGCGAGTGAAGCTGGCGCAAGCCATCGTCCACGATCCGGCGCTCCTCATCCTCGACGAGCCGCTGTCGGGAATGGATCCGCTGGCGCGACGGAAGACCATCCGGTTGATCCGCGAGTGGGCGCGTGCGGGCAAGAGCGTGATTGTCTCGAGCCACATCCTGCACGAGATCGAATCGATGACGGGGAACATTCTCCTCATCAACAATGGGCGGATCCTCGCCGAAGGAGACGTGCACGCGATTCGCGATCTCATCGACGAGCATCCGCACACCGTGTACGTCCGCGCCGAGAACCCGCGCGGCCTGGCGCGCGATTTTCTCGATCAGTCCGACGTTCGCAGCATGAAATTCGAAGAGGGAGCCGTCACCGTCGAGACCGGCAAACCGGATGCGTTTTACGCGCGCCTGACCGAGCTGGCCGCAAGCGGCGAGTACGGCGCGATCGAGGAAGTCACGTCGCCTGACGACAATCTGCAGGCGGTTTTCCAGTATTTGGTGAAATGAGCAACTTCCACTTGCCAGGGCCAAACAGGAGAAAGGAGAACGGAGAATGTATTGTTCTCCTTTCTCCCTTCTCCTGTTTGCTCCTGACGGTGAAAGTGGTTGATTTGCAAACGGTGCAGTGATGGCGCAAGAGGTCGAACCAACGAAAGCGATCCCAGCGGCCCCTGGCTTCATCGCCTCGGGCATGCGGATTTTCGATCTGTCCATCGGCGAGATGCTGTGGTCGCGGCGCACGATCTTCATGATGCTGGTCGCCGGCGCACCGGTCGTGATCGCGTGTCTCCTCCGCATCATCGTGGCGTTCGGCGCGCCGGTGTTCGAGGAGCATCGAACGAACGACAACGGTGTGTCGCAAACGATTCGCATGACCGGTCCGGCGATCTTTGGCTTGATGATCTGGGTGTTCTACCTCCGCTTCACCGTGCCGGTGCTGGGTGTGTTCTACGGCACGTCGTTGATGGCCGACGAGGTCGAAGACAAGACGATCACCTACCTCTTCACCCGGCCCATACGGCGAGGCGCGATCCTCTTTGGAAAGTACCTCGCCTATCTTGGGTGCACGGTGTTCGTCGTGCTGCCCTCAGTGATGCTGGTCTATTTGCTGGTCGTGCCGATGCAGGGCAGCCTCGGGGCATCCTTTATCGACCTCGTGAAGGACCTTTCGCTCCTCGCCCTCGGCTTGTCGGTTTACGGCGCGTTGTTCGCGTTCGTTGGCGCAAAGTTCAAACGGCCTCTGCTGGTCGGCCTGATCTTCATTTTCGGGTGGGAGCAGGCGGCGCTGGCGTTTCCTGGCTACCTGAAGCGGTTCACGATTGCCTATTACCTGCAGGGGCTTGTGCCGCACGCGATGCCAAGCGACAGCGTCCTCAGCCTTATTCAGGGCGTTTTCCGCGAGAGTCCAACCCTTTTCGGGAGTCTCTTCTGGCTGGCCGTCATGCTCGTCGTTTTTGTCGGCCTCGCCGCGTGGATGGTCGAACGCCGGGAATACGTTCTGGAGCAATGATTTAGCGCAAAACCGCCTGGGAGCTGTGGCTGGCACCTTTCCCGCATGAGTCCCAACCACTCTTTGGAGCCCCTTTGGACGAGCGGCAGAGCCGCTAACTCGAAAGAATGAGCCAATTTGGAACTTTTTACCCCGATGGTCTGTATAATTCCTACCAGAGGGCTACGGCATGACTAAGCGAACGCGCTATTTTCTTGCGGCTTCGGGGGCAGTCCTGGCCGCAGGTCTGGGAACTGGCCTGGTCGCCTACTATACCGGCGGATTCCAGCCGGTTTCGGCCTCGGCGGTTTCCAACGAGCTCCGCTACGTTCCTGCTGACGCAACGGTTGTGGCCTACGCCGATGTCCGGGCCATCATGGATTCGGACCTTCGAGCCCGCCTCAAAGATTCGCTTCCGGCCCACGAACAGGGACAGCAGGAATTCCAGGCCCAAACGGGCATCGATATCGAGAAGGACATCGACTACGTCGTCGCATCGCTGACGGCCGCGGGTAACGAGAAACCCGCTCCGCTCGTCGTCGCGCGCGGCCGCTTCAACGACACGCAGCTCGAAACCCTCATCCGCGATCATGGTGGGGCGGGCGAGGAGTACAAGGGCAAGCGCCTCGTGGTGTGCCCGACGGGTGCGCACGGCGACATGCCGATCCAGAACGGCAGCATGACGCTCGCGTTCCTCGAACCCGGGCTCGTGGCCATCGGCGAATCGAGCGCGGTCAAGAATTCGATCGACGCGCAGCTGTCAGCCCAGAGTGTCACCGGCAACAACGAAATGATGGAGCTCGTCAACGACATCGGTCAGGGCAACAACGCCTGGGCGGTCGGACGTTTCGACGTGCTCGCTTCGCAGGCGAGGCTTCCCGAGCAGGTTTCTTCCCGCCTTCCGCAGATTAAATGGTTCGCCGCGGCCGGTCATGTGAACGGCGGACTGTCCGGCACGCTCCGCGCTGAAGCGCGCGACGATCAGGCGGCTGAAAACCTTCGTGATGTCGTCCGCGGCGTTCTCGGTCTGGCACGCATGCAGGCACAGGCGGACCCGCGCACGCAGGCGATGGTGGAATCGATTCAGCTGACCGGTAGCGGCAAGACCGTTGCGCTCTCGTTCACGGTGCCGGCGGAGGTCCTGCAGATGATCCCGAAGGCATCGCCGCAGTTACCGCAGGCGGAACAGCAGAAGTAGCGCGAGGCTTTAGCCTTGCGTCCCAGGCGGTCGATGCACTGAGAGCCCGCGAGCAATCGCGGGCTTTTTTGTTGGTTGCGCTCCTCCGTCGCCCACAGATCTTGTGGCTTCCGGCTTTAGCCGGAAGTTGGGAGCCCGAAGTCATTTTTTACTTCTCGTCGGGGCCCCTGCATCTCCTTGCGCTCCCAAACGCATCTGCGCTACACCTAGACTCGCTCGGGCCGCATGCGCTCTTCGTGGCCTGCTAAGCGCAGCCAGCCGCAAGCCGAGAGGCGCGAGTCATATACACTGTTCTGCGTGGCCGAGTTCGTCTTCTTCTACGGCACGTTGATGGCGGGCTTCGATCGACGGCGCCGGGCGGCAATGGACTCCAAGCTGACGTTCGTCGGTCGAGGATGGATCAACGCGTCACTATTCGATCTTGGCCTGTACCCAGCAGCGGTGCCGTCGCCCGACGGCTGTGTCTGGGGAGAACTGTACGAGCTGTCTGACTCCGCCGCGGTTCTTCAGGCGCTGGACGAAATCGAAGGCTACAGACCCGGCGACCCTGACCACAGTTTGTACGTGCGATCGCAGGTCGAGGTCTTCTTCCCGAGCGGATCGGCACATACTGCCTGGGTGTACTTTTACAACGCGCCTCTCGGCCAGGCGCAGCGGATCGAGTCGGGGGATTATCTACAGCATCTCAGGGTCCGATAAGGTACCTGGTGCGGTGTGTTTTCCACGCGCGACCAACACACGCCGCGTAGACCGTGTCGGGCAGTAGAGGAGCAGCCATGCGACAGACGAGCCCAGGCCAGCGCGGATGACGAATACGCGAGACAGCGAGCGCGTTCCGATTCCGGGTCAGGTGACCGGCGAAGTCACGGTCTACGAGCCGATGACGATCCTCGATCTCAGCGATCGCGGTGCGCAGGTTGAAACCAAGTTCCCACTCCAGCTCGACTCGCTGCACGAATTTCGCCTCTCTCTCGGGTCCCGATCGGTCGTCGTCAAAGGGCGGATCGCGCACTGCCAGATTGGCGAGCTGCACGAGGGAACGGTTCTGTATCGCAGCGGCATCGAGTTCATCGAACCAACCGAACACGCGCTCGCCGCGGTTCATGCCTTCGTGGAAGCGATCAAGTTTGCCGCGTCCGCTCCGCCGGGAATAGTGGAAGCCGAGCTGGCGGAGGAATAGGTTCCAGTTGCCAGTTGCCAGTTGCCAGTTGCCAGTTGCCAGTTGCCAGTTGCCAGTTCCCAGTTTCAGATTCCCAGCCAGCCTTCCCGCGATAGCCAGGGGAAGGCTGTCGCGCCGAAGCGGCGAAGCCGCGTAGGCGGACCGATCCCGGTACAATCACTGTCATGCCCTCTTCCACGATCACCGCCTACAACAACTTCATCGACGGCCGCTGGATCCCCGGCGTCAGCGGTGAGACGTTCGAGAACCGCAACCCTGCGAACACCGACGACCTGATTGGCGTGTTCCAGAAGTCAGGGCGACGTGATGTCGAGTCGGCGATCGATGCCGCCACCCGTGCCTACAGAAGCTGGCGCCTCGTGCCGGCGCCAGTCCGTGCCGACATCCTCTTCCGCGCCGCGCAGCTCATCGTCGAGCGCAAAGAGCAGTTCGCGCGAGACATGACCCGCGAGATGGGGAAGGTGCTGAACGAAACGCGCGGCGACGTTCAAGAAGCGATCGACATGACCTTCTACATCGCCGGCGAGGGACGACGGATGTTCGGGCAGACGGTGCCGTCGGAACTGCGGAACAAGTTCGCGATGTCGGTCCGCCAGCCGCTCGGCCTCAGTTCGATCATCACGCCATGGAATTTTCCCATGGCGATCCCGTCGTGGAAGATCATTCCGGCGCTCGTCTGTGGCAACACCGTCGTGTTCAAGCCAGCGTCGCAGACTCCGCTCTCGGCGCTCAACTTCGTGAAGGTGCTCGAAGAGGCCGGGATTCCCAAGGGCGTCGTCAATATGGTCACCGGAGACGGCGACGAGGTCGGCACGCCATTAACCACACACGGCGAAGTGAAGGTGGTGTCCTTCACCGGGTCGACGCACGTGGGACGGATCGTGAACCAGGCGGCAGCCCCCGGGTTCAAGAAAGTTCACCTGGAGATGGGGGGCAAGAACGTCATCATGATCATGGATGACGCGAATCTCGAGCTCGCCGTCGACGGATGTTTGTGGGGTGGGTTCGGAACGACCGGGCAACGCTGTACGGCGGCGAGCCGGGTCGTCGTCCACGACAAAGTTTACAAGGCCTTCGTCGAACAGTTTGTCGCGCGCGCGAAGTCGCTCGTGGTGGGCGATGGCTTGCGAGACGCGACCCAGATGGGCCCATCGATCAGCGAGTCGCAGCTCAACACGGTGATGTCGTACGTGAACATTGGTCGTGAGGAAGGGGCGACGCTTGCGTGTGGCGGACAGCGGCTGACGGGCGGGGCCTACGCCAAAGGGTTTTTCCACGAGCCGACGGTCTTCACCGACGTTGCGCCGTCGATGCGAATCGCCCGCGAAGAGATCTTCGGCCCCGTCGTGTCGGTGATTCCATGCCGCTCGCTTGAAGAGGCCATCGACATCGGCAACGGCGTCGAGTACGGTCTTTCGGCATCCATCTACACGCAGGACATCAACCGCGCCTTCACCGCGATGCGCGATCTCTACACCGGCATTTTCTACGTCAACGCGCCAACCATCGGCGCCGAGGTCCACCTGCCCTTTGGCGGCACGAAAAATACCGGCAACGGCCATCGCGAAGCCGGCACCGCTGCGCTGGATGTGTTCTCGGAGTGGAAATCGGTGTACATCGACTTCAGCGGGAAGCTGCAGCGGGCACAGATAGACGTGGAGCAGGTGTAATTCGCAATTCGCAATTCGCAGTTCGCAGTTCGCGGTTCGCGGTTCGCGGTTCGTGGTTCGCCAGTCGCGGTTCGCAGTCCGCGGCTGGCACTTCGGTAGTCCGTCAGGGCACGAACGTCGAATTCTGCACGGAGCTGCGAAATGCGAATAGCGAGTCGCGATCCGCGAATCGCGAGCGAATGTGTTAAAGTTAACCGCTCCCACAATTTAAGAGTCCCTGATTGGTCTATCTGTCCATCGGCGTCGGCTATGTCCTCGGGTACGCGGCGATCGGGTGGCTCCTTCGCGATCATGCGCTGGCGTTGTCGATTTTTGGCGATGTCGGACTGCTGCTGCCTCCCGTTGGCGTGTGCGCCGTCATCCTGCAGCGGCGCCGATCGTGGAGTGGATGTCAGCGGCTGTTCTGGGATACGGTCGCGATCGGGATTGGCTTATGGATCATCGGACACCTGGGTTGGGCGTTCGAAGATCTCGTGCTCAAGCGGCAGTCCTGGATTCGGTGGCATACGGTTTTCAGCCTGTGCGGCGGGATCGGACCGCTGATCGCGCTCTTCGCCAGGCCGCACCGAGGCGTCCGGGCCGAAGCGGTGAGCAGTGTCGGCGTGGCGCTCGCGGGTTATGGGCTGCTGGCCGTATTCATCTACTCCTACTTCGTCCTGATTCCGGGCATCACGCCAGTTGGTTCCACCGCACAAATCAACCTGCTCAAGCTGATTCAGCTGAACCGCGCGCTGTTGTTCGCCGGCTTTGCCTGGGCCATGATCGCCGCGCGGCGGACACCATGGTTCGCTGCGTATGCCTGGCTGGCAGCTGCGACCGGCGTCGGTTTCTTCCTCCGAATCGCGACCAGCCTCGCGATCGCTCGCGGCGCGTACCAGAGCGGGACCATCTACGACATGGCCTGGATCGTGCCGTTTCTGTGCTACGCCGGGGCGGCGCTGGTGGCACCGGCATCGCCAGCTGAGGCCGATGTCGTCGAGGCGCCGACGGCTCCGTTGCACGTTCTGGTGTCGGCTATCCCGGTCTTCCTGGTTCCGCTCATCGGATACAGCACGCTCTATCTCCAGCCTCTCGGCCTGGAAGATGATTCTTTCCGCGCGTTGCTGACGAGCGTGATGACGGTTGCCGGCCTCGGCGTGTTGACGGTCCGGCTTGCCACGCAAGGCGGCGAGCTGGAGCGAGCCGGGGCGCGGATGCGACTGCTCGCCGCGGCAACCGAGCAGACCGGCGATCTGATTCTGATCACCAGCGCCGATGGTGCCTTCGAGCACGCCAACGACGCCTTCGTCCGCGCGCTCGGCTATTCGCGCGAAGAACTCGGCCGGCTCGGTTACGCGGACCTGCTGGAGCGTGGCTTCGATAGCATCGGCTCGCACATCGCCACCGCGATCCGCGAGCGCGGGATCTGGCGCGGCTCGGTCGTGCGAAAACGCCGCGACGGGACGACGTTCCCGGCGGCCTGCACGGTCGTCGGCCTGCGGGATTCAGCCGGTTCGATTACTCATTACGTCGACGTAGAACGCGACACCACCGAAGAATTGAAACTCCGCGATCAGCTGGTCCACAGCGAACGGCTGTCGGCCATCGGGGAGCTCGTTGCCGGCGTCGCGCACGAGATCAACAACCCGCTCCAGACGATCGTCGGATCGGTCGAGCTGATGATGGAGGAGCGCAACAGTCCGTCGGTGCAACGCGATCTCGAGGTCGTTCGCCGTGAGGCGGGTCGGGCCGGACAGATCGTCCGAAATCTCCTCTCGTTCGTCCGTCGCAGCACGCCGGACCGCCGATCGATCGACCTGAACGACGTCGTGCGCGCGGTCGTCCAGTTGCGTGAGTTCCACCTGCAGCAGAACAACGTGGCGCTGGTGGTCGAGATGCACCAGGAACCGCTGGCCGCGCTCGCCAATCGCGAGGAGATTCAGCAGATCGTGCTCAATCTCGTTTTGAACTCCGAGCAGGCGATCGAATCCACCGGGAAGGGGACGCGGATCGTGATCCGCAGCTATACGACGCCGAGCCAGCACGTGATCGAGGTGAGCGACGACGGGCCTGGCATCAGCGCTGAGATTCGGGGCCGGATCTTCGAGCCGTTCTTCACCACCAAGGAAGTCGGGCAGGGCACCGGCCTGGGTCTGTCGATCTCGCATGGCATCGCCGCCGCACACGGCGGATCGCTGGAGCTGTGCCCGACGCCGCTGGACAAAGGGGCATGCTTCCGCCTGACGCTTCCGGCGCTCGCCGAGGGTTTGAAGAACGTGCGTCGACCGACCGCGGTTGCGTAGTACGCGCAAGATCCCCGAGTCGCATGGAGAAACTGGCTACTTCTTCGTAGCTGTCGCGATATCGGCCTTCAGCTTTGGATTCACGCGGAACCCGGCCTTCTCGGCTGCCTTCACTTCACCGTCGGCCTCGGTCGCTCTTCCCGTCACCAGATAGACGACGGCGAGGTTGCTATGCGCTTCGCCGAACGCCGGATTGACGTCCAGAGCGGCCTTGTATTCCTGTTCAGCGTTCACGAGATCGTTCAGCCGGAAGTAGGCGCTGCCGAGCGCCATTGACAGGCCGGCTGGCACCGGCGGAGGACTTGACCCGCCGCGGCGGCTCTTCCTGCCTTCCAGCTCTTCGATCTGCATGTGAATCTGATCGACCATTCTCTGCGCGTTCGGGTTCTGCGACGACATCAAACGCGACAGGTTGCGCTCGTTGTCTTTCAGCGCTTCGATCTGATCGCGCAACCGTCGATCGGCTGCGCTTCCGGCGAGGGCCAGCGTCGCGGTCGCCGACTTGAACGCCTCACGCGACGACAGATACGCTTTCAGCGCTGCCTCATACTGTTTGGTCGCCATGTACACCTGTCCGAGCCCGTAGAACGCCGCATCGTGCAGCGGATCGATCTTCACCGTTTCCTTGAATTCGCGCTCGGCTGGTTCGTAGCGCTCCGCGAGCAGTGCTTCCATGCCGGCCCGGTAGTGTTGGGCGGCCAGGTGTTGATCTCGCTCCGACAGCTGAGCGGCGGCGATCGGCTGTAAGCTCGCAACCGCCACACCGCATAGCGCAGCCACGCGTGCCAGGTCGATGCCCATCATCGTCCACCCCCCCGAAGATACTCGCGGATCTTAGGTTGATTTGGATCGAGCTGTAGTGATTTCTGAAACGAGGCCCGCGAGCCTGCTGCGTCGCCGGCGCAGGCTTGTGCCAGACCCAGCGATGCGTAGGCGGCGGCGTTGTCGGGCGAGAGCCGCGCCGCTTGCCGGAAATCGTCGACCGCGCCGGCGCACTCGCCGCGCTCGACCCGGTAACGTCCCCTGAACAGCCATACCTCCGGTTCATTCGGCTTGGCTGCGGCCGCCTGATTGAGAAGCGAGATGCTGCGATCGATCTGGCCGTTCCGCTGATAGCCGATCGCCCGGCCGATCAGGAACTTGGTCCCTTCGGGCAAGCCGTTGGCAAAGGCACGCACAAGGAGTGCATCCGACTTGTCGAGCGACTCGCCGCGGGACCACAAGAGGTCACTCAGATTCCAGAGCGCTGACGCCAGGTTGGGATCGACCGAAATCGCAGTGTCGAAGGCCTCGATCGCTTCCTTCTGTTTGCCCTCTGCTTTCAGCAGCAGTCCTTCGTTATTGAGCGATCCCGCGGTGCGCGTACCGAACGCGCGTCCCTTGCCTTCGCTCGCACCGATGTAGCCCAGCGCACGAAGTTTCGCGACGGTATCGTCATCGACTGCAGGCGCCGAACTGGCAGCTGTTGATTGCGGCGCTGCGGCCGGTGTAAAGGCGGCTCGGTAATCCACCGTTTCTGCTGGCGTGTTGCCAGCGGGCGTTCCTGCGAGCGGCGGCCCGGCAATGCCTCGCGCCGGTGGAACCCCGGCGAGCGCAAGCAAGGTCGCGCAGACCTGATCGACTTTCCCGGCTCCATTGTGACCATGCGACGGTTGAATGCCAGATCCCCAGATCAGGTAGATCCCGTTCTCCGCGTGCCACTTCGCAGCGGTCGCGTTCGCCGCGCTCGACATCGTCGTCGGTCGCCCTTCGCCCCACAGAAATCCGTGATCGGAGGCCAGCATAATCACGCTGCCGGTGGATTCCGCGAGGGCGACATAGCGGGCGAGCAGCTGATCGATCGACGCGAAATATCGCTCCGGCACGTCCTTGTAGCGGGCGTACTCGGCTTCAGCTATCGAAGGTTGCCGCGGCGGCGCATACGGCGCGAACACATGCCCGATGCTGTCAGTGCCTTGAAAGTAGAGAAGCAACAGGTCAGGCTTTTCACGCGAAACCCAGTCGCGCCCGAGGTTGTCGTAGACCGTCGTCTCGATCAGAATCCGGCGTAGCGCGCTGACTGGGTGCGCGTAGGGGTCGGTGACCGCGGCCGCCTGACTGTATTCGGCATGGGTCAGCCACGGCAGCAGGGATTTCAGTGCATCGTATCCAGTGTCGTTCTGCGCGCGCGTCAATCCATCGCGGGCCCATGATTCCACGCCAGCCGGAGATACAATGCCGGGCGGAGGAGAGGCTTCGCCGTAGAGAAACGTGAACAGCCGATCCGACACCATCAAGCCATTCACCGACTCTGCGGGATACGTTGCCCAGTAGCCCAGCGCGCCCACCTTTTTGCCGGCCGCCGTCGCCATATTCCAGATCGCCGGCACTTTTCGTTCGTCGCTGGTGATCGGTTCGCGCTGATGAGTAGCCGGGTTGACCCGCAGGAAATCCAGGATGCGATGCTCGAGCGGGCTCACGCCTGTCATCATCGTGGTCCAGATCAGCGGGGAGAGTGGTGGATGCAGTGTCTTGATCGTGCCGCTCGATCCCTCAGCCACAAGTTTCGCGAGCGTCGGCATCACACCACGCGCCGCGTACTGATCGAGCAGCGACCAGTCGGCACCGTCGAGACCGATGAAGATCACGCGCTTGCCAGGCGCAGCCTTCGATGCAATCTGTTGGGCTGGCGCGGCTGCTGGACTTTGCAGTGTCGTCTGCGATTCGCGCGACCGGCAGCCAATCGCGGCGGCCGTTACGGCTGCAATCGCAAAAATAGTTGCGCACGTGCGCATGATGGTCAGTGTAGCGCAGCCCTTTAGGACAGTTTCGACGCCCGCTCGTCGTCCCTGTGTTCTTCCGTGTTCTTCCGCGGCTCCCATTTCCGTGTTTGTCCGCGGCCCGCGACCCAAAAAAAGAGGGCCCCTGTTCGGGGCCCTCCAGCAGAAACAAAGCGCGGATGCCTGGCTTAGAAGTAGAAACGCACGCCCAACCGAACGCTGCGCTGGCCAGTGAACGCCCTTCCGGCCTTCAGATAATCGGGATTGGTGGCCGTCGCCCGCGGATCGTTGAGCGACCCGGCCGGCGTCAACGTGTTCCCGGTTGTCACGATGCCGCCATCGCCGTTACACAGCGCATCCGGGATGCCGGCGCAGGCACCGTCCTGAATCAGGTTGTACCGTTCATCGAACGTGGAGATGGCCTGACGGTTGAACAGGTTGAAGATATCAGCCTGCACGTTCAGACGCTTGCTGCCACCCAATCGAATCGGATAGGACAACATGATGTCCGATTCCCAATCGCCTGGTCCGCGGCCGACAGATCCGCGGGGCACCAGATAGTACTCCCAATTCTGATACGCCGCCGAGTAGCCGTAGGCGTTCAATGGCGTTCCGGCGTACCAGTGTGTGGAGAGACCGAGGTTAAGGCCGGTCAGCGCACCCTTGCTGACCTCGTAGCTGCCATCGAACTTCACCTGCACGTTACGGTCGTTGCTGAGTCTCCCGTCGGCGTTGACCAGGAAGTCTGCATAGTCGAACGCCGAATTGATGTTCGGGTCGAGCTGACCGGTTGATACCTGGAAGGTGCCATCGTAGTTGCCTTCGAGCTTGCTGAACACGATGCTCGAGAGGAACTGCCAGTTGTTGCTGAAGCGCTTGCGCGCACTCAGCTCGAGTGCCGTGTTCTGACGCTTTGCTTTCGGCGCCGGTGCGGTGTGTACGAAGTCGTAGAAGCCCATCTCCTTGCCGATGCCGCTGCCCGGGTTCGCGATGAAGTAATTGCCTTCCGCGGGAATGAGGAAGTCTTCAATGACCCGGCCAAGATTTCGGTGCGTGAATTTCGCGCCCACGACCATGTTCCGGCCCATGTCGAATTCAGTGCCGACCAGGAACTCGTCGATGAACTGCCCCTTCAGATCGGGATCAACCGGCTCCGTGGTTCCGCCAAGCGTGCTCTGGCGACGCGGCGCCAGCGGATCCTGCGCGATTGCGGACGGCGACGGATCGAAGTTGTTGGTGATCCCCTGGATCTCGCCGCCGAACGCGCGGATGTTGATGTCCATCGGAATGCTCTCGTAGAAGCGGCCCCAGTTTGCATACAGCTTGCTGCGGCCGTTCTTCGTGATATCCCACACGGCTCCGATGCGCGGCGCCCAGTTGTCGTTCAGCTTGAACGCGCTCTCGCGATCGCGGTTGCGGACGTCCTGTCCTTCCCAGCGGATGCCAGCGTTGATCGTCAGACCCGCACCAGCGTTCCAGGAGTCCTGCGCATAGAACGCCATATTGCGGGAGTCGGGCTCGCTCGTCAGCGGCACGGCGATCTGCCACGTGCTGACGTCGTCCTTGTTGAACCCCGGAGCGCGATCGTTGAGGTAGAAGCGGTGGCGATAGTAAATCGTGCCGGTGCCGCCCGCGCCCGTGCTCACCTTTTGAATCCGTTGTCCCGCACCGCCATTGAAGCTGCTGTTCACAGCCTGAATGTGCTCGTAGTCGACGCCAGCCTTGATCGACATCGGGCCGAGATAATGCGTGAGATCGGCCTTCATCACATCGCGCTTGAACGTCTGATCCTGGAAGAACCCGAACCCACCGCTGACGGCAGCCGGCACGACCGTGTTGTCGGTGAAGTTGACGACTGTCCGGCCCGGCCCCGTCGTGTTGTCCTTTTCGTTGTGTCGCGCGACGAGTCCCTGAAGGAACCATTTGCTGCCGAACACGCCCTCGTATTTGCCGACGACGTCGCTGCCGCCGGTTTCGCGAACGCCTTTCCAGGTGCTCTCCGGACCCGCGATGGTGAACACGTTTCCATCACGCGTCGTCGGGTCGCCCATCACGGTGCCGGTTAGCGTCTGCCCTGGCGCCACTCGATAGGTGAGCTTCGCCGCGAAGAGATCGCGGGTGATGTCGGCGGGAACGACGGAGTTCAGGCCCGGACTTCCCGGCGATGTGAGCGCTCGAATGATCGTGGTGTCCTGGTTCTCGTTCACGCGGTTGTAGGCGCCGAAGAACCACAACCTGTCCCGCATCAGGAAACCACCCAGCTCGCCGCCGCCATCGGCCCGGCTCGAGACATCCACGACCTGCGTCGTGGTCGCTGGGCGCTTGTCGCGCGTATCATCGTTGGCCTGCAGGGCGCCACCCTCGGCGAAAGCGAAGGCCGATCCTTTGAACGTATTGCTGCCGCTCTTCGTGATGACATTGACGACGCCGCCGGTCATGCGACCGTACTCGGCCGGCAGACCGCCGGTCTTGACCTCGACTTCCTGGACGAAGTCAAAATTGAGCGTCTTGCCCTTGTCGCCGAGCTCGACGCCGGTCGTATTGAGGCCGTCGATGATGTACTGATTCTCCGCGCCCGACGATCCCTGAATCGATGGTCCGACGGTATCGGTCGTCACGCCCGGAGCGACCCGCGTGACATCGTAGAAGTCGCGTCGCACGGGAATGCGATTGAAGAGATCTTCACCCGCATTGACGCCGGTTACCGTCGACGTCGTATCGATGACGGAGCTGACCGCATTCACGGTGACGCTCTCGCTGACGCCAGCAAGTTGGAGCGTAATCGGGAGAGTGACCGTTCGATCGAGGCCAACTTCGACGTTGGGTTGTTCCGAGGTCTTGAAGCTGGCGAGTTCCACCTTGACGGTGTAGCGACCGGGCGGCAGGCTGAGGAACCGATAGTTGCCTTCGCTATCGGTGACCTGCGTCTGAACGCCCTGAAGATTTGGACTGGAGACCGTCACGGTCGCGCCGGGAAGCGCGGCTCCCTGCGCGTCGACCACCTGTCCGATGATCCGTCCCGTGGTCTGGGCCTTGGCCCCTGTCACTGAGACGAGTAGGAGCGCGATTGCGCCGAACAGCAACGCACTCGCTCTACGTTTGGACATTGTGTGCATCCTCCTGAGATGCCTTCCGGTTAGGAGTAAGCCAACTCTGCTATTGGTTACAGAGTCAGGGACGAATAGCGATACCAAGAACGATACCAATGGCTGCGGCCGGAACTTTCACAACAACCGCTATGCGATCCATCAACAGCGGCGCGCGGTTCGTCCCAGATTCCAATGATTCGTGTTGGCGATCCAAACGGTCGGACATGCCGTTGGTACCAATCGCGCCGAGATGCCGGCAGTTGGGCGTAGATGAGTGACGAACTCCCAGGATAGTGGGTCAGACCGTGATGACTGGGTTGGGATGAACACAGAGACGCTAAGATAACGACCAATGCTTGAGATTGCGCCACTCGTGATGGCGCTTCAGCTTCAGATACTGCTCGCGTCGGACGTCGCGCAGCCAGCAGCCGCAACGATATCGGTCACGGTTCCCGTTCCTGCTCAATCGCTGGCAACCGCGCTAGGCCTGGCTAACCCCGATCCGTCGACGCTGATGCTGCGCATCATCCACCATGTCTATGGCGCGCCCGACGCGCGCGCACGTCGTCTTCACGAAACGTTGATCGACGCGCTCGCGAAGGAACCATCCGGCAATGCATCTGTCCGCGTTCCGTTGAATCCGCAAGTCTGGCAGGAGGCCATCCTCCACGGGCGAGTGGAGTCGAACGCGCTGATGCCGGCGATCCTGAAAGATCGCGCCGCATCGCTCGTGTATTTCGGTCTCTCTGCAGTGGACGACGAAACGCTCCTGTGGCTGAGTGGTCACCCTCAAACCCTGGAGCATTTGCGCAAGAACGCGGACGTGTTTGCGGCATTTGGCCGAAGCCTGCACATCCGCAATGGGCACGTAGCGGTGCCCGGCGCGAACGACGCGTCGAGTGCGTGGCAGGCAGTGGTCGGTGCCGATCCGGCAGTGCCGGACGCCTTCATCGAGCGACTCATCGCGGGGAACGGCCGACTCGCGCTGCTCTACGACACGATTGAACACCTGGACGGTCCGCACCAGCGATTCGCCCTCAGCTTGCAACTCCCTGGACAATCTCGTGCTCTTCACCTGCGAGCGTTGCTCCAGGCCTTTACGCTGTCCGCGGCCGACTGGCGCATTCCCGAGCGCCCATTTTCAAAGCCACCGATCGACGGCGCCATTCTGTTGTCCACCATCCGCCTGACATCAGACGGGAACCTCGTGACGCCGGCGACCATGCGATTCTGGGATCGTGTCTTTCGCGGCGACGCGCTGAACGACGTCCCATTCGAACGGGTCTCAGACGGACAGATTGCCGCGACATCCGGTTCGCTGCCACTCGATCCGGCCTGGCTGGCCGATCGCATTCTTCGCGTGCCGTACGCGATCGGCCGACGGCGGCTGGACGCGTTGCTTTTCGTGCAACGTGTGTTTTCGTCCGATTCCGCTGCCGAGTCAGCCGGTATTGCCACGGTCGCGCGCGCCTATCTGTCGTATCCGGCGCTGATGATTTCACTGGAGCGGACCGGGATCACGGATTCCGCCGTGTATGTGCAAGCGGCCGAGCACGCGCAGCGATTGAACACGATCCAACCGGTCGCACTACGAAAAACGGCGATCGCCGGGTTCCAGTCCGCTGTGGCGCTGATCGAGCGCGCTCATCGCGCGCGCACAATCGCCGACGAACGGGCGGCGGCTCTACTGACATCCTTGAGCGCGATTGAGGTCTCCGGGCGGGGATACGAAGGGCGGTTTGCGGCGTGGTTGCGCGAGCACTTGATCAGCGCCTTTCCGAAACGCGACTCCGCAGAGGAGACGGTGCTCTCAGCCATCGCCGGGGTCTCTCCGGACTTGACAAGGCTGCCGGTCATCGAATGGGAAGGACGCCGCTATCGGGTCGAGCTTGCGTCCGCCGAACTGCGCCGTCTGCAACTCGTGCGAGAGCGGCAGGGCGCGCCAACGCTGGATGCGGCGCTCGCCGCGATCCCATCTGACGATCGATCAGCCGGCGCGTCGGGCGAAGTCGTTCAGCAGTTGGCCGAAACGCTGATGTCGATCGTGTATGCGATCTACCTCGGCGATCCCGAAGGTGCGGCCGTCACCTCTGGCAACGTCGCGCTCCGGCATGATTTCGGATTCCCTGCAGGCACGGCGCGGGGGTCGGGAGACGCCTGGAGCCTCCCGTTGGAACGATTCGACAATCGCACCGCCTGGCGAGTGCGTGGATCGCTGCTGGGTCTCGAGGCCGCGCTCTCGAGACTGACGCTCAGGCGGATCGATCGGACGGATATGCCCGGCGAGCCGACACTCGGATCGCAGGATCGCCAGACGATCGTGCTCACCGCGGCCTTGCTGGATCCGTTCGCGTTGTCGGATCACGCACGCGACGCGATCGCGGCCGGAATCGAACGCGGACGCCACATCGCTCGTGGTCTCGCCGACGGCAGCTCGCGGTTCAACGACGTGGTTCGAGTGGCGGGTCTCAGCGAATGGAGGGCCCAGGCGTTGTCCTGGCGCCTGCAGCAGCACGCGGATCCGCTCGCCGACTTGTCGCTGGTCGAGCTTCACCGGCTCGGCGTCTCGGCGACCGCTGATTCCATCGACGCCTGGGGCGCGGCCGCGTTACCGCTGACCGGTTGTCTCTGTCTCGCGATGCCGTCCCACTCGAGCTGGGAGGATCTGACTGGATATGCGGCGCCCGTGCTTGGGACGTACGGCGCGGACGTGCCGTTGCGTCTTGCCGAGACGCTTGCCGATTTGAAGCTGCCGGCCATCCTGGCGTCGGCGCTCGCCGGGTTTGTGACGCAGGACGTCATCGATCACGCCCAGCTTGGATATCCAGATGACTGGCAGCAATTCGGGCGCGCGGTCATCGACATCCCCCGGTCGCGCATGTCCGACTACGTCGCGGCTTTGGCCGTGGCCGGGCCGTTGATCGAAATAAAATAGGCAATTCGGCGGCTGGCTGCTGGCTGCTGGCGCGAGCGCCTGCGGCCCGAGCGAGCGGCCGGAGGGAAGCGCCGCGGAGCGGCGCCCGCGAGCGAGAGCGCGTGGGGGTGGGGCCCCACGCGCATTAAGAAATGCAGACACTCGCGGCCCATACCCGGACCTTGATTCGTCGCTCGGACAGACCGAAAAAGAGTAGAACACTTGTCACGACCTTACTGTCTGATCACGTCACTGGTCGCGCTCATCGTCGTGCACGCGTCTGCACAGACTGCCCGGCTGGTGATCAAGGCACCGACCGAGTCGACCTACCTGGCCGGCGAAGTGCTGCTGGTGGCGACGGTCGAGCCTGCTTCTTCTGCGCAGGACGTGGCGGACGTGACCTTCTTTGTCGATGGCGCGAAGGTCTGCGCGGTGCCGGCGCCTCCGTTTGAATGCCAGTGGGACGCGGGCGCGCGCATCCTGTCGCATCAGATCCGTGTCGTCGCCACGTTCAAAAACAACAGCACACTCGCGCAGACAGTCAAGACCCGCGAGCTCGAAAAATACGTCGAGAACGTGGAGGTGAACGTCGTTCCGGTCACGGTCGTCGTCACCGACGATCACGACCGCTTCGTCGAGGGGCTGACGCAAAAGGATTTCGTGATCAAAGAGGACGGCGCGGTCCAGAAGATTTCCTCGTTCTGGGACCGTCACTCGCCGCTGGAACTCGTGAGCGCGATCGACGTCAGCTCCAGCGTGACCGAGGCGCTGCCCGGGATGCGGACGGCCGCAACGCGATTTCTGGGCGGACTCGAGCCCACCGATCGGGCGACGGTGCTCGGATTCAACGACACCGTCTATACCCTCGCTCGCCGCTCCACCGATCAGGCGATCCGTGAGCGGGCGATTGCCCGGCTCAAGCCCTGGGGCGGAACGGCGTTGTACGACGCGATCGTTCAGTCGATCGAGGTGCTGGGCAAAGAGACCGGTGGCCGGAGCGCCGTCGTCCTCTTCACCGACGGCGACGATCAAAACAGCCACGCACCGATCGAGAAGGTGATCGAGCAGGTCGAGGCGAGCGATGCCATGATCTACGCCGTCGGCCAGGGCCGGGCCGTGCACGTCAAGAATCTGCAGAAGCTCCTGCATCAGATTGCCGCGACCAGCGGTGGCCGCGCGTTCTTTGCCGCCACGCCGGAGAAGCTTGACGAGACGTTCGGCGAGATCCTCGAAGATCTCCATCACCAGTACTTGCTCGCGTATCCGCTGCCAGATCATCAACGCGACGGGAAGTATCACCGGATCACCGTGACCGCGGGCGGCGGGAAGTACCACGTGCGGGCGCGGCAGGGTTACCGATCTGATGCGAAGCGCTGAGCGAACAGGAGAAAGGAGAAGGGAGAATTTATTCTTAAGAGACTTAAAAAATCTATTCTCCTTTCTCTTTTCTCCTGTTTGTTGTCGATGAATGCAGCGTGAAGGTGAATGACGTTGATGTGTAACCAGAGGGCGCTATGAAATCACTACTGGCGTTGGCGCTCACCGTGACGACGGCGACGGTAGCCGTTTGGGCTCAGGAGCCAGCGGCGCCTGCCCAGCCGCCGCAGACGTTTCGATCGTCGGTTGACCTCGTCCCTGTCGACGTCAACGTGATCGATGGCAGCGGCCGGCCGGTTGCCGATCTCACGGCGCAAGACTTTTCTCTGAAGGTCGACGGCAAACCCCGCCGAATCGTCGACGCGCACTTCATTGCCGTGACGCGCGGGGGAGAGCGGACGCCGGTCGAACCGAAGGACTACAGTTCGAATCCTGCCTCGGAAGGTGCTCGCCTGATCATGCTGGTCATCGATCAGGGGAACATCGGGGCGTCGCGCGGCAAGTACGCCATCGACGCCGCACGCCGGTTCATCGGCCGGCTGAGCCCTCAGGATCGTGTCGGCCTCGTCACCATTCCCGGCGCCGGCCCCCAGATCGACTTCACCTCGAACCACGCGCTGGTGGACAACGCGCTGAAATCAATCAGAGGAACGTCGGACTTCGGTGAACACCAGGACAACCAGATCGGATTGAGCGAGGCGATCGCGCTCGAGCGCGGCAACAAGCAGGTGCTGCAACAGATTGTCGACCGCGAGTGTGCTGGCCTCGCGGCTGATTGTGCGAACCTTCAGAACCAGGCGCATTCTCTTTACATCGATCAGAAGAGTCGAACCAGAGATACCCTGCAGTCGCTGCAGCATGTGATGGATCGGCTCGCCCGCACGACGACACCGAAGACGGTCGTCTTACTTTCCGAAGGGATCATGATCGACGCTCGAGACCTCGGCGACATCTCGTGGCTCGGTCCCCAGGCCGCTCGCGGACAGGTCACGCTTTATGTGCTGCAGCTCGAACCTCCGGCATTTGAAGCGTCAAACGCGAGAAGCTCGCCGTCCCGCGCCGACGACATTCGCTTCGCGCACGACGGACTTGGTTTCCTGGCCGGATCCGCCCGAGGCTCGGTGTTCAATGTGATCAGCGGTGCCGATTCGGCGTTCAACCGTCTGACGCTCGAGCTGTCCGGTTATTACCTGCTGAGTTTCGAACCGGAAGCAGGCGACCGCGACACGAAGGTGCACAAGATCAAGATCGAATTGCCGTCGCGCAAGGACGTGACCGTGCGCGCACGCAACGAGTTCAGCGTTGACGCACCTCGGACACTCACGACCGAACAGCAGCTCGCGGAATCGATTGCGGCACCCCTGCTCGCCACCGACATCGGCTTGAAACTGACCACGCTCTCGTTCACCGAGAACGAAAGCAATAAAATCCGCGTCGTGGTCGCGGCCGAGATCGACCGATCGCAGAATCCGGGTCGAAAGCTCTCCTTGGGGTACACCGTCGTCGATTCCCGCGACCAGGTCGTCTCGGCGCAGGTCGAGCCGGAAGTGACGGTGCCGATACGGCCCGAAACCCAGACGCAAACCTATCTTGGCGCGATAACGACCACGGCTGGCACCTACCGCATCAAACTCGCCGTCGTCGACGACAGCGGCAAGCGTGGCAGCGTCGAGCACACGATCCAGGCGCGGTTGACCAACGCCGGGCAACTGCACCTCACCGATCTGCTGCTCGGCGAGGAAGGGGGGGCCGGCGGCGGCCTGATCCCGACCGTCTCGGCGAACTTCAAAGGCGACCTGCTTCACGGATATCTCGAGCTTCACTCCGAGGCTCCAGAAGTGCTGCGGAGCGCGACTGTCGCCTTCGAGGTTGCGGCGAGCCCGGAGGCGCGCCCGTTGGAAACCGCTGCGGCGCGCTTTGATGAGGGGAGTGCGACGCCAGCCCGCCGCGCCGCCGAGGCAGTCGTGCCGATCGCGCTGTTGCCAACCGGCGACTACATCGCACGCGCAGTCGTCACCGTCGCCGGGCAGCGAGTCGGACAAGTATCGCGGCCGTTCCGGATTACTCGCGACGCCGCTGCCACAGCTGCGGCAGCCGCCGCTGCCGGGAACGTGACGAAGCCCACCATTCCGTTTAACTCGCGGATGGACGCATTCGATCGCGCGTCGGTGTTGAGCCCTCAAGTCGTCGGCTTCTTCGTCGATCGCATGAACATTGGACCGGCGGCATCGCCCACGCCTCCGGCCGCAATCGCGGCTGCCCGCGCCGGGAAATTCGAGGAAGCGACCGCGGCGGCAAAGGCTGGCGGCAACAGCCAGCTCGCGGCTGCGTTTTTCGAGGGCCTGGCAAAGTACGCGCAGGGGGACTACGAAGGCGCGAAGGTGAAATTCAACGACGCCACGAGGCTCCAGGGAGATTTCTTTCCGGCCGTCTTCTACGTCGGCGCGTGCTACGCCGCCGGCGGCAAGGACACCGAAGCCGCTGGCGCATGGGGAATGTCGCTAATCGGAGACGAGGCGCCCTTCATCTTTACGCTGCTCGGCGATGCCCAGATGCGAGCCGGAAAAACAGACGAGGCGCTCGAGACGCTCAAAGAAGCCGCAACCCTATGGCCCGAGAACGATCAGGTTCAACTCCGGCTCGGCACCGCGTACGCACGGGCATCGAAGTGGGTCGAAGCAGTGCAGGTGCTCGATCCGTACCTGGCCCAACACCAGGACGATCAGGAGCGGTTGTTCATTGCGCTGCAATCGATTTACAACGCCCGCTCGGCCGGCCAGTCGATCGGAACAGCGGAGGAGGATAGGAAGCGCTTCGAGCGTTATGCGGCCGCATACGCGGCTGCTGGGGGGGCGCAGCAAGCGCTCGTGGAGCAGTGGAGGAAGTTTGTGAATAGATGAATCTTCCGCCTAAAGGCGGAAGCCACAAAGACTCCTGGGGCTTCCACAAGGACTCTGGATCTTCCGCGTAAAGGCGGAAGCTACTACACGGACTCTGAATCTTCCGCCTGAAGGCGGAAGCTACGAGGACGCTGAATTCTTCCGCCTGAAGGCGGAAGCTACGAGGACGCTGAATTCTTCCGCCTGAAGGCGGAAGCTACGAGGACGCTGCGGCCAAGCGAAACAGGCCGCTACCGGAAGGGATCACCGCTCGCGTCGGTCGATTCGCCCGATTCCCTGTCGTGCCGCCGCGAGCCGGGGATCGAGCTGTAAAGCGCGCGCGTACTCGTCGCGGGCGTCGACAAGTCGGCCGACGCCTTCGAGTGCGCCGCCGCGAACGACGTGCGCGGCGGCTTCGTTCGGCGCCGCCGCAGTCGCCTGCACCAGGTGATAGGTGGCTTCAGCGTGGCGTCCCAACAACTGAAGCGCTGTGGCGGCGTTGAAGTGTGCTTCCGGAAAGTCGGGCTCGAGCCGAAGCGCTTCCAGGTACTGCGCGACGGACGCTTCGAGCTGACCCTGTTGCTGAAGAATATTTCCGAGATCGTAATGGGCCACGGCCAGCTCCGGCTGAAGCCGCACTGCCGCCTCGCACTCCCGCCGGGCATCATCGAGACGATGCAACATTTGGAGTGTGCTGCAGAGTGCGCTGTGGGTGAGGCCCAGATCTGGACTGATTGCGAGCGCAGCCTCGTAGTGCTGCCTTGCCTCCTCGAATCTGCCAAGCTGCTGAAGCACGCTGCCCAGGTCGTTCTGCGCTTCAACGGAGTCTGGCCGCAGTCGGGTTGCGGTCGTGTATTCTGCGACTGCGTCTTCGAGCCGCTCCTGTGCCATCAAGACGCCAGCATAGTCGTAGTGGAGCACGGCCAGATCCGGTTGCAACCTGATCGCGGTCTCACAACTCCGACGTGCCTCGTCTGGTTTCCCCAACGCTTGTAGCGCACGGCACATGCCGCCGTGCGCAAGCGCGAGATTGGGATCGAGACGAATGGCATCCGTGTAGGCCGCCTGTGCCTCGGCGGCGCGCCCCATTTGCAGCAACGTATTTCCGAGGTTGTAATGCGCGAGCGCCATGCCGGGCGTCAACCGGATCGTCTCTCGATATTCGCGAACCGCATCGTCGGACCGGCCGATCTGCTGCAGCAGGTTGGCCAGGTTGTAATGGCCGACATCGGAGTCCGGCTTTAGCCGCACCGCTTCGGTGAGGTGCGCGAGCGCTTCATCCGGTGCCGTGGGCCGCAGCAGTGCGCCCAGGTTCGCGTGAGCCAGCCAGGAGGTCGGATTGCGCGCGAGGATGGATCGATACAACGTGACCGCATCTCGGTAGTCATGACTCTGGTTCCACGTCATGACCGCCAGCGCCGCAACAAGGACTCCACCCGCGACCGTTGCGATCGAGCGGCGATCGACGAGCCATCTGTTCGAAGCAATGGTTGCGCCCGCCGCGACCGCCGTCACGATTGGGATCATTGCCAGATACTGGAAGTGATCGGCGACGAATGAATATTTGAACGGGTAGACGTTCAGGAATCCCAAGGCTGGGAAGAGGATTCCGCCAAACAGCAGGAGTGCCGCGAGAGGTGCGCGCGATCGCTTTCGCAGCAGCCAGCAGACCGCGAGCAGCGCCAGACCCGCCAGTGGAAAGATGTACTGCCAGGCGACGGACGAGTCGATTGACCATCTCGGATACTCGAAGTTCAAGTCGACCGGCCAGAATACCTTTCCAAGGTAGAACCAGATCGCCCGTCCCGCGATCAGTAGCCGGTCGATCGCACTGAGATGGAACTCCGCGCCCTGCGCGCCGATGTACGTCCGCTCGACCCACGCGGTGAATAGTCCCGCCGTTGCGCCGACGGCAAACAACGGCAGCGTCGGCACGACGTCCCGCCGCCACTCCAAACGCCCGCGCTGCCACCAGAAGATCACCAGCAACACACCCGGCAGCACTGCGGTGACGGACTTCGCCAACAAGGCGAGGACAAACAGTCCGACCGATGCCGCGTAGTCGCGCGGACGTCGGTCGGAGTCAAACCGCAAATAGATCAATCCCGATAGCAGGAAGAACACACCGGAGAGCGTGTTTTTCCACTCGCTGATCCAGGCCACCGACTGCACCTGCACAGGATGTAGGGCGAAGAGCGCGGCCGCGAGGATGGCGCCCGGAACGCCGAGCCGCCGCAGGATGACGAGCACAAGAAAGGCGGACAGAGCATGTAGCCCGATGTTGACCAGGTGATAGGGAAGTGTCGCGTTTCCCCACAGTCGATGCGCGACCCAGAACGCAGTATGCGTCACGGGGTAATACTGCTGCGTCGCTCCAAGGTCGAACCAGATTCTCGTCAGGCCATGCAGCGATTGGAGCTCCGGGCTGGTCACATGCTTGTCGTCGTCCCACAACAGCCCGCCATGCCATGCCGGTTGATATGCCGCGAGCGTGGCAACGAGAAGCGCAGCACCGACCAACCATGATGGCCACTGACGTCGACGGTCCCGAGCCGTTGCGATTTGCGGACCGGTGTTCGGGGCGCGAGTGTTCTTGCGCTGAACGCCTCTCTTTCTACCTGCCATGGAATTAGAAGATTGTACTCAGCGCATAAAGAGTTGCGCGGCACCGATTCGATTCAAGGATTCAACGATTCGAGGATTAGCGATTCGAGGATTAGCGATTCGAGGATTCGAGGATTCGAGGATTCAAGGATTCGAGGATCAGGGATTCGGGATCAGCGATTAGCGATTAGGGATAAAAAAAGGCCCCCCGGGTTTCCCCGGAGGGCCTCTGCGAGAACGTCAGTCGAACCTTAGAAGGTGATCTTCGCCTGGACGCGGATCTGACGACGACCCTGGAACGCCTGCGGCGTCTTGTAGAACGGGTTGTCCTTCAGGTTGCCACCAGCGGCGATGTAGTCGGCGACGATCTTCTGCACGTTGTAGCCGCCCGGCTGATAAAGCACCGGTGCCGGCTGGGAGATGTTGACGTTGCCATAAGTACCAGTCGCCGAGATGTACGGGGTTGGGCCGTAGCTGCTCGCCGGGTAGTAGGCGGTGTAGGTGTCCTGGTCGAACACGTTGTCGATATTCGCCAGCAGCTGCACGCGGCTGTGGCCAGGCAGCTTGAACTCCTGCATGGCGTTCAGGTCGAGCTGCGAGAGCGCGGGGGTGCGCCCAAGGTCGCCGCGGCCGTAGACGAACACCGGGTAGCCGGTGAAGCGAACCACGGTCGTCTGCGGAACGCCGCTCTCCAGGAACCAGTTCGCGCCGAGCGTCGTGCCCCACTTGAAGTCGTAGGCGCCCGACAGCTTGAACGTGCTCGGACGATCCGTCGGCAGCAGGCCATACACAGCCTTGCCGTTCGAGCCGTAGCTTTCAATCGTGTTGTCGTAGTAGCGATTGACGTTCGGGCTGACGCGGCCGTTCTCGTCGGCGCTGGCGAGGCCAGAGTAGTTGCCATACAAGCGGCTATACAGGTAGCTCACCTGACCGCTCCACCGGTTCGAGAAGCGCTTGTTGAGCCGGAACTCGAGACCGTCGTAGTTTCTCTTCGGCTTCGGCGTTGGGAACGCGGGATAGAGGGGTTCCATGTTGACCGCGAGACCTTCGCCAGGGTTCGCGATCAGGTAATCCTCGTTGCCGGCTACGTAAATGCCCGTATCCTCGATCGTGCGGAACATCCATTTGTGCACGTACCGGACGCCGAGCGACATGGTGGAGTTCAGTTCGTGATCGAGGCCGCCCGTCCATTCGCCGGTCTTCACTGGCTTGAGATTGGGATCGATACCCGTCATCCCCGGCCGATTGAAGTATGACTCGAACAGCTCGTCAACCTGGTTCGAGCTGTGGCGCAGGTCATAACCATTGCCGGGACCGATGTAGGTGCCGGGGCAGCCTGACGTGCCCTCTCCGCATGTGATGGACGTGTAATCCGGAGTGTCGAGCGTCCAGAAGTACTGAATCCAGTGGTCACCGCCGAACGATCCGCGCGGCAGCTCGAGTTTGGTGATGTCGTAGAACCACCCGTAGCTGCCGTA
>JBPYFA010000569.1:0-6634 GCA_051986585.1 Vicinamibacterales bacterium | reverse complement strand
CAGTTACCAGTTACCAGTTACCAGTTCCCAGTTTCCAGTTTTCCAGCACTTCTACCTTTTCGCTTCGCCCGCCGGGACGACGACCGTCTCCATTTGAGCGGCGGCGAGATTCGAGCGACCTTCGGCCACTTTGCGCTCGCCCTTTGTCTCAGCCAAGTCGAGGCGAGCCGTGTCTTCCCATTGGATCTGGCGAAGGAAGTACTGGTTCCCGTATCGATGGAAAACAAGCGACGGCTCGGAGTTGGTCCGAGGGAGGCGCATCTCGCTGGTGCGCACGAATGCTCCCGTCTGATCGCCGCGCAGCAGCAGCATCTCGCGGTGCAAATCCATCCGTGACAGGTTATACGTGCCGCTCGGGAGGTTCGTCTCGCCGACGGTGAATGCAAAGGGCACGTGCGCGATCAGGCGATCGTCGTGCTGCGCCTGTGCCGGCGCGACGATGGCAAACGAGGCAACTGTTGCGAAGGCAGTGACGAGTTGGCTGTACTTCCGCATATTGAACTCCTTTCAAAAGTTCTGACGGAGTGCGTGTGGCGGAAGTTGTCGATAAGTGTGAAACTCGTGTCATAACTCGCGTCATTGGTGGGACCGGCGTCGTGATTCGTTCCCTCGTCCCTTTCCCTCCTATTCCTCGACCCTCTCGTTCATCAACAGCCAATACGCCAGCGTGCCACCGATCAGGAGAAACCCGCACAGCACGAACGCGGGTGCGAACGAACCGCTGCGATGCGCGATCGCGCCAGTCAGCCACGGGGCGATAATGCCGCCGACGTTGCCGCCAAAGTTCTGAATGCCCGACACCGTGCCGACCAGACGTTTGCTGCAGCACGCCTGCGTGATGCTCCAGGTGTTCGGGGACGCGATGCCGATGCCGCAGAGCGAGATCAACAACAGCCAGACCGACGCGGCGTTGCTCTCGACCAGGCCGGCCGGGACAATCGCCAACGCGATAGCAAAGCCGACGGCGATAAACGCCTTGCGAACCCGCAATTCCTGAAGACCTGCGGCGATCAATCGATCGGCCGCTATACCGGAGATGACGATCACCACCGACATCACGAGGAAGGGAACCGACGAGTGAAATGCCATCTGCGCCGGCGTGAAGTGACGCTCGAGCCGCAGATAGCCAGGCAACCAATAGACGAATACGAACCAGACGTAGTCGAAGACAAAGAACCCGAGGAACGTGCCGAGCACCGTGCGATGCCGCAGCAGGCCGAAGCTCGACGCGAATGTGAATCGATCGGTCGCGCGCGCTGAGACACGGGTCCCGCCAGGCACCTCCCATCGCCGCAGGACCAACATCCACGGTGCGATCCACACCAGCGGCACGAGGCCACTGACGACGAAGAAGGTTCGCCAGCCAAACATGGCGATCAGCGCCACGCCGGCGGCGTTGACCAGTGCCTGTCCCAGTCGAACTCCGATCAGGTAGCTCGAGTTGACGAGCCCGCGTTCCGTATCGGGAAACCAGTTGGCGACGGTCCTGGCGCTTGCAGGGAACGCAACTGACTGGCCAATACCCATCGTGATCCGGAAGAACATGATTGCGGCGATGGTGCGAAATACTCCGGTGAGTGCGCACGCGATCGACCACAATCCAAACCCGAATGCGTACGCGCGGCCGACACCGAAACGATCGACGACCCATCCCGACGGGACCTGCATGAAGCAATAACACCAGGAGAAGGCCGATAACATCAGGCCCATCGTCTCGGTGTTGATGCCAAGCTCGCGGATCATGAAGGGTGCGGCGATCGACAGCGTGCCGCGCTGGGCATAACAGAACGTCATGCCGCTCATCAGCAGCAGCACGAGCCCCCAGCGTGCAGACGTATTCGGGGGCGCGACAGCTATCTGCGAAACGGCGGCGGCCCCATCAGTTGGCATGGTCAAGACTGTGAGAGCCCGCACATTGTAGCCGACCGTCTGTCACTGCTATCGCGACCGATATAATCCATCTCTCGGAACTCCGATGACGCCGTTTCCGCCAGCGTCGCTCGTGCGCGACCATCTGAATCGAATCGAGCAGAGCCCCGCGTTCGCACGAGCCGACAGGCTGCGCGCGTTTTTGCGCTTCGTGGTCGAGAAGACCCTCGCCGGACAGCAGGACACGATCAAGGAGTACACCATCGCGATTGACGTGTGCGGCCGCGACGCCACGTTCGATCCCAAGATCGATCCGATCGTGCGCGTCGATGCGAATCGATTGCGCGCGCGCCTCGACGCCTATTACCGGCTCGACGGACGTGAAGACGTGGTGCGGATTCAGCTGCGCAAAGGCACCTACGTTCCGGCGATCACGCTGATGGAGTCCACCGCCGCCCGGCAGCAGGGTGCCGCCCTGGTCGTGCTGCCGTTCGTCGATCTGGGTTCGCCGGCGAGCGACGACTCGTTCGCCGACGGCCTGACGGAGGAATTGATCCATCAGCTCAGTCGCCATCCTCGGCTGCGGGTCATCGCCCGGACCTCCGCATTCCAATATCGTGGCAAAGCTGCTGACGTTGGGCAGATCGCGGAACACCTCGGCGTCGGCTACGTGGTGGAAGGATCGGTGCGATGGGCCGGCGATCAAATCCGCGTCACCGTTCAGCTGACCGACGTGACCACCTGCTCCGTGCGCTGGTCAGGAGCCTACGAACGGCAATTGAGCCATGTATTCGCGGTGCAGGACGACATCTGCCGAAGTATCGCGCAAGCGCTCGAGATGCAACTTGCCGACGCGGAGCGGGACACGTTCAGAGACCCGCGTGACCCCAAGGCCCACGTCGAGTACCTGAAGGGCCGCCATTTCTGGAATCGACGGACCCGCGATTCTCTCGTCCAGTCTCTCGAGCACTTTCGCCGCGCGCTCGCGCTCGATCCCGGGTATGCACCCGCGCATTGTGGCATCGTCGATGCGCTCCTGGTTCAAGCACTGAACGAACAGATTGAGGCGACAGATGCGCTCGAGCAGGCACGCGTCCACGCCCGGCGCGCGATTGATCTTGCTCCCAGGCTGCCCGAGGCGCTCGCGTCAGCCGCCGCGTTCCTCTCGGTTCTCGAATGGGATTGGATGGAAGGCGATCGCCTGTTTCGCCAGGCACTCGAGATCAACCCTGGGTTCTCGCTCGCTCACTACCTCCATGCGATCGTGAATCTTGCGCCCCGCGCACGGTGGGATGAGGCGCTCATCGCGATGGATCGAGCGCTCGAATTGGATCCGGTGTCGCCGGTGCTGCATCGTGACCTTGGCATCGTCCACTACCTTCGCGGCGACTTCCACGAGGCGGAACAGTCGCTGCGCGAAGCCGAACGGCTCGATCCCAGCTTTCGTGGTTCCCTGTTCTGGCTGGGCCGAACGCTGGCCGAGCAGGGACGACACGATGAAGCACTCCAGATGTTTCAGGCACGCTGGGATGAGCCCGCCGCGAACACACGCGTGTTGGCGTCGCTCGTTCACACGCTCGGAACCATGGGACGGCGGCCGGAGGCGCTCGATCGATTCGCGCACCTGCAGCGGGAGGCGGCCGCTCGACGCGTGCCTTCCCTCAATCTGGCCATCGCGCAGCTCGGCCTCGGACGAGAGGAAGACGCGATCGCTCTGCTGGAGCGGGCTCATGCCGAACGGGCGGTGCCGCTTTATCAACTTGCGGTCGATCCGGTTTACCGCCCCGTGCGCCAGGCACCTCGTGTCCAAGCCATCCTGCGGCGCATGAAGCTCCAGGCGGCAACGGTCGCCGACTCGTAACGTTGCGATAACCCCTCGATTACTTTCCCCCCGGCCGACACCGCCGCATGATGACCCTTGAAAGCGAGGTCATCATGTCCGTTGCCAACAGCAATATCGCCACTCCGACTTCCACGATCCAACCAGTCGCCGGCACCATGACGACGCAGGAACGCGACCTGCTGCTCGATCTTCTGGTGTCGTCACAACAGCGGCTCATCCTGGCAATCGTCGGACTCAACGAACATCAATGGACGTTCGATCCCGGGACGGATCGGTGGTCGATTGCGCAATGTGCGGAACACCTCGCGCTGTCGGAAGATGCGCTCCTCGGCATCGTCCGCAGTCAAATTCTCCAAACATCGGCGAATCCGTCGGGCGCCGCGGCGGCGCGGGGGCGCGACGGCATTGTCGTGGCCGCGATACGCGACCGATCGCAAAGGGGAAAGACGTTCGACTTTCTCGAGCCGCAAACCGTCGCGGCGAGCCCGGCGGCCTTCATCAGCGAGTTTCTGACAAGACGCGCGACGACACTGCAGTACGTGCGGGAGTCGACCGATACGCTGCACCATCATTTCGCGCCTTTGGGCCCGTTCGGCGATCTCGACGCCTATCAATGGCTCTTGCTCCTGGCGTGCCACACAGACCGGCACGTGGCCCAGATGGAGGAGGTCAAGGCGCAAGCCGGTTATCGGAGTTGATGTGTGATTGTCGGCGGGATACGGAGGATACGGAGGGTACGGAGGACACGGAACAAGCCCTAACACGGAGGCACGGAGACACGGAGTGCTTTTTAAGAAAGACCTCCGTGCCTTCGTGTCTCCGTGTTACAGCCTGTTCCGTGCCCTCCGTTCCCTCCGCTTGCCGCTTTATAATCCGCGATCATGAAGACAACGATCTTCGCGATTGCGATCTCCATTGCAGCGTGCGCCTGTGCTACGGCCCAGGATCTTCGGCTTGGCATCGTCGGCACCGACAGCTCGCACGTGGTCGTGTTCACCGCAGCGCTCAACGACGCGGCCTCGTCGGATCATGTGCCCGGCGCGAGAGTCGTCGCCGCGTTCAAAGGTGGGAGCGCCGACCTGCCATCGAGCAGAGACCGCGTCGAGGGCTTCACGCGAACGCTGCGAGAGAAATACGGAGTCGAGATCGTCGACACCATCGCCGAGCTCTGCAAGCGCGTCGATGGCGTGCTGCTGACGAGCGTCGATGGCCGCGTTCATCTTGCCCAGGCTCGCGAGATCATCGCCGCGCGCAAGCCGCTCTTCATCGATAAGCCGCTCGCAAGCACGCTGGAAGACGCGCGGGAAATCGCCAGACTGGCGATGCAGGCTGGGGTTCCATGGTTCAGCACGTCGTCGCTGCGATACGCGGTCGCCAATCTCAAAGCTGCCGGCTTGAGCGGCGTAGCCGTTTGGGGACCGGGACCGCTCGAAGAACACCATCAACTCGACTTGTCGTGGTACGCGATCCACGAAGCTGAGATGCTCTACACGGTGCTCGGCAAAGGGTGCGAGGAGGTGACACGCGTCTCATCGTTGGACTCTGACGTGGTGTCGTGCCGGTGGAAGGACGGCCGGATCGGGACGATGCGCGCGCTGCGGCCGTATGCGGAGTACGGTGTTGTGACTTTCCAGAAGGACGCGAAAGCACAGAAGGCATCTGTCGTTGAGCCGGTGCACAGCTACACGCCGCTGATCAAGGACTTCGTGAAGTTCTTCGAATCACGTGTGCCACCGGTGCCCAACGACGAGACGCTCGAATTGATTGCCTTCCTCGACGCCGCGCAGCGCAGCAAAGAGGCAGGCGGACAGCCGATGCGGCTCCGTTAGCGGGACCGTCGGGACGAGCGGACGCGGAGCGGGCCGACGGGAGCGCTATATAATCCTCCACTCCCGTGGTCAACATCACGACCTCTCCTGAATCGCCGATCAACGTCGGCCGTCTGCTCGATGAAGGACGTTGGACGGGCTACCAGCAGCGGCTCGTCGCGATGACGGCGCTCGCGATCATCTTTGACGGCGCCGACAACCAGCTGCTCGGAACGGCGATTCCCGCCATCATGCGCGACTGGCAGCTGTCGCGCGCAGCCTTCGCACCGGTCCTGGCGCTCGGCATGGCGGGGATGATGATTGGTGGTGCGATCGCGGGGCTGGCGGGTGATCGCATCGGACGGAAGACCGCACTCCTCGCCAGCGTTTTCATGTTCGGCGTCGCGACCGCCGGCCTGGCTACGGTTTCCAGCATCCACAGTTTGATGATCGTGCGCTTTCTTGCCGGACTCGGACTGGGCGGCGCCGTTCCCAATGCCGCGGCGCTGTCCGCCGAGTTTGTGCCGCAGCGACATCGACCGCTGGCCGTCACCCTGACGATCGTGTGCGTGCCGCTCGGCGGCACCGTCGCCGGCCTGCTCGCGCTCCGCGTGCTGCCGACCCTCGGATGGCGCGCGCTGTTTCTGATCGGCGGCGCGATTCCATTGATTACGGCGCTCATCCTGGTGCGCACGCTCGTCGAATCGCCTCGCTATCTCGCGTCTCGGCCGACGCGATGGCCGGAGCTGAGGCGATCGCTCGCGCGCATGGGACAGGAAGTGCGCACGGACGCCCGCTTCGCGCCACCAGCCGGTGTCGCCGAACGGGGAAGCCTGAGGGCGTTGTGGATCCCCGAGTGGCGCGGCGACACCGTCGCTTTGTGGTGCGCGTATTTTTCGTGTCTGCTTGCCGTGTATCTCGGGTTCAACTGGGTTCCGTCGATGTTGACCGGTGCGGGACTGCGACCGGAAATTGGCAGCACGGGAATTACGGCCTTCAATGTCGGCGGCGTCTTCGGCGCCGTGGCCGGGGCGCTCACCTTTCCTCGAGCCGGGTCGCGCGCAACCATGCGCGCGATGGTGGGCGGCGCCACCATCAGCGCACTTGCGATGTC
>JBPYFA010000568.1:0-10906 GCA_051986585.1 Vicinamibacterales bacterium | reverse complement strand
GAAATATTCCTGATCCTTGCCACGGCTCATGTCGACAAAAGGGAGAACGGCGATGGAGGACGACAGCTTCGCCGTGACGACGGCAGTCGCCTCGCGACTGGTAGCCGCCGACGTCGAGCCAGGTACGGTTCGCAGGTCCCGCAAAAACTCTTCAGCGGAGCGATAGCGGTGTTCGGGGTCCTTCTCCAGTGCCTTGTCGATGATGATCTCGAGCGACCGCGGCAGCGTGGGATTGAAGGTCAGCAGGGGTGGTTGCCTCCGGTTCAGCAGATGGTCGAACACCGCGGCAACCGTCTCGCCTTGAAACGGCGTCCTGCCCGTCGCCATTTCGAACACGACCACTCCGAGCGCAAACAGATCCGTGCGCGCATCGAGCGTCCTTCCGAGCGCCTGCTCCGGCGACATGTACCCGGTGGTGCCAACCGCGTGACCCACGCTCGCATCGTCTCCGGTCGTGGTCGAGTCTTCCGCGTCGTGAGTTGCGGCGCGCGCCAGCACCTTCGCCACGCCGAAGTCCAGAATCTTGACGCGCTCGTCGTCGGTAACCATGACGTTGCCCGGCTTCAAGTCGCGGTGCACGATTCCTGCGGCGTGCGCACACGAAAGGGCTTCAGCCATCTGAGTGGCGAACGAGATCGTTTGCGCGAGTGGCAGGCCCGTACCGCCGGTTCCCAGAAGCTGCCGCAGGCTTCGCCCGTGAACGAGCTCCATCGTGATGAAGACGAGATCGTCGGCTTCCTCGACCGAGTAGACGTGGACGATGTTTGGATGATTGAGGGCCGCGGCCGCTCTGGCTTCGCGCAGGATGCGCCCGCGGCTTTCGCGCGCATCGGCGACGCCGGACCGAATAAACTTGAGCGCGACACGCCGATTGAGCGTCGTGTCTTCGGCCACATACACATCGCCCATGCCGCCGCTTCCGAGCTTCTCCAGCACCAGGTAATGACCGAGTCGATTGCCGTTCAATGGGGCCAAGCTAGCCAACCGGCGGAAATGCGGACTTGCCGCACCGGCAGCGTGCCGCATCGGGTGTGCCCTTGTGCCACACGCGTGTCCGGCATTCAGCGCACGACCAGAGCGCATCGAGCATCTGGATGCGTTCGAGCGCGGCCTGCACCTCACTCGCGCCGGAGCGGCCGCGGCTGGCATGCGCGGCGACATTCAGCGTCGCTCCCACATCAGCTTCGAGATGTTTGAAGATGGGCTCGATGGATTGCAGTTGGGACTTGGCGTGCTCTTTCAGCGTGCGGCGAAGCCCGACGAATAGCTCCCCGAGTTCGCGTCGGTCGTTGGCCTGACCGCGGCGGAACGGCAGCGGCGCCCACAACGCTTCACACACTTCCTGCAGCAACTCTTCGAGGGCACGCCTCGCCTTGGTCGCCGCGCCTTGCACGTCGCCACTCTCCAACCGCTCGCGGGCCGCCGCGAGCATGCCGCTGGTTTCATACTTGGTCGTGCGCGGTCCAGAGGCATGGCTCCACGACGTGAACTCGATTTTCCGCCACGAAGGCGCGCGGCGACTCAAGTGTTCGAAGAATTGCTGATCGTGGGTAAGGACGATCAGCTGCCAGTCGGAGAAGCCGTCGGCGAGCAGCTCGGCCAGACGGCCGCGATGCTCGACGTCGAAGCTGTTGATCACGTCGTCGAGAATCAGGAATCCGAGCTTTTCGTTGAAACTCGCGGCCATCGCCAGGAACACGGCAATGGCGAGCGAGTTCAAGTGCGATTCGCTCAGCACACCGTGGGGCGGGCGCTGCCGTGATCCATAGAAGTCAATCGCCAGCTCGATTCCCTTGGCGGTCCACGGCTCGATACTCACCGCATCCAGATCCTCGCCGGGGTGCAGCGCCGAGTAGAACTCCGCGACCCGGCCGCTGATTTGTTCGAGCAGCTCGCCCAGATCGTCCTTTTGCTTCCGCTGATACGCATCGAACACCGTCTCAGCGATGGTGAGCGCCTGCTCCGCACGCGCGCTCTTCTTCTCCGCTTGTTGCCAGGCACGGATCTGCTGGCAGAGTGCTGCCAGCATCATCAGCTGGTTGTCGCGTTCGCTGGGTTCTGGCGTGGCGATCTGTCGCGCCAGCTTGCCGACTGCCTTGTCCCAGCGACGCACGTCGTTGACATAGCTCGTGATCGCAGCGGCGTCGACCGCTGCCAGCGCATCGACCTGGTCTTGGATTCTGGCTGGCAGCGGAGGAACAGTCGGGATCTCGAGGCCTAAGCCGCGGCCGCGATCGTATATCGATTCGCGCAGGTCGTGAGCGCCTTCGAGGCCCTCGGCCTGCTGGAGGATCGGATCGCGAAAGCGTTCGAGATCGCGCGAGGCTTCCATCATCTCGACGAGCGAGCTCTCAATCCGTTTGGCCAGGACCTTCTGGTCGACCTTTTGACCGCAGAGCGGACACCGTCCCGTTTCGATTGACTGTGCCTCGAACAGCCGCTTCGCCTCACGCACCAGCGACGCACGCGGCAGAAGCCGCGCACGGTCGGATCCAACCAGCGCATTCCACGCCTCGCATCCGCTCTTGTTGAACTCCGGCGGCTTGAGAGCTCCAATCTCGGTCACGAGATTCTCGCGGCCAGAAGAAGTGGAGACGTTGGCACTTGCGCCGACTGCTGCCGTGATCCACGACGGCTCGGCGACCTGTTCCAGCGAACGTGGTGGATCCACACCGAGCAGCTCGCAGATTTGCCGGAGGTTGGTGAGCACCGCTTCTTCGCTCACCCTACCGTCGCCTGAAGACAACGCGCGACGATAGACGCGAACCTCTTCATCAGCGACTTTCGAGGCCTTGCGCAGATCGTTTCTGGCCCGCTGCAGGTCTTCACGGAGGGTCTCGATCGCGTCCAGGCCGAGTATCTCGACGAGCGCTTTCCACTTTTCCGTTTTGGTCTTGTTGATGAAGTCGGCGAGGGTGCGGCCTCGTAACAGGAAGGTCTCGCGCCGGAGCGCCTCGAAGGTATCAGGCGGCCGCTCGTCCGGGAACACGACCTTGCCGCCGAGAGTGCCGGTGGTAAGGACCTCGACCGAGGTGTCGCCCTCGCCGTCGCCGCCGACATAGCGCACGGCGTGCTGACGGCCTTCGTGCGACAAGAGCTCGATCTCGCCTTTGAAGTACCACTCCAGCGCGTCGGCAATCGTACTTTTTCCTGTGCCGTTTTCCCCGTAGATGACGGTGCTCTCGCCCTTGCCGAAATCGATGGTCATCTCGGTCGGAACACCGCGAAACGCGTGCATCACCAGGCGCTGAAGCTTCTCAGTCACCGGCGGCATCCTCGAACAGCTGACGGATTGCGGAGGCGCGGTCGACGTGCTCCTGTTTCAAGAGATCGGCAAAACGTCGCGCCAGATCTGGCGGAAGCTCATCCAGCGTATCGAGCAGCGTCAGAAGAAACTCCTCCGCGCTTGGACGGTGCATGAGTACCTCCTCAGTTCAGCTAAGCAGGAAAGGGCGAAATCCAAGAGTACGAACAATCGCGATCTGGCGTCAATGTTGCCTCCGGCGCTCTCGGGGCGCGCGGGAGGGTTCGTTTGACGATCGAACTTGCCCCCGACGTCGAGTTCGTTAGAATCGACGGCAAAGAAGGAGTCGACGTGACGCGAACGCAGGTTTTTGCGGCACTCGCGATGGTTACTTCTGCAGCCATGGCCGCAGCTCAGAATAGCGGATGGCACGCCCGGCCTGAGGCTATCGCGCAAGCGAATCAGCAACAGCCTGGCTTCAATTACGACGAAGCGAGTGTCGGCGAATACACACTCCCGGATCCGCTGCTATACAAAGGAAAGCGGGTCACGAGCCCGGCAGCCTGGCGGCCCCGTCGTTCCGAGATCCTCGATCTGTTTCGCACCAATGTCTACGGACGATCACCCGGTCGCCCCGAACACGTCGTCTTCTCCGTCGTTGACGAAAACCCGTCAGCAATGGGCGGTGCGGCGATGCTCAGACGGATTGCGATCACCAGTCAGCAAGGCACTAGGACGCATCGATTCGAGCTCACGCTGTTTCTGCCGAACAAACCATCGGGGCCCCGGCCGGTTTTCCTGCTGATCAACAACCGCCCGCCGTCGAACACGGATCCGACGAGAAAGGAAAAATCCGAATTCTGGCCCGCCGAACAGGTGGTCGCACGCGGCTACGGCATCGCCGCGTTCCACTATGCCGAGCTCGCACCGGACGATGAGAAGACGTATCAGGATGGTGTGATCAAGTTCTTTGATGAGGCCGGTGGAGCGACGTCCTACACGTGGGGTGCGCTGGCGGCCTGGGCATGGGGCGCGAGTCGCGCAATGGATTATTTCGAAACCGATCAGCGCGTCGACAAAGCGCATGTCGCGGTGGTCGGCCATTCGCGCGGCGGCAAGGCCGCGCTGTGGGCCGGCGCGGAGGACGAGCGCTTCGCGATGGTGATCTCGAATGAATCGGGAGAGGGAGGAGCGGCCTTGAGCCGCCGCAATTTCGGCGAGACCATCGAGCGGATCAACACCTCGTTTCCGCACTGGTTCACGGCCACCTATAAGACGTTCAACGCCCGCGCCGCGGAGCTGCCGGTCGATCAACACATGCTCCTCGCGCTGACGGCACCGCGCGCGCTCTACGTGGCCAGCGCTGACGAGGACCTCTGGTCTGATCCGCGCGGCGAGTTCCTGTCACTGGCGGCGTCGTCTCCCGTGTTTGGGCTGTGGGGCGATCCGGCGATCGGTTCTGACGATATGCCGCCGGTCGACAAGCCGATTGTCGTCGGTCGTCGGGCGTATCACATACGCACCGGCGCTCACAATCTCACGCCGTCCGACTGGGACCGGTTCGTGGACTTCGCGGAAAAGGTGTGGAAGTAAGGTGCCCCGGGGCCGAGGGTGCCCGGCGGTGTCGAGGGTGAGTGTGCGGCCGACCGCGCAGAGCGGCCGGCCGCTTGAGTGCACTGTACCTTGCGCTACTGGCAGCTCGACGCGATCATCTTGACCGTATCAACCTTGAGTCTCGGTGCATTTGCTGCCGAGGCCGCCGGTGCCTGAGTCGGTGCACTCTTCGACGACTCGTCCACGGTACCGGTAATCTCGACTTTGTGACCCACATGCGGGGTCAGCTTCGCGTCGTCTCCATCGAGCTTGTACTCGCTGGCGATTGCGGTCGCCGGAGCATTCTCCGCCCCTGCCGTTCCAGCCGTGCTGCTCTGACTCATCGATGCGTTGCTGAGCACGAACTTCGTCTCCTTCTCGGTCGCACCGGCCCCTGCCGTCCCGGCGGTGCCGGTGGGGCCCTGCTCAGCTTTGCCGACGCATCCGGTCACCGTAATCGTCTTGCCCGCGGCGCTTTTGGATCCTGCCTGCGGACTGGCAGGTTCCTGAGCGAGGAGTCCGATGCTTACCCCGAACACCATCGCCGCGCACGCAGCTGACCAGATACTCGATCTCATGGTTCCCTCCCTGTTTTCAATGCGTCAGCTCGGCGGGGATGCAACTGTGAGACCGATGCGAGCCTCTGACTGATTCGAGTATTTCGCCAGTGTTTAGCGTGTTTGAAAACTCGTTCGGCGAGTCAGACTGTTGGTGAACAGTTCATGTATGAAAGAGTTACGTTTCAGTGTGAGGGATCGGCTCATCCGTTGATCGTTCTCTTACCCGAGATGACGGGTGTCAAATATCTGATTCACCCGTTCGAACTGGTGGGCGCGATCCGATAAACAGCTGAGTCACAATAGACGAGAACTGATGCGGAGGTGCGACGTGCGCGACGACCCGGACCCAAGGGGCGGCGGCCATGATCATAGCGGTCACGATCATCATCACCATCACCATCCTCCAGGTGCGCCGCATTCGCACGGCATCAGCGCTGACGCGGACCGTCGCTACCTCACGATTGCGTTCCTCTTGATTGTCGGGTTCATGGCGGTCGAGGTGATCGTCGGAATCATCGCGCACTCGCTTGCGCTGTTGTCCGACGCGGGCCATATGCTCACTGACGCAGGCGCACTCGCGCTGTCGCTGGTGGTGCTCCGATACGTTCAAGGTTCCGGTGGAGAAGTGTTGACCTACGGCCGGCGCCGGGCCGAGGTGCTCAGCGGACAGGCGAACGGCGCCGTGCTCCTGGTGCTGGCCGCGCTCGTCGCGTACGAGTCGATCGCTCGCCTGATTAACCCACCCCAAGTTGCTGGTCTGGCGATGACGGTCGTCGCGGCCGCCGGTGTCGTGGTCAACGTGATCGCGGCGTGGGTGCTGGCAAAAGCGAATCGTCAAAGCATGAACATCGAAGGCAGTTTTCAGCACTTGGTCACCGATCTGTATGCGTTCATCGGCACCCTCGTCGCCGGCATCGTGATCCTTATGACCGGCTTCGACCGCGCGGACGCGATTGCGTCGCTCGTGGTTGCGGCCCTGATGTTTCGATCGGGATTCCACCTTCAGCGCCGAGCCATTCACGTGCTGCTCGAAGCTGCGCCCTACGAGATATCGCCCAACGAAGTCGGTCTGGCGATGGCGCATGGCGAGCACGTCAAGGAAGTGCACGACCTCCACGTGTGGGAGCTCGCGCCAGGTCATCCGATTCTGACGGCGCACGTCCTCGTCGCCGAGAGCGCCGATTGCCATGCCGTCCGCCGCACGCTCGAGCGCATGCTGAACGAGCGCTTCAAGATCGATCACACGACCCTGCAGGTCGACCACGCGCAAGAGCGATTGCTGTCCATTCAGCGGCACGGCGTTCGGCCGTCGAGCACGTTCACTTCTTGATCGACGGGGTGCGCACATCCGATTCACCACCTCTTCATAATCTCTTCATCATTCATTGCGACACTGGCTCCGTCGAACCGAGGGAACGGAGGGTAGGGAGACAACGGAGTTCACAACGGAGGAACGAAGCCAACGGCGACGAACGGAGAACTGCTCCGTTTATCCACCCAGGCTCAATTCTGAGTGTGGATGAGCGGACGTATTGTCCTTCGTTCGTCTTCGTTTACTCCGTTCCTTCGTTGTGAACCTCGTTCTCTCCGTACCCTCCGATACCTCAAAGACAAGGAGCAACTGCAATGACCAATCGACATCTCGTCGGGGCGTTGGCGATCGCCGCACTACTCTTGGCCGGCGCCGCTGCGCTCGGCATCGGCGCCTACAATGCGGGGGTGGCGCAAGGGATTGCCGAGAGCGGGCGGATGATCGCGGCGCCACCGGCCGCAACGCCGTTTGTGTACGTATGGCCCAGGCCGTGGGGTTTCGGATTCTTCCCGTTCTTCCCGCTGTTCGTGCTGCTGCTGTTCTTCCTGGCCCTGCGTGGCCTGTTTTGGCGAGGCCGGTGGCACGGGGGCGGCCGCTACCGGTACGAGGGAGTACCGCCAGTGTTCGAGGAATGGCACCGACGCGCGCATGCCGCAGAGGCATCGGCGGCCGGCACAAGAGCACCGGACAGAAGCCGGGAGTAAAGTTCAATGCTCAGTGTTCAATGTGCAATGTTCGATGTCCAGAGAAGTTGCCCGTTACGCATTGAGCATCGAGCATGAGCACTCTTGCTCCTCATCGATGAAGCAGATTCTGGTGGTCGACGACGAGCCGCGGATCGCTGAGATTTGCCGCGACTATCTCGAGCGTGCGGGTTTCAAGGTCACGGTGGCTGGCAACGGCGCTGATGCCCTGACACTCGCACGCACGAAGCACCCGGATCTCGTCGTCCTCGATCTGGGGCTGCCGAAAGTGGACGGCCTCGACGTGACGCGAGCGCTGCGCAAGCGATCCAACGTTCCCATCATCATGCTGACGGCGCGAGTCGAGGAGAGCGACAAACTGATCGGCCTCGAGCTGGGCGCCGACGATTACCTGACAAAGCCCTTCAGCCCAAAAGAACTTGTGGCCCGCGTCCGCGCCGTGTTCCGCCGCACGGATATCGGCTCCGCACCAGGCGACGTGGTTCGTGCCGCCGGCGTCACGCTCGACGTCCCCAGGATGCAGGCGAAAGTCGGCAGTCGCGCGGTCGATCTCACGTTCACGGAGTTCGAGCTGCTCGCGATGATGATGCGGCAGCCCGGCCGCGTGTTTACCCGCGGTCAGCTGCTCGACTCGATACGCGGCGAGGAGCTGGAAGCGGTCGATCGCGTGATCGATGCTCACATCAAGAATCTCCGTCGCAAGTTGGAGCCTGATTCCCGTAATCCCCGCTACGTGCTGACGGTGTATGGAGTCGGGTACAAGTTCGCCGACGACGAATGATCCCACGTTCTTTCCAGCGTGATCGGCCAGCGTGGTGGCCAGCGGAGGAGCCGTGGCCGCCACGCCATGGCTGGGCGAGTATGAATCGGCGCACGCGCAGGCGTTTCTTCCGGCGCGCCGCGTTCGTTGCCGTCGCCGTGCTCCTGACGATCCTCACCAGTACCTTTGTCGCCGCCTGGCTGATTGCCGGCAAGGCCGGTGCGGCCGGTGCGTCAGCGGCGCTTGGCCTGATGCTGCTCCTGTTCGGCATCATGGCGGTGATGGTTCTGGTGTCGGGGAGCATGCGACGATTCGCGTCTCCGCTCGGGGCGGTGATGGACGCCGCCGATCGGGTTGCCGACGGAGACTACGCGGTGCGCGTCCAGGAGTCTGGCGCTCCGCCGATGCGCGCGCTCGCGCGTTCGTTCAACACGATGACCGAGCGGTTGCAGAATGCCGATCGCCTCCGCCGCAACGTGATGGCCGACGTCGCGCACGAACTGCGAACGCCGCTCAGCGTGCTGCAAGGGCGTCTTGAAGGCCTCATCGACGGTATCTATCCGCGCGACGATCGTCAGCTTGTCGAGCTGCTGGAGGAAACTCGCGTCCTCTCGCGACTGATCGAAGATCTCCGCACGCTCGCCCTGTCCGATGCGGGCGCGCTGCCGTTGCGGAAAGAGCCCACCGATCTCGTGGACCTCGTGCGCGACGTCGTCGCCAGCATGACACCAGAGGCCGACCGGAACTCAGTCACGCTGACGGTGACATCCTCGCTGCAAACTCCGATGGTTGATCTTGATTCCGTCCGAATCCGCGAGGTCCTGACCAACTTGCTATCGAACGCAGTCCGCCATAGCGCGGCGGGTAAGTCAGTGGCGATCTCGGTCAGGGAGACGAACCGAGTCGCCGCTGTGGCTGTGCGTGACACCGGCGACGGCATGTCGCCCGGCGAAGTTGCCCGAGTGTTCGATCGCTTTTACAAGGGCGCGGGGTCGCGGGGCTCAGGCCTCGGATTGGCAATCGCCAAGAGCATCGTGACGGCTCACGGTGGCGAGATCGCGGTTTCGAGCGAGCCTGGGAAGGGGACGACTCTGGAGTTCACGCTCCCGCTCTAGGAAAGGACCGCGGGGTCACTCGATCACGCCGTGCACAGGAACCACGATCTCAGGAAACCGCTCGTCGTCAGTACGGATTGTGATCCGGCATCAATCGGTCCCGGCCGAAGGCGTGTCTTTCCGGAACCTGCGGAGAATGGCTGAGATCGAGGGGTGTCCCAATCTGAAAGGCGTCGGCGTTGTGCAGATGACGACGAAGTTGGACTCACGGCGTGACCGTGACCCTCTTGCCGCGGGGAACGGCACCAAAAAGATAGAGTGCCAATGAAACCAGACCGCCGCCGAGGAGAACAACTGTCGCAGGTTCCGGGATCGGGTTTGAGAACTCGGCGGTCCTCGAGTCGCCGTTCAGGTCGACCTGCGTCACCGAAAACCGCGTGCAGCAGCCGGGGATGATGAGATCGAACGCCAGAAGATTCATCGTCCCAGGCGTGAAAGTCGGCAGCTGATTCACAAACGTCGGGTCGGGAGAGGGCGGGAACACTCCGGAAAGCTGCGACAATCCGTCTCGAGACCGGATGCCGATGGTGTTCCTGTAGTTAGGGCCGTCAGGGGTGACGGCGATCAGGAAATTGATGAACTCCTGATTCAGGTTCGACGTGAAATCGATCGTCCGAGTACCGAACGTGACGATGGGATTCACGGTCAAATCGATGCTGACCGGTGTCGCGAGCGGAAGGGGAATCTGAATCGGGTCGGCTCCAGCCTCAGCTGGGATCAACAACAGGCCAAGCAGAACCAGGGGAAGAAATTTCCTCATGGGCTTACTCCTCAATAACTCGGAATCAAGCACAAGGCTCGCGCGAGGACGATGTGAGCAACTGTCAGGTCACTTTGGGCAAGATAGGGTTCATTGGCCACCCGAACACATAGGTGGACGATGCTGCATGCACATCAGATACCGGTCGACGGCGATTCGAAGATTCGCGATTAGCGATTGTCCGGCCGGCGATTAGCGATTAGGGATTAGTCACGCTCTTCAACACCTCGCTCACGACGTCGGCGTGCGTCCAGTACGCAGTATGTGCAGTAAGCGGCAGCACCGATGTTCTCACGCGACGATCGGTGACGTTCGAGTAGGGTCCCTCCAATGCTGACGAGATGATGTCGTTCGGCGAGTAAAAATTCGTCCACGTATCGACCGCTGCTGGACGAGTGGTGGGCCGGCCGTGATGGGCGGCGAAGATCTGCTTCCCGAGCGGCGATCCCATCGTCGTCAACAACGCGATCTTGCCCGGCGGAGCGCTGCCTTCCCATCCCTGCAGCGTGTCGAACGCAATCACACTGCCGAGACTGTGCGCGATGACATAGGTGTGGTCGGCGTGCTGTGCCGCCCAGTCGAGCGCGCCGCGAAGTCGCTGCTGGATGCGGCCGCGTTCGCTGGCGGAAAGGAATTCATAGCTGACGATTGGGCTGACGAATCCGCGCGCAGCCGCGTATTCGTCGCGCATCTGTTGCTGCTGCGGTGTGGCGCCCCTCGCCTTCGCGGAATCGAGCGCCTGCTGTTCGGCCGCATTGATCTCGTTGAGCAGCTGCTGCTCGGCGGCCTCGCGCTCTTTTTGCCTGGCCGGATCCTCCGCCTGACGAAGCACGGATCCGAGGTCGGACCAGAGCACTT
>JBPYFA010000567.1:0-7274 GCA_051986585.1 Vicinamibacterales bacterium | reverse complement strand
CCCGCGGCTCTCGCTCGAAGAGCGCTATGGCTCGCTGGAAAAATATGTCGCGATTGTGAAACGTGCGACCGCCGACGCGGTGCGCGAGCGCTTTTTGCTGCCCGAAGACGCCGAGCGGATCGTGCACGAGGCTGAAACGAGCAACATCCTTCCACACGGTTCGGTTTCCATCCCGGCTTCCGACTCCTGCGACCAGCTGACGACGATGACTCTGCCGAACGCGACGGTCACCGCGGCACGCTCCTATCCCGCGGGCGAGTTCACCTCTGGAGGCACATTTCAAGTACCGGCGTTCTGCCGCGTGATGGCGACGGCGACACCGACGCCCGATTCCAACATCAAAGTCGAGGTGTGGCTGCCGGACTCGTGGAACGGCAAGCTCTTCGGCGCCGGCAACGGCGGCTTCTCGGGCGCGATCGGTTACGCGGCGCTGGCTGCAGCGGTCACGAAAGGGTACGCGGCGGTCGGCACTGACACCGGTCATGTCGGGGATCAGATGGAGTTCGGGATCGGCCATCCCGAAAGGATCGTCGACTGGGCATACCGGTCGGTGCACGAGATGACGACGATCGCCAAGGCTGTCGTCGAGCGGGCAAAGGGACGTGCGCCGACTCGGTCATACTTCAGCAGCTGCTCGACCGGAGGGCAACAAGCGCTGAGCGAAGCGCAGCGCTATCCCTCCGATTACGACGGCATCGTCGCCGGGGATCCCGCGAACAACCGCATCAACCTTATCTACGGATTCCTCTCGGCGTGGCTCGCGACGCACGACGCGAACGGGACGGCGATTCTTACGGGCACGAAGCTGTCGGCGCTAGCGAAGGCCGCTGTCGCGGCATGCGACAAGAACGATGGCCTCGTCGACGGCTTGATAGGCGACCCGCGTACGTGCCGCTTCGATCCCTCTGTGCTCGCATGTAAAGGAGACGAAACCGACGCCTGTCTCACGCCGCCGCAAATCGAAGCAGTAAGACGTGTGTACAGCGGCGCAAAGACGAAGAGCGGACAACAGCTGTTCCCCGGCTGGCCGCCGGGCAGCGAAGCCGGTTGGGGCACCTACATCACAAATCCGAAGGAGCCGGTCCGCGTCGGATTGTTCCGTGATTGGGTGTTTCAGGATCCGGCGTGGAATCCACGCTCGTTCGATTGGGACAAGGATGTCGCCACTGTGGACGCGAAATATCCTTTCCTGAATGCGAGTGCGACCGACTACCGCGCGTTCCGGTCACGCGGTGGAAAGCTGATCATGTTTACCGGACTCGCGGACCCGGTCGTTTCGCCCTTCGACACGTTCGCGTATTACGACAACGTCGTGGCGGCGTCGGGTGGTATCGATACCACCAAATCGTTCTTCCGATTTTTCCCTGTGCCCGGGATGGGGCACTGCGCCGGCGGCGCGGGCCCGAATACGTTCGACGCGCTCACCGCACTCGATGCATGGGTTGAAAAGGGTCTCGCTCCCGATTCGATTCCCGCATCCCACACGACCAACGGCGAGGTGGATCGTACGCGGCCGCTGTGCGCGTATCCTGCCGTGGCGCAGTATCGAGGCACCGGCAGCATTGACGATGCGGCGAACTTCAGCTGCGTCGTTCGGTAATCGTCAGCCGACGGCGAGCGCCATGATCCGTTCCTCGGTGCAGTCCACTCGCGCGAGCGTGCCGGTTATCGCACCTTCGTGCATGACGGCCACTCGGTCGCTCATGTTGAGAATTTCTTCCATGTCGCTGCTGATCATCAGGATCGCTACTCCGGCCTCGGCGAGGCCGCGAAGCAGCGTATAGATTTCTGCTTTGGCACCGACGTCGATGCCGCGCGTCGGTTCGTCGACGATCAGCACCTTCGGCTCGAGAGCGAGCCACTTCGCCAGCACCACCTTCTGCTGGTTGCCGCCGCTCAAGTTAGCGGTCTTGATCTCGAGGGATGACGCCTTGACGTGCAACTGCTCGCAGACGGCGGTGGCGCCAACCCGTTCTTTCGCCACCGACACGAGCCCGTGCGTTGCGTAACGGTGTAGTGCCGGGAGCGTCACGTTTTCGCGCACCGAGAAATCCACCACAAGGCCTGCGGTCCGCCGATCCTCCGGGACGAGGAACAGACCCTGCCGAATCGCCGCCGCCGGGTCGGGGATCTCAATTGCCGACCCATCCACCAGAATTTGTCCGGCGAGCGGCCGGTCGATCCCGAAGATCGCCTGTGCGACTTCAGACCGCCCGGCTCCGACGAGACCGGCAATGCCGAGGATCTCGCCTCGGCTCAGAGCGAATGAGACGGTTTGGTGCGGGTAGCGCCTCGTGCGCAAACCCTCAACCCTGAAGCACTCATCCCCGGCGGACACCCGCGGTGAATGCACGTGTGCGGCGATGTCACGTCCAACCATCAGTCGCACCATGTTGTCGTGGGTCAGTTCGTCACGCGAGAGCGTGCCGACATTGGCGCCGTCGCGAAGCACGACCGCCCGGTCCGCCACTGCTCGGACTTCGCCCAGACGATGGGAGATATAGACCACTCCTACGCCCTGCGCGCGCAGCGCAGCCACGATCTCGTGCAGCCTTGACGTCTCCGCCAGCGTGAGGCTCGACGTCGGCTCGTCCATGATCAGCACGCGCGCTTTCAGCGACAGCGCCTTCGCGATTTCGACGAGCTGCTGCTGCGCGATCGAAAGCCCAGCGACACCCGTGTCTGGCGAAATGGTGAGGCCGAGTTGTGCGAGGTAGGGCTCCACGATGGCGTGCATCTTTCGACGGTCGACGATGCGGAGCGGTCCGCCGATGGTCGGCTCGCGGCCGAGCAGAACGTTGCTGGCAACGTCAAGGTTGTCGAGCAGGTTCAGTTCCTGATGGATGAACGCGATCCCGTGTGCCGTCGCCGTGTGGACGTCGCGCACGACGACTGCCTCGCCATCGATCAGCACCTCTCCGGAGTCCGGCTGTTCGACACCTCCGGCGATTTTCATCAGCGTGGACTTGCCGGCACCGTTTTCGCCGAGCAGCGCAACTACCTCTCCTGGGTGCACGTCGAGCGAAACGCCTTTGAGTGCTTGTACTCCGAGGAAGCGCTTCTGAATATTTCGAAGCTGCAGAACCGGCACGCCCATGATCTGCGACCGGATCGGGAACGGATCAGCGACCACGGAGCTCGGTCAATTTCTTCCGGAACTCGTCGATGTCGTTCTGTCGCAACACCCTCGTCGGGATGAACACCTGGCGGCTTGCGGGAATGCCAGACCTGTCGCCGGCAAGGACCTTCGCCATGAGGATCATCGACTGATAGCCGAACTCGAACGGCTGCTGCACCACGGTGCCGGCGATCGCGCCAGACTTCACGCCGGTAAGCGTCTCATCCTCTTCGTCGAAGGTGACGATCGGCACCTGGCCGATCTTATTCGCGTCCCGCACGGCATTCAGAATCGCCGGGCCGTTATAGCTCCAGAGGCCGACCAGGGCGGCAACGTCGGGATGGGCGACGAGAGTTTCCGCGACGTTTGCCTTGGCACGCACCCGATCGGTGTCGTCGGTACGGACGTCGAGTATTTCGATTTTCGTGCCGGCGATGGTCTCCTTGATTCCCTGCAGTCGCTCCTGCGCGTTGCGTGCATCGATCTGACCAACGAACAGCATGATCTTGCCCCCGTTGGGCAGAACCGACTTGATCAGGTCGCCGGCCTGTCGTCCGGCGGCGACGTTATCGGTGCCGACGTAACACTCGCGCTTGCTGGCCGGCGCGTCGCTATCATGTGTGAACACCAGCGTCCGCTGGGCGGCATCGTTGAGCATGGCGGTCTGATTCGCGGGATCAACTGGACTGATGGCGATGCCGTCCACGCCCTTGGCGAGCAGATCCTCGACAATCCGTTTCTGGCCGGCGGCGCTTCCATCTCCCAGACGGAACTCCACCGTGATGTCGTTCCGCTCGGCGTCGGCCTTTTCGGTGCCCTTTCTCGCAATCGTCCAGAAGTCCGATGCATTGTTCGTAACGAACGCGAGCGTATGGGTAGACGAACTTTTCCGGCTGCAACCGGCCAGAACGAGCATGGCCGCGCAGGTTAGCGCGACAGCTGTCTTCAGACGCATTCGACTCTCCTCATGATGACCGAAGCTGAAAATGCTGAATGTTGAATGCTGAATGTTGAATGTTAAATGCTGATTGTTGATTGTTGATTGTATTTGGCTGGCGGCACGGTCGGTTGCTACCTAACCGGCGCGATTCTCGCCGCGCGCCGCTGCAGGATCTGATCGCCGACCACCCCGACCAGAATGACCCCACCCATCACCGCAAAGTTCAGCGAGCTCGGAATCCCGAGCAGATTGACGAGATTCTGCAGCACCTGGAGCAGCGTGGTCCCAAGCAGGATTCCGACGATCGAGCCCTCGCCTCCGCGCAGGCTGCAACCGCCGAGCACGGCGGCCGCAATCCCGTACAGCTCGAAGAAGCTGCCGTGGGACGAGGGTGAGATCGAATTGGTATAGAAGGCGAAGATGATCGCCGAGATTCCCGTCAGCACTCCGAGGATGACGTAGGTGCTGACGATCACCCGCCGGACGTCGATGCCGGAAAACCGCGCGGCGATTTCGTTGCGGCCAGTCGCGAAGAGGTGCCGACCGTACACCGATCGGTGCAGCACCACCCACATCACCGCACCGATCAATGCCATGGCGACGAACGGCGTCGGGACGCCGAAGAAACTACCGGTCATCAACTGCTGCAACGTGCGAAATCCGGCGGCATCGCCAAAGCCTTTCGTCTCGTCGTCGGCAATGAACCTGGCGAGCCCGCGATAGACGAGCAGCCCGCAAAGCGTGACGACGAACGGCTGGAGCTGCAAGCGCGTGATCAGCAAACCATGGACGACGCCGAGCAGCGCGGCGAGTCCAACGATCATCAGCACGGCCAACGGCCACGGCAGGTGCCATTCGGTCAACATCATGCTCAGCAGCACGCCAAGCAGCGCGAACGACGAGCCAACCGACAGGTCGATGCCGCCGGTAATGATCACCAGGCCGAGGCCCAGACTGAAAATACCGAACGCGCCAATCAATCGTGCGGTGTTCTGCAGGTTGGCAGGCGAGAGGAACCGCGGGTTGAGTGCCGTCACGATCGCGCACAGCACCACCAGCAGCAGGAAAATCGCGATGTCTTTCTTGATCGTCATTCGTGCGGCGACAACGGGCGACAGGACGAAGGGCGGATCTTAGCCCGAATCAATTTCAAACTCCCACTCCTACGCCGAATCGAGACGAATCGCTCCGACCCGTGCGGCCCCGGGGGAACTGCCTTCGAAGACGTACGCGTCACGGCCGGTCTCCTCGGAATAGCGGCGCGCGATCTCGCTGATGGCGTCGCCCGCTCCCGCATCGGCCAGCACCGCCACGGTCCCCCCACTTCCACCGCCGGTGATCTTCGCGCCATAAAGACCGCTTCCTCGGCCGGCCGTGCGCACCAGCGCCACAACCCGGTCGGTTCCTTCCGAACCCAGACCGCATGCCGAATAGCTCGCGTGCGATTCGTACATCAATGCTCCGAGACGAGCCGCATCAATCGTTGCCGAACCGGTGGTCGTCAACCGGTGCGCCCATTCCGCGACCCGTTCGTGCTCGTAAATCGGATGGGCTGTCGGCGTTCGAATCGCATAGCGGTGCCTGGCATCGACGCGTGTCACGAGATCGGTGGTGCCGTGATAGCGATCGAGAAAGGCGGCGCCATCGAGCGCTTCCGGTATGTTCGATGCAAATTGACGAAACGTGTCGCTCCCGACATTGGCGAGGTAGCCATGCCATCGCTCGTCATCGACGCGCACGTGACCGTCGCGCTCGCCTGCCGTCACGCGGAGGCCGGCCAGATCCGCGAGGATGCGATATCCCATGAAGGCACCCACGCGCACTGCACCGTAATCAGCGCCGGTGACCGCGTGCCGGATTCCCGAATCGATGCCCCACACACCCAGTCGGTCGGGCATCGGGACGCTGCCTCGAAATTCGGCGGGCTGACAGAGAAGCCCCATCAGACTGTCGGCCTCGCCGCAGATCGACGCCATCTGGTCCATCACGCCGCAGGGTGCACCGACGATCAGATTCTCGGCCTGCTGACAGCGGACGGCACGCGTGCGGGGATCGATCTGCAATCCCCACGCACCAACCACCGCCTCCATCGTCGCCGCTTCGATCGCCGCCGACGAGCTGACGCCTTTCCCTTCGGGAACGTCGGACTCTATCAGTATGGCGGCGCCGTGTCCGAACTCCACGCCGTGCTCGCGCGCGAGCACGTGGAATACGCCGGCGACGTAGGCGGCCCAGTGACGGTCAGAATCAGCCGCGAACCACGCACGCACCGCGTCATAAGGACGACCGGGATCTGCGACCACCTCGAGCGGCACGTCGCAGCGGCGCTCGAGTCCGTCGCGGCGAATCGAGACGATCGAAATCCGTCGTTCGGTCCACGGACGAAGGGCGACGCGTGTCGCCTCGCGAATCGGCCACTGCAGTACCAGGGCGCCGGAATAGTCCGCGATGCCGCCCATCACGTCCAGCCGCCCTGGTGCACGGGCGACGAACACTGGACCGCTGTCGTCGCCCGGACTCTGCGCCCACACGCCCGCATTGATCCTGGCGGCCACATCAACGGCGAACCGCGCGAGATCTGGCACGTCGCGTGGGATGGGCGACGACGGATGAAGAGCGGTCTTCATACAATCAGTCCGCGTCGCAGCAATGCGCTCCGCAAGTGCGGCTCGACTTGCGCCCGTATTGCTTGATTCGCATACCCGACCCACGACACGTCCGACGTCACGTCGAGAGGCGCGTTGAGCGGACGGCCCGATTCGTCAGTCACCAGGATGCCAAGCTCCGCTGCAATCAGAACGGTACAAAGATCGTACGGATGGCAACAGAGCGCTGGGCCGTCCGGCCGTTGCCGCTCGAACAGCGGCCGGAGATCGGCCACGAATCGATCGTGCCCGGCCATGAGTTCATATAGTTGGCCGCCCGTGCAGATGTACTGATCCTCGAACAACTGTGCTTTGCCCGGCGGCGCAGGGCCGAGCACCGCGTCGACCACCTCGTCGTCGATCGACGCGAGTTCACCGCGGTGGCCGGGGAAGAAGCGCGAGATCATGGCGAAGCCGTGCGCGATCGTGCTGGCGGTCGAGGGATGGAAATTCACGGCACGGCTCTCACCCGAGAGGCGATTGAAACGGCGGGCTGCGACGCCCTGGCCGCGCACCGCCCACAGTTCGTCGGACAGATGCTGCTTGATGAGTGGAACCTCGGTCTGCACCG
>JBPYFA010000566.1:0-5350 GCA_051986585.1 Vicinamibacterales bacterium | reverse complement strand
ACAGCCACGGACACCACGTCGGCGACCGCGCCTTGTGCGAAGTCGCGCGCGTGCTGCGCACCGCAATCCGCCCGTACGATATCTGCGTCCGGTATGCCGGCGACGAGTTCATCGTCGTTCTGTCGGGGTGCAGCACGGAGGAAGCCGAGAGCAAGCGCGCGGAACTGCAGCACGGCATTGACGAGGTCTTCTTCGAGGCACGGCCTGGAAAGCGCCTCGAGCTGGGGATCAGCGTCGGCGCGGCGGTCTTCCCGCAGGACGGCGAGTCATACGAAGCGCTTCTCGCCACGGCCGACAGCCGGATGTATCAGGACAAGTCCCGGCGGAAGCGACCTGGTGCGCAGGAAACCACTCGCCCTGAGTCAGCGAACGGCCAGTACCCTGATGTGACCGAAGTCGATATTCAGAAGGCAGCAACGGGAATACTCTGAAAATGCTGAATGTTGAATGATGAATGCTGAATGACGCCTCTCGACCGGCGTCGGCATTTCTCATTCAACATTCGACAATCACATTCAACATTCGACAATCACATTCGACATTCGACAATCACATTCGACATTCAGCATTCGACATTCAGCATTTTCAGGGTTCACCATCACCAGTCCTCGAGCCGTATCCGGCCGCGCTCGATTCCCAGCGCCTCCAGCATCGGCGGCACGTCGGAGACCATCGCGGCGGGACCGCACACAAAGCACAGCGTCTCGCGACTTTCGACGAGCGGGACGAGCTGCTCGGCGGCAATTCGGCCCCGCGCGCCGCGCCAGCCTGCGGGAATCTCCCGGGTTGCGGTGGTCGCCAGTTCCAGTTCGCCTCGACGGGCCATGCGCCGCAACTCGGCCAAGTACGCGAAATCGTGCGGGGTGCGCGCGCTGTAGAGGAGCGAGATGTGGCCGGTCCGTCCTGACAGCACGGCGTGCCTGATCATCGAACGCAACGGCGCGATCCCGGTGCCGCCGGCAATGAACAAGAATCTGGTTTCCAGCGGTGCGTCCGGAAATACGAACGATCCGGAAGGGCCCTGCAGCGAGACGGGTGCGCCACGGCGCAGCGCGGGGAAGTGATCCCCCCAGCGGCCGCTGCTGTCCAGTTTCATCAGGAATTGGACACACGCGTCCGCTTCAGTCTCTTCGGGCGCGGACGCAATGGAGTAGGGAACCCGGCTCTGGCTGCCCGGCGGGGCGAGCGAAGCGACCTGGCCGGCGCGATATGGAAACGACGCACCGTCCAGGTCGAGCGACACGATGCACGAAGAGGGTGTCGCCTTGCGAACGCTGCTGACACGCAGCACGAGGTTACGCACGTGCCGATATTAATCCGGCAGCCCGGCCGTCGGGCATGAGGCCCGGCTTGTTACTGCACCTGCAGTGACGACTTGACGTCGGTGACGCCCCGGATCGACCGCGCGAGCGCGATGGCCTTCGTTTCTTCGTCCTTGTTCTTCACTCGTCCGGACAGGGTTACTACTCCCTTGAAAGTGTCGACGTCAATCTTCGCCGCGCCGATGACCGGATCGTTGATGAACGCCGTCTTCACGCGCGTCGTAATCGTCGCATCATCCACCGGCCCGCTGACGTTGGCGCGTGTGGCGGCAGCTCCGCATGCCCCGAGTGGCGAGAGCAGCGTGACGGCAAGCAGCGCCGAAGCAAGTCTTCTCATAGAGCGCACGTCCTCCCAGACTTCATTATGCCTTGGAGCTCACGACAATTCGTGGTTCGCGATTCGCAATTCGCAATTCGCGGTTTCGCAATTCGTGGTTCGCAATTCGCGGTTCGCGGTTCGCGACTCGCGGTTCGCTGCCCGCCTGCGGTAGCTCAGCTGTGGTTCGATGCAGCGATTCAGGGATTCGAGGATCAGCGATTCACGATGAGCGATTGAGCGATGAGCGATTCACATGCCTGTCGCGTGATATCCGCCGTCAACCATCAGTACCTCGGCGGTGACGGCGCGTCCTGCAGAACTGAGCAGGAACATTGCGGCGTCGGCCACCTCTGCCGTCTCTACGGTTCTCTTCAACGGCGCGCGCTCGCGGTAGTGCTGAAGGATGCTGCTGAAGCCGGAAATGCCAGCCGCGGCGAGCGTCTTGATCGGCCCGGCTGAGATGGCGTTGACGCGGATGTTCCGCGGACCCAGATCGGCGGCGAGGTAGCGGACACAGGCTTCGAGCGCAGCCTTTGCCACCCCCATCACGTTGTAATTCTGAAAGACGCGCTCGCTGCCGAGATACGTCAGCGTCAGAATGCTGCCACCGCCTCGCTTCTCCATCAGCGGGGCCGCGCCGCGGGCGAGTGCGATCAGCGAGTAGGCGCTGACATCCATCGACAGCTTGAAACCCGCTCTCGTGGTGTCGACGAAGTGGAAATCGGACGCGAGTTCTTCCCGCGGCGCGAACGCGGCGCCGTGCACGACGAAATCGAGCCCGCCGAACTCGCGATCGATCGCAGCAAACACGGTCTCGATCTGTGCATCGTCGGTGACGTCGCACGGGAGGATCAGCGGGTTGGTCAGGCCCGCGGCGAGCTCGCGAACGTTTTCTTCGAGCCGTTCACCCTGGTAGGTGACGGCGAGCCGTGCACCCGCCGCCGCGGCTGACTGCGCGATCGCCCAGGAGATCGAGCGCTTGTTGGCGACTCCGACGATCAGACCCGTTTTGTTCGTGAGATCTGTCATGGTGTGACGGCGCCGCATCCGGATGTGCGGCCGCTGACTTCAGCTGGAAACCTGGTGACCAACAGGTTCTCTGTTCTGCACCAGGTCCGATGGAGCACAGACTGGTTACCGGGATCGCTTTCTTCCGCCGCCCTGCCGCTGACCGGATCGAAAACCCGGCTGCCCGCCACCGCGCCCCGACTGCCCCGGACGACCGGATCCGGCCTGACGCGGCCCGGAAAAGCGAGAGCCGCCCCCTTGCGCGCGATTGCCGTTCGCGTTGCCGGCCTGACCGTTTCCCCCATGCCGATGCGACTTCATCCGAGAATCGCCGCCGCCGCGGAAGTGGCCGTTGCCGCCGCGCTGCCGAATCGTGAACTCGGGCAGGCGCCGCTCGTCTTTCTGACCTTCGATGCGCGGCAGCTGCGCACGAATCAACGGCCGGTGAACTGGGCCTTCCTCGATCTCAGGTACGACGGTTTCGTGTTCTTCAGGCGACGCGATCGTGATGTGCTCAGCGATTGGCGGTTCCGGTGCGGCATCAGCAGGCTCGGGCGACAGATCCGGCGATGGCACCTCGTCCGATCCGTGCACCTCGACGTGATGTTCCTCGGGCTCGGGATCAGCAACGATGTGAGGACCCTCGGTGCTTTGGCTAGAGAGGACTTCCTTGTATAGCGCGGCGGGGGTTTCTTTCTTCCGGCGCTTCGGGACCTTTCCGCCTTTGTACGCATGCTCGGCATCGCACGTCGTACAGCGGGTCTGCTTGACATCTTCCTCGATCATCGCGACCACGGCATGGTTGGTGAGCCGTCGCTCGCGCGGACAGTAGTCGTCCAATATGTCACCGAGACGCAGCCGGCGCTGCTCCATTCAACTCCCCCGAGAATAACCGTGTAGGTGGCTGGAAAAAAAGACCCGTTGGCGGTTCTTTCAGTCTAGCAGAGACGGCTCGTCCGGCGCAACATACGTCGCCGCAAACGCCCAAATTCAGGGACGTTGTGGCATTTTCGACACACGCAACCGATCGATCCAGGCAAGCGCCGCCTCCATCGTCCGATCCCGCCCCGCGAGCAGATCGGCGCGTTCGAGAGGCACTGCTTCGTCGGGGATCACCCCTCTTCCCTCCAGCCGCGTGCCGGTGGCGGTCACGAAATCGCCGTACGCATGGATCAACACATCGCCGTTCGGCAGCCGATCGAACAGCGCTGGAAGTGCCTGGCCCATGGATGTCTGGCCGAAGATGCGCGCCCGGCCGAGCGACTGCATCCCGCCGGCAAAGCATTCCGACGCGCTGCCGCTCATCGAATCCACAAGAATTGCGAGCGGCCCGGTGAACGGGTCAACGCGTTCACCCTTCGCGTTCACGAGCCGAGGGTTGGCGACGAATCGAAGCTCGTTGTCGCGCGTTTTCATCACCCCGAGCGTGGCCCGCTCTCCGACGAAATGTCCCGAGATGCCCATCAACATGGCTGCGAGGCCGCCGGGATTGCCACGAAGATCGATCACGATTCCATCGGCATGCCGCATCTCGTCGATCGCCTGCTGAAACTGGGCATCAACGGCCGCCATCCAGACGTTGAACTTGATGACACCTGCGGTTCCACCCGAAGGCGTCGCCTTCTTCTCGTGCTCGACCCGCACATACATCGTCGGCAGGTTGCCGACGGTCACCGGATTGCCGTGCTCCGGCCGGCGAACGAGCGCGACCTTGACCGGAACCCCCTGACCATCTTCGAACGTGACATCTACGGTCGATCCGGCAGGCCCGCGCAGCCGTGTCTCGGCGATGCGCCAGGCCTCGACTTTCTGCAATCGTTCGTTATCAGCTTCCGGCACCGCGCGCAGCAACTCGACCAGGCTTGCTGATCCGACCTGCGTCACCTTCCACCCTGGCTTGACGTTCGTTCGTACAGCCGGATCGACATCGGTCACCACGATGTCGCGCCCAAGCAGCCTGACGTCGATGCCCGGGTCGCCGCTGGTGTCACCCACGGCGCCGTCGGTCGATTCCGCCGTCGCCGGAACCAATGCGAAATGCGAAAGGCCGAGCCGCCCGAGCATCTCGCGTATCACCGCACGGAGATCGGCGGGCGTCTTCGCCGCGGCAGCGCGCGGCTCGAGCTCTTTCCGAACGGCGTCCCAGTCGAGGCCGTTCATAGTCTTGTCGAAATGGGTATCGCGAATGATCTTCCAGGCGGCGTCGAACGTTTCGGCTGCCTGCGGCACTTGCGCCGCCGCAACGCCGCAACTGCACGCGAGCGCGACCGCCGCGGCGATGGCGCGAGACCGAATCACTTGATGAGCGCCTTGATTTGCGCGGGGGGGTCGAACGTCGAATCGGGCACGTTATCGAACTCGAACGTGTTCACCTTCAACACCTGTTCGACACCCATCGCCGTCTGCTTCAACGTCGTCGGCACAAGCAGGTTGCCGAATTTCTTGTAGTCGCTGTGAACCTGAGTCACCGGCATCGGGCCCATCTGGGATTCACGCGTCGCCATGGCTCCGGCCTTGAGCCCGGTTTCGACATCGTAGAAGTCGAAGTCTTCAGCTCCGTCTTTCTTGACGAGACTGACCTTGTAACACGGGCGCCCATCGAACATCGTCTTTTCGACCGTCTTGATCGACGCGTAGCGTCCCTCGTCGTGCAGATCGCTGTAGAAATCGGCGTCGAACCTCTTCTCTTCCAGTTCCTTTC
>JBPYFA010000565.1:0-7802 GCA_051986585.1 Vicinamibacterales bacterium | reverse complement strand
GCAACACGAGCTTCCAGTCTGGATGGGCGAGGAACGCTGCACCAACGTATGAGAGCAGTGTCAAGGCCAGCAATCGAAACACGTTCCGAATCAGTTGATACGAGCCCCAGAATTGGAGTGCGAGAATGGTGACGCCGATCACCGTGACGAGAATCTCGAAACGCCACGGCAGTACGAGCCCGAGCGCTGCCGCCATACCGCCCAGGTCCGCCGCCGCCTCGAAGGTATTGCCGACGAGGACGCCAACCAGCGTGATCCACAGCACGCGGCGAGAGTAGTGTTCGCGAATGACGGCAAACAGTCCTTTCCCACTGACTTGCCCGAGCTTCGCCGACAGATAGACGACGGCGAACATCATCGGCAACGTCACCGGCGCCGTCCACAGAAAGGCCGGACCGATCTGCGCACCGGCCGCGGCGTAGGTGCCGATCGCCGACGGATCGTCGTCAGCTGCACCCGTAATCAGCCCGAGCCCGAGCGCCCGCGCGACGCCGCGTCGAGACACTGCTGGCTGAGCGGATCGTTTCTGTGACTGAACTTCGGTTGGACGGCGTTGCGGAACCGAACTCATGGAAAACCGGATCTCAGGCGAATGCCTGAGATCCTCCGGCTCGTGTGTCTTTAGTTACCAGCCGTGTTGGCAGCTGTGCGGATGCAGACGAGGACATGATCGATTTCACTCGCAGGCACAGAGCTGCAATGCATTTGCCGAGCACTCGTGAGCCTTGGCGAGACCGGAGAAGCAGCGGGGCAGTGGTTTCTTTCCGAGAAGCCGCTACACTCTTCACATGTTTCGAACCGGCCAGAGGACACGATGAAAGCAATTACGGTCGAACCCCTGAAACCCGGCAGCGCGCGGCTGGAGGAGGTGCCCGATCCCGATCTGCGTGAGGGATCGGTGCTCGTCGAAGCGGTGGCGGTCGGCGTCTGCGGCACCGATGTTGAGATTGTCGAGGGCAAATACGGGTGGGCGCCCCCGGGGAAGACCCGGTTAGTTCTCGGCCACGAGTCGTTGGGCCGCGTGATCGACCCGGGTCCGATCAGCGGATTGAAGCGCGGCGATCTGGTCGCAGGTGTCGTGCGTCGTCCGGATCCCGTGCCGTGCCCCAACTGCGCCGTCGGGGAGTGGGATATGTGCCGCAACGGACAGTACACCGAGCGCGGCATCAAGCAGATCGACGGGTTCATGTCGGAGCGCTGGCGCATCGAGCCCGACTATGCCGTGAAGGTCGACGCTTCGTTGGGACTCCTCGGTGTCTTGCTCGAACCGACCACTGTTGTGACCAAGGCTTGGGAGCAGGTGTCGAAGGTCGGCCATCGCGCCTATTGGCAACCTCAGACGGTGTTGGTCACGGGTGCTGGACCGATCGGGCTGCTCGCCGCGCTGCTTGGCCGGCAGCGCGGACTCGAGGTGCACGTGCTCGACCGCGTGCAGTCCGGTCCGAAGCCAGAGCTGGTGCGTGAGCTGGATGCGACCTATCACACCGGTCGAGTGGCAGACCTGCCGTTGGAACCTGACGTGATCATCGAGTGCACCGGTGTCGGCCAGGTGATTGCCGATGTCATCCGTAAGGTGGCGTCAGGCGGGATCGTGTGTCTCACCGGAGTGGGCACCGGCGGTCCGACGGTCGGCGATACGATCGCGGACGTTGCTGCCGCGATGGTGTTGCAGAACAACGTGGTCCTCGGCACCGTCAACGCCAACAAGCGTCATTGGTATCTGGCCGGACAGGATCTCGCGCGGGCCGATCGCAAGTGGCTCGGACGCCTGATCACACGGCGCGAGCGACCGGAATCGTTTGCCCACGCGCTCGAACGGCAACCGGATGACATCAAAGTCGTCATTCAGTTCCAAGACGCATAGGCGAACCCAAATCAAAATGAGAGCGTCCTGGCGGAGGCCCTCATCGTTCAGTCACCACGAAGCGCGTCGGTTGGCGCTACTCGGGCGGCGCGGACAGCCGGAGCGGCCACTGCAGCCATCGCCACGGTGGCGATGACGGCAATCGCTGCGGAGAGCGCTCCGGCGTCGAACGAGGTGATGCCGAACAGCACACCACGCAAGATACGGTCAGCCGCCACGGTCAAGACGGTACCGAGCACCAACCCGCTGGCCAGCAGCCGCGCGGCCGCGGCAGCAATCAGTCGGATCATTTCGCTCGGCGAGGCACCCACCGCGAGCCGGACCGCGATCTCGCGCGTACGATCCGACACGACCAGCATGAACAAGCTGTAGAGGCCGATCCCGGCGAGTGCGAGTGCAGCGCTGGCGAACGAGCTCAGGAGGGTGGCGTCGAGCTTCGGCTGATCGAAGGCGCCATCGACCGCTTCACGCAGCGGACGCAACCCGAAGATGGCACGGGTTGGATCAATACGGTTGACGATCTGCCGCAGGTCCAGGGACAAAGCTCGCGCGTCCGTCGTCCGCACGACATACTCCGGATCCGGCCACCAGCCTGGTGGGCTGCACACGTAAACGAACGGAGCAGGTGTTACCGCCGGTCCATCTTCCGCCATCGTGCCAACGATGCCCACGATGGTGTAGGTCGCGGCGGGACCGCTCTGCAGCATCTCCACCACTCGGCCGACGAGATTCTGATTCGGCGCGTGCACGTCGACGAAACGCTGGTTGACCAGTGCCACCCGCGACTTGTCGTCCGTCCGAAACGCGGGGCAGAACGACCCGGCTACAAGCGGCGCTCGAATCGCGCGCAGATAACCCTCTGTCACTGTCCGAGTGCCCACCGTCATGCTGCCATCGGCATTTGGTCCGGTCAGCCCTGCCACTCGCACTGAATAGCGCAGCGATCCTCCCGGTGCCGGGAAGAAGTTGGTCAGCCCGGCGGCTTGCACGTGTGGCAGCTCACCAACTTGAGTCAGCAACTGCGTCTGCAGCAGCGCGATCTTCGACCGGTCCTCCGACCATGCCGCTGCCACGTGGAACGTCGTCACGCCGCTCGGATCGAAGCCGCGGTCGACGGTGATCAGCTTGTGGTAGCTGCGAAGCAGCAGCGTGGCCGAACCAACGAGTGCAACCGTGAGCGCGACCTGTGCAAGCACGAGACCCTGCTGAAAACGATAGCGGCCTCCCGCGACCCCTCGCGATCCCGTCGCCATCAGCTGCTGCAGATCATGCCGCGTTCCAGCGACGGCAGGGATGACGCTGACGATGACCGTTGCGAGGAGCGTCGTGACCGCCGCGAACGAGAGCGCTCGCCAGTCGAGCGTCAGCTCGTTCAGCCGGGGTGTGGCGGTCAGGATTGCGGGGATCGCCCGGACCAAGCCGACCGCGATGGCGACGCCCAGGGCCGCGCCAAGCGCACCGATGATCAGGCCCTCACGCCAGACCATGGCGATCGCGCGCCCTCGCGACGCTCCCAGTGCGGCACGGACGGCGAGCTCGCGCGCACGCCGGCGCACCTGCACCAGCGTGAGCCCGGCAATGTTCGTCACCGCTATCAGCCAGAGGGCACCGACCGATGCGAAGACGAGCACAAGACCGCGACGCGAGCTGTCGACGCGTGCGTCTTTGAGCGACTTCACTTCCGCTGAGGACCCGCTGTCGGTTCTTGGATACTGCTGCGCGAGCGTTGCCTGGACGAGCGAGAGATCTCGAGCGGCCTGGTCGATCGTGACGCCCGGCTTCAGACGGCCGACGCCGTTCAGGAAGCGCGCTTCCCGCTGTCCGAGGAGCCACGGGCTCATCTTCGCCGGCAGCCACACATCGGTAATTGCCGGACTGAACGATGCCGGCATGATGCCGACGATGGGATGGCCCGTACCGCCGATTGTCAGCGCCCGGCCAATCGCTGCCGGATCGCGACTGAAGCGTCTCGTCCAGAACCGCTCGCTGATCACGACCGCATTCGGACCGGTCTCCCGCTCCTCGTCGTCTGTAAACCATCGACCGGCGATTGGGCGTGCGGCATAGACCGCGAAGAATCGCGGCGCGACGCGCACGCTCGACAAACGCTCGGGTTCCCGGCCGCTCGTGTCGGTCACGCTTTCGGTGTAGGTGGCGGAGATCGCGACGAACGAACGATTGAGGCGATCCCAGTCGCGGAGGCGTCCGGGTGCGAGGAGGGTTCGCCGATCGCGCGTCGAGGGGCTCAGCTCGTAGACGGTGACCAACGCGTCGGCATCGGGATATGGCAATGGCTTGATGAGAACCGTATCGACGAGCGAGAACACGGCCGTGGTCACGCCGGCGCCGAGGGCCAACGTCAAGACAGTTGCGATGAAGAACGCCGGGCGTCTTGCGAGCGACCGCCACCCCTGCCGCCAGGCCCACGTCTGAACCCACTCGGGGGCAGCGTCCATACGTCGAACCTCGATACATCGGGCTTAGACGTAGTGGGCAGGTAACGGGTTGGCTGCCGCCGGAAAATTCGTGAGGTTGCCGGCGACACCACGAGTGCCATGATGTCGCGCAACCTCGCTCCGCTCGCGATCCGTGCGGCGATTACTTCTTAGAAGACCCTGATCCCGGCTCCGCCTGTTTGCGATGCATCTCGGCCAGCACGCCCGCCGGCGTGACGTTGGCGATCGTCGTCTGTAGCTTGTTCTTCCAGCCGGTCACGACGTCACCTGTGCCGCGCATCATGGCCTCGTAGCCTTGACGGGCCACATCAGCCGGATCGTCCTTCTTGGCCTGGCCGACCTTCGTATCCATCAGATCGGCCCGCTCGAAGAACTCTGTTTCGGTAGGGCCCGGCATCAAGCACGTGACCGTGACGCCGCTGTCTTTCAGTTCCGCGCGAAGGGCAAACGAGAACGAATCGAGAAACGCTTTCGATCCGTTGTATGCCGCCTGAAATGTGCCGGGCATGAAGCCGGCGACCGAGCCGGTGATCAGAATCCGGCCGGCACCACGTGCGCGCATCTCTCGGCCGACCTTCTGCAGCAGAGACAGCGTCCCGGTAATGTTGGTATCGATCAGGTGCCGAACCTCGTCGAAATCCTGGTCGAGAAAACCTTTGCCGAGTCCGTGGCCGGCGTTGGCGAGCAAGGCATCGATCTGCCGTCCGTTCGCCGCCGAGTAGAGACGATCGACGCCTTCCTGGGTCGCCAGATCGGCCTCGATGGCTTCTACACTCACCCCGAACTGCCTGAACTCCGCCGCCGCCGCTTCGAGTGGTTCGTCTGCGGCGACGAGCAGATCGAAGCCGTCCGATGCGCAACACTTTGCCAGTTCGTATCCAATGCCGCTCGACGCGCCGGTCACGATCGCGAAGCGTCCGGCGCCGTTGTCGTTCTGTTTGGTCGTGCTCGATGTCGTGGCCACAGCACTCTCCTGAGATGGAAAAATCACCTACCTGCACAGTGACTGCACGACATGCGCCACTCGCCCCCGATCGGCTCTTCAATCTCTCGCGCGGCGCTGACCCGAGCTCACACGACACGATCCGCTACGTTGTTCGGAAGAATCGATACGGGGCTTGTAGAGGGATAAAGCAGACGTTCGTCGTTGTGGTGAGTGGCGGCTGAGCGCGGCGTGATGTTACCGATCCGCCGGTCTGCTCTTCTGTGACCAGTCGGAGGAGAACACTCGCTGCAGGCGTTCCAGCTGTTCGGCGACGACCCCTCGCGCTCTGCCGGCGACGATTCGACGGGTGATTCCGCCGAAAACACCATCGAACAGATCGATTCGTGAACGGTTCAAATAGACCACGTAGGTGGCCGGAGTAGAGGCGGTGCGATCCGGAACGAGCAGCGTCAGCCCGAGCGACGCATCGAAATAGTGCATGGCGTAGATCTGCTTCGAACCAATGGCGTAGGCCACCGATGAATCGGCGGCGCCGGTGGCGATCGCCACGTGAGTGATGCTGACCACCGGCCGTCCGCGCACGAGCTCCTTGGACCAGTACACGAAGTCGGTCATCTCCTGCAGCGAGGCTGCGGGATAGTCGAGAAGATGACGGCGCAGTTGCGGTGCGTAGGCCCCGGTCACCGTGTCGCCACCGACCAGCGAGGCGAATTCGACTCCGACGTTCAGCCGCGGCAGCCGATTCGCGTACTCCATTGCCGCTGACGCTCCTCCGTGACGATAGCGGGCGACGTAGTCGGCGAGGAGTTGGCGCATCAGGCCGGTCGCCTTGAGCGAGGCGTCGGCGTCGCGCCAGTCGATTTCGCGCTGAACGCGCTCGATGCCGTCGGCGGAGAGACGAATCTCGCACGCGTCGACGCGGCACTCTCGCAGCCGTTTCAGATCCGCGTCCTCGATGGTGAGCGACGTCAGATCCGCAGGCTGCGGCGGGTTGCTGAACCTGCCGATCTGCAACACGCTCTCGGTCCGCTTGAAGCTGACGATATCAGCGAGCCGCTCGACGTAAGTCGCAGGCGTCGTTCGGATCCGCACGATCCCGAGCGTGGCTACCTCGCGCCGGTTGTTGACGTCGAGCGTTCGTGACACGACCTCGCCGTTGTCGATGCGGCTGATGTCTGCTGGCGATAGCGTGAAGGCGGTGGCGAGAAACCCCCTGGCTGCCTCCGAGCGCGAAGCGCTGGGCGCCACGGCCAACGCCAGCAGCGCGACGACGGAGCATAGGAGTCGGCGTTGCATCATGCACGCTCAGGGCACCACCGGCACGGGAGTGCGGTCTTCGGTCACGGCAGGGACACGACGCGGCTCGCGCAGGTCGGGCATCGGATGCGACGCGAACAGCCTGTGCGCCATCCGCGCCAGCACACGCGCTCGCACCGCCGAACGCTGCACGCGGGCGCTGTCGGTGGCAATTCCCGTCTTCGCGTACATCTGGCGATAGAGCTTGGAGATGAGCACGAACGCCAGTCGAGCGCGCAAACCCTTCAGGAAACTCGAGCGTTGCCACACGACATTCAACGCATAGAAGCGATCCCACACGTCCTGCGTGTATGTGCGCAGCTCGTCGGGGGTCATCAGCGGATGCGGCGAGTACACCCCAGGACGACGCTCCTGCGGGATCAACCAGTAGCGGGTCAGCGGCACGCCATCGACGAGCGGCACGTCCTTCGCTTCTCGCTCCCATTTGCCGAAATCAATCGTGCCTGGAAGCGGCTGCAGCATCACGAACTGGGCAAACGACACGCCCGCTCGCTGCGCGAGATCCGCGGTTGCGGCAAACGTGTCAGGACGGTCGGTGGGCAGACCGAAAATGAACGAGCCGAGCACGTGCACATCGGCTCGGCGAAACGCCTGCAGCCGTGTGACCAGGCCCTCGCCAGCTTCGTTGAAGTTTTTGAAGACGGCCTTCAGCCCTTCGGCAGTGACCGACTCGACTCCGACCAGCGCCCCCCGGATGTGCGCCCGACGCATGGCCGCGAGGAACGTCGGATCCTCGGCCGCCTCCATCGTGATCTGCGTGTAGAAGACCATGTCGGCCGGCAGCTGTTCCAGGCGTGCCATCAGTTCGAAACGTTCCGCGCGAATCCGCGTCAACTCTGCGTGCTGACGCTTGTCGGCCCGGCGCTCGGCGGCAGCGAGGTCTGCCAGCGTCACGGGGTAGAAGTTGTCGTCGGCGAGGGCGATGAAGCGAAAGCCCAGACGGCGCAGCTGGACGATCTCGCGTACGACGAGGTTGACGTCGCGTTGACGCGGCTTCTGGCCATCGGTACGCCACACCGAGCAGAACGAGCAGTGCTTCGGACAGCCGCGCAGCGTCTGCACGGAGGCCCACATGTATCGATCCTTCGGCAGGAGATCCCATCGCGCCGGATAGAACGACTCGCCGGCAACTCGGCCGCCGTTGTAGAGCGGCTGAGGATGTCCGTTGTCGCAGTCGTCGAGAACCGTTGACCATACGAGATCGCCATCGCCGGTCACC
>JBPYFA010000564.1:0-14251 GCA_051986585.1 Vicinamibacterales bacterium | reverse complement strand
TCGACGATCCGATTCGCTCTACCAGCCCTTTCTGTCGAACAGCGACGTCGACCCAAGATTGTCGAGCCGTTTGACGATGGCATCGCGCCGGGCAAGCAGCGCGTCGATTTGGAAGGTGGACAAGTACTTGCCCGTCGACTTGCGAAGCGTTTCCTTATCGAGCGTCTTGATCCGCTCGATCACCGCGCGATCGGCGTGCGTGACGTTGGCCGGCTTCTTCAGCTCGTGATTGGTCCGAAACGCCCGGGTGTGATCGATCGGCCAGAGGCGCCAGTCTTTGCTGATGAGCAGGTTGCCGAGATTGCGGTCGACGTTGGCGATGAGTTCGTCGAACGTTCGCACCATTTGCATCTGCTGATTCCAGGCGGCGGTGTCCGGCGGCTCCTCCTTCTTCTTCAGTCGCGCCTCCTCATCCATCATCACATCGTCGATCCACCAGGTGAATGCGGCATCGTGATAATTCCAACGTCGCTCGACCGACACCGGGACCATGTTCATGCCGATCAATCGATCGACGCGGTACCCGGCGATGTTGAACGTCCAGCTGTCGCGAAAATCGAATTCAACGGTTCCACCCGAGCCCTGGAACTGTTGCATCCGCTCGTCGATGGTCTGGATGTGCGCGTCGTGGGTCAGCTTGCCGTCGCTCAACGTGGCGCGCATCGATCCGGTGATGCCCTTGCTCGCCGAATGTGTTTTGACGATTTTCGCGTGGAGGAGGAAATCCTCCATCTGCGCATCAGTCAACGCAGGGTTCGCGTTCGGCGGCTGAGATGGAGTCTGTGCGGGTTGTTGCGCGATGACGACGACGGACAGGAACGCCAGGAAGAGGGCCGCGACTGCCGAGGGACGCATTGAACGCCTCCTGCGAAGATAAAACGACGCTTCTATGTTTGGGGTTCCGCGCACACTGTAGCCTGAGTCTGCTTGCGTTTTGACAGAATTTTGCCTGGGCGTCGGTGCGCAGTACCTTAAGGAGGTGAGTCACCCGCTGCTGGCGATCGCACCAGGCGCAGTCTATCTTCCACATTATCTGAGCTTTACAGACCAGCATGCCCTCGCGTCGCGATGTCTGGAGCTTGGTGCAGCGGCCGCGGGCTTCTACACCCCGATCGTTCGAGGACTCCACCCGATGAGCGTCCGTATGATGTGCTTGGGGCGCCATTGGAACGCGCGCCACTACGGGTACGAAGATGTGCGATCGGACGTCGACGGCCTACCGGTCCAACCACTCCCGGACGATCTTCAATCGCTCGCCGAACACGCCGCCGCGGCGGCCGGGTTCGCTATGACACCGGATCTCTGCATCGTGAACTGGTACGGCGAATCAAGCCGAATGGGCCTGCATCAAGACAAGGACGAAAGCGCGGAGTCGCTCGCTCGAGGTTTACCGGTGGTGTCGATCTCACTCGGTGACACGGCCCGCTTTCTGTTTGGAGGTCTCCGGCGGCGAGAGCCGGTCGAGAAGATGTTGCTCGAGTCGGGAGATGTGTTCGTGTTCGGCGGTCCTGCCAGACTTCGCTACCACGGCGTCACGCGCGTGCTGCCTGGCACGGCGCCGGCGGGCTTGCCCTTTACCGGGCGGCTGAACCTGACCTTCAGGAAGTTTTAGTGTCCTGTCCGCGTGGATCGCGGCATAAGTCGCGGAGCGCGGCGCCCGGATGGCAAGGCGCGACGACCGCGAATACCGGGAGTATTGAAGGGAGAAGCAACGCCGCCAGCCGGGATGCCCCGCCCGGGAATTATGTCGCGAACCACGCGGACAGGACACTAGTCGGGTAGCGACGAATTTGTAATCGACCGCCGTTTTCTGTCGCAACGGTCTCACATCACGCTTCGATCTGGGCGCGTTGCCTCACATATTTGACGGAACGGCAATTGCGAAACCGCGGACGCTCGACTTTCAAAAAACGGGGGCGCACATGGAGCGGACGGCGGAAATCGGTGCATCGGTTGTCATCAAGGGTGACGTAACCGCGAGCGAGGACATCGTGATCAGCGGGCGGGTGGAAGGGACGGTTTCGGTCGAGGAGTTCTCGGTCACCATCCGGCCGGGGGCAAATCTCGCGGCCGACATCGACGCGCGCGTGATCGTTGTCGGTGGAGAGGTGGCGGGGACGTTGAGCTCCTCCGAATCCATCGAACTGCAGCGGACGGCCAAGGTCCAGGGTGAGATCGTTGCGGCCTCCCTGCGGCTGGATGATGGGGCTGTATTCAACGGCAAGGCGCAGACAACCAGAGCCAAGGCCGCCTCGAAGCTGCAACTCGCGTCGTAGATTTCGAAGCAAGGTTCGCTCTAAGCGAGACGAACATCGCGTTCGAGCGGCGTGACTCGTCGGAACACAGATTATCGTCAAGGCGATGGTCTGTGTTCGGACGCATTCTGCGGGTTGTTCGCAATTCAGAACCGCAATCTCGTCGTAGCCATCCAGGCGACCTCGCCTGCTATCAGGCTGCGCCTCATCGATGCGCCAAAACTCCGCGGCGGAAATCAACGAAATAAGATCTCACGACCGGTGCGCTGATCCTGCGCGCTGACGATCGAAAGAGCTGCCAGGCGCACTGGCCAGCCTGTACTGATTCTGGCATGATCAGCGTTCAATCAACCCAAGGTGCAGCAACGTTGACTCGGACGGTCTATGCTGATTGACAAGCTCTACGAACGCGTCGATGCCCTCAATCTCAATCTGAACAATCGAACAGTCTTAACCGAAGCGGCGAGCGGTGCATACGTGGTGACTTCCTTGCTGGCAGCAATTGCTGGCGCCAAGGTTTACGCCTTTGCCAGGAGCACGCGATACGGGACGGTAGAAGAAGTATTTGCGAACACCCGAAAGCTTGCCAATCAGTGCCGAACCAAACTGGATATCACCCTGATCGACGAGCTGACGCCTGAAATCATTGCGCAAGCCGACGTCATCACGAACTCCGGCCACTTGCGGCCGCTGAACGAGCAAATCCTCAGACACGCAAAAGACACCGCCGTGATCCCGTTGATGTATGAAGCTTGGGAGTGGAGAGACGCCGATATGGACATCGAGTATGTCCGCAAGCGGGGATTCAAGATCGGTGCGACCAATGAAAGGCATCCCGAGGTTGACGTCTTTAATTATCTCGGCGATATGGCGCTGAAACAGATATTTGATGCCGGCATCTGCCCCTATAAGAACAGGTTTGTGCTTATCTGTAACAATGCATTTGGCCCTTATATAGCTAAAGTCGTGGCAAAAGTCTGTGATGGCCTCGCGGTCATCGATACTGATGAAAACAAACCTAGTTATTCCAACTTGGATAACGTCGAATGGATCGGCGGGTTTCCGAACGTACAGGTTCCACATGCGTTCAGGCGTGCCGAGGCCGTTATCTTCACCGCGTATCCATTCGACCAGAATTGGATCGGCGAACACACGGCTGTGAACGTGCAACAGTTGAAGAGAGCATTTGACGATGTGCTGGTTCTGCGTTACGCCGGGGATGTGGATCTCAAAGCTCTGGACCGGGAAGGTATACGATACTTCCCCGAACACGTTTCGAGCGGCCACATGGGCGTTCTCCCATCAGCGGTCGGCGCTGATCCGATCATTCGCCTGCAGGCTGGTGGGCTGAAGGCGGCCGAGGCGCTGATCACCGGCACGTATGAACACAACAATGTTCCGGTTGTGGAACTGGTATGAGCACAACGAATCTTGTTGCAATTGGACGGTCAAGATATCTCTATGACGGCATCCGTCATCTTCTGACCAAAGGATATGGCTTCAAAGCCATAGTCACGGAAGAAGCGTATGAAGAGTACGACATCAAGCATACGGACTTTGAAAGGCTGGCTTCAGATTGCCAGGCCGAATTCTTCATGATCAAGTCGCTCGACAATGAGCGGCTGAAGAAGATTGTCGAGGACAATAAGATTCCGGTTGCCATCAGTGCGAATTGGAAATACGTCATTCCCAAAAATTTTCTCGATCTGTTCGAGTACGGCATTCTCAATTTTCATCTTGGCAATTTACCGGACTACAAAGGGAATGCCACCGTCAACTGGACCATCCTCAACGGGGAAGACCACATTTATGGAAACATCCACAAAATGGATCCGGAACTGGACGCCGGCGACGTCGTCTCGAGAAGGGCAATCCCTATCGCACCGGATACCTACATTGCGGACGTGTTGAAACAGGCGGAGGCCGACGTGCCGGTGCTGTATGAGGAAGGGATTCGAAGAGTATTGGATGAGCCTGGCAGATATGAAGTGAAAGGCAGCCGGCGAGGACTCCGCTGCTATCCGAGGCTGCCGGAAGACAGCCAGATTAACTGGAACGACACGGCAGAGAACATTTGCAGGCTGGTGAGGGCCTCTTCCCGTCCGTATAGCGGAGCGTTCAGTTTCTTAGGTGGGGAGAAGATCGTTATCTGGAAGGCCAAAGCCGTGTCGCCAATTGATAGATTCTTGGCGATACCTGGCCATGTCGTCGCCTTGAACCGGGCGAACCAAACCGCGATGGTGGCCTGTCGCGAAGGTCTGTTGGAACTGCAGGAGATCGAAAGAAATGGCGAAGTGACGGCGCCGACCGCCATCATGAAGAGCATCAGGCTGCGATTCAAGTAGCCGGCGCGGCATCCCTCCCTAGCGCGCCGCGATCCCGAGCCCCCCGGGTTCCTCTTACGTCGCCACTGACCCCCGACTCAGAACTGGTTCTCGGTCGGCGAAAGTTCGGCCGCCATGATTCAATTAGGGGCCGCCGACTTGTCTGCCAAATTCGGCCCCGCCGGTTTGATTGAGCCAAGGCGCGCCGACAAAAGTCTGGCGCCGGACAGACTTTCCGTTCCAATTCAGCGCGACAGCCACAGCAGTTTGAAAAAATGACGCATTTCCGCCCCGAACTTCCGCGTGTGCGGGTGGCTCAGCGCTTGCCAGACCTCGTCGGTACACCACGTAAAGGCCCGCCAGCGTTTCGAGGCAATAGCGAGACGTGAAGCGGGTGCTAATCAAGTGTAGGACGGGTGGAAATGCGCAATTGCGAAGTCCGTTCAAAGAATCGTCCGCCGCACGTCGGCCGGACGATGGCGATGGCATTCCTCGGTCTGATGGCTTCCGTTATTCCGTCGTCGGGCCAGACACCCGGTCCTTGTGATGCGCCGAATGTGTGCACGATATGGCCGGCATCACAAGTCCCGGCCAACCCGGCAGCAAACGATCCAAGCGCGGCGGAACTTGGAGTTAAATTCCAAGCAACCGTGAATGGCTACATCACCGCCATCCGGTTCTACAAAAGCTCGGCGAATACCGGTTCGCATATCGTCAATCTCTGGACCCAAAGCGGCACGTCACTGAGCAATGCGACGTCAACGAACGAGACTGCCTCGGGATGGCAGGAAGTTGCGCTGCCGGATCCGGTACCGGTGCTCGCGAACACTACCTATGTGGCGTCGTACCACACCAACGCCGGCTTCTATGCCGCCGACTTGGGCTACTTCGCAACCGAGTTCTCGAACGGCGTGCTGAAGGCGTTGCAGGACGCGCCCGGCGCCGGCAACGGCGTCTTTGTCTACGGTGCCAGTGCGTTCCCGACCGGTACTTTTCAAGCCGCTAACTACTGGGTCGATATCGTGTTCGCCACCAGCTTGCCGCCGGACACGACCGCTCCACAGGTCGTAAGTAGTGTTCCGAGCAACGCAGCGAAGAACGTGTCGGTCAACACCGGGATTTCAGCAACGTTCAGCGAGAATATCGACGCAACTACCCTAAGCGGTTCGACATTCGAAGTCCGTGATGCGAGCAATGCTCTCGTTGCCGGCCAGATTACATACACATCAGCAACGCGCACGGCCAAGTTGCAGCCGAACAGCCCATTGGCCTACTCCACGACATACACGGCGACCGTGCATGGCGGAGCCAATGGCATCAAAGATTCTGCAGGCAATGCTCTAACCAATGACGTCGTCTGGACCTTCACGACGAGAGGCGTGCCCCCCCCGCCGCCTACGGTCGGACCTGGCGGCCCTATTCTCGTGGTGAAAAGCGGCTCGAACCCGTTCACTGTCTACTACCTCGAAATCCTGCGCGCGGAGGGCCTCAACGAGTTCGCCGTTGCCGACATCAGCACCGTGACGGCGACGACGTTGAAGAGCTACGACGTCGTGATCCTCGGCGAACAGTCACTTTCTGATGCTCAGGTATCGATGTTCAGCGATTGGGTGACCGGCGGCGGCAACCTGATTGCGATGCGGCCGGACAAGAAACTCGCAACACTCCTCGGTCTTGTTGATGCCAATGCGCTGTTACCGGAAGGGTATATCAAGGTCGATACGACGGCCGCCGCGGGATCCGGCATTGTCGGAGACACGATGCAGTTCCACGGAACTGCGGACGTCTACAGCCTGAATGGTGCCAATGCCGTCGCCACCCTCTACTCATCCTCGAGCGTGGCAACAGCGAATCCGGCGGTCACCGTCCGCTCGGTCGGCTCGGCAGGTGGACAAGCCGCCGCATTCACATACGACCTGGCTCGATCGGTTGTATATACGCGTCAGGGCAATCCGGCGTTGAGCGGACAGGAAACGGACGGGACCGCACCGATTCGTTCGGATGACCTGTTCTTCCCGAACTACCTCGACTCGTCCAAGGTCGCCATTCCACAAGCCGACGAGCAACAGAGGCTGCTCGCGAACCTCATTCAATTCTTGAACAGCGATCTCAAGCCGCTTCCCCGATTCTGGTACTTCCCGCGTGGTCTGAAGGCAGTCGTGGTGATGACGGGCGATGACCACGGTACAAATGGCACGCAAGGCCGATTCGATATCTACAACTCGAACAGCACGCCGGGATGTGACCTCGACAACTGGGAATGCATCCGTGCCACCTCGTACATTTATCCGTCTACACCAATCGCGCCTCAGATCGCGAACGCGTATGCCGCGCAAGGGTTCGAGATCGCCGCGCACATCACCACCAACTGCACCAATTGGGATGCCCTCTCACTCGAATCGGCGTACGCGAACCAGCTTGGTTCGTTCAATGCGGCTTTTCCCGATCTCCCCGCCTTCGCAACCAATCGAACCCACTGCGTCGTCTGGAGTGACTACGACACTCAGCCGCAGATTGAACTGACGCATGGAATCCGGCTCGATGCGACCTACTACTACTGGCCGCCGGAATGGCTCAGCACCGTCCCAGGCGTCTTTACCGGATCCGGTATGGCGCAGCGATTTGCAAAGATCGATGGAACGATGATCGACGTCTATCAGGCCGCGACGCAGATGACGGACGAATCCGGTCAGGTCTACCCGTCCTTCGCTGAGGTGTTGCTCGATCGAGCGCTCGGACCCGAAGGTTATTACGGCAGCTTCGTCGCGAATATGCACACGGACCTGGCCGTCCATCCGGGATCGGCCGCGATTGTCTCCTCGGCGCAACAGCGTGGCGTGCCTGTGATTTCGGCTCAGCAACTCCTGGATTGGACCGATGGGCGAAATGCTTCGTCGTTCAGTGACATCACGTGGAATGGGACGGCGCTGTCGTTCAAAGTGAACCTCTGGTCGTCTGGCACGAGGGGCATTCAGGCGATGGTTCCGACAGGCTCCCCTGCCGGTAATTTTGTTGGCGTGTTGAAAGATGGTGTGCAGATCGATTACACCGTCGAAAGAGTCAAGGGTCTCAATTACGCCAGATTCTTTGTGACATCTGCCGCGTACGAGGTTCGATACGGAGCTGACACGCTTCCCCCAATCATCTCTGCATTGGTGGTTGCTCCATCCACCAACTCGGCGGCCATCGCCTGGACCACCAACGAGGCGGCGACGACCAAGGTGACATATGGTTTGTCGCCGGATGCGCTGGTATTCACGGCCACCGTTGCGGGGTTAAGCACATCGCACACGATCCCGCTGACCGGACTGGTCAGCGGAACGACGTATTACTACCGGGTCATATCCACCGACGCGTCGAATAATTCGGCGTCCGCCCCAACACCTAACGGCACGTTCTTGACGGGTGCAGCCGTTCCGGTGTCGCTTGTTGACACGACGGTTGCGGATTTTGCCGCAGGCGTGCGCGACGCGGCTCTCTCGATCGGCCAGGTCGGCGACGGCGAGCTGCTTCTGCTCCCGACGGCGAGTGCGGAATTCACGGGAAGCGCGTTGCCAGCTGGCTGGTCGGTCAGCCCGTGGACGTCGGGAGGAAGCGCGACGGTCGGCGGCGGCCGGGTCGCAGTTCAAGGCGCGCTCCTCGGCACCGACACTTCCTACAATCCTGGCACTGTGGAGTTTGCCGCGAGTTTTTCCGGCCATCCCTTCCAAAGTGTTGGCATCGGGACAGACTTCAACAATCCGCCGTGGGCGTTCTTCACCACAGGATCGGGTGGCGCGTTCTACGCACGTACCAACAACGGCAGCGCTTCGGCAGAGACCGTTTTGCCGACCGCGTTGCTCAGTGGTACGCATCGATTTCGGATCGATTGGACCGCGAGCGGCGTCGCCTACTGGGTTGACGGCGCGCTCGTGGCGAGCCATGCGGTTTCGCTTTCACCGCCCTTGCGACTCCTCATCTCTGATTTCGTCGTCGACGGCGGGTCAGTTGCGGTGAACTGGATTCGCGTCGGTCCGTACCCGACATCGAGCATCTTCACCTCACGTGTGATGGATGCACAGGCACCCGTGTCCTGGGCAAATGTGGCGTGGACGTCGTCTGTGCCGGCTGGAACTGCATTGAGTCTCAGCGCCCATTTCGGCAACACGCCAATCCCAGACAGTACCTGGACAGGGTATGTGTCGCTTCCAGCTTCGGGAACGCTGCCGACTTCTCGATTCGTGCAGTACCAGGCGGCCTTCAGCGGAGACGGCACGACGACCCCCGTGCTCGAGAACGTGACGTTCACGGCGACGTCTTCGGGGCCGACCATTTCCGTGGCCGATGTGACGGTTACAGAAGGTGACTCCGGAACATCCCCTGCGGTGTTTACGTTGACGCTCTCGGCGCCGATGTCCGTCCCCGTGAGCGTCTCGTACGCCACGGTTGATGGTACGGCGACGAGCGGCGACTACGTGACGACGTCTGGCACCGCGACGTTCACTCCCGGTCAGACATCGGTTCAGGTATCGGTTCCGATTAAGGGCGACTTGCTCGTCGAAGGCAACCAGAGTTTCTTCTTCATACTCACCAACCCGGTGAATGCGCAGATTTCAGATCCGCAGGCGATCTGCACGATCCTCGACAATGATGTGGCGCAGCTCTCGATCGGAAATTCCTCCATTCCTGAAGGGAATAGCGGTACGTCGACCGCGAACTTCACTGTCTCGCTCAACAAGGCGTTCGAGACCAAGACGGTAACCGTCGACTACGCAACAGCAGATGGCACTGCAACCGTCGCCAACGCTGACTACGCCGCAGCCTCGGGAACTCTGACGTTCTTGCCGGGCCAGACTACGAAATCGATTCTCGTATCCGTGATTGGCGACACGCTCAATGAAGCCAACGAGACGTTTTTCGTCAATCTGACGAATGCGAACGTGACGCTAGCGACATCTCGGGGAACCGGCACCATTACGAACGACGATCCCGTGGTCTCAGCGAGCGTTGGGGTAACGAGTCTCACGATCCCTGAAGGAACGGGCGGAACGACGATCGCGATGATCCCGGTGACCCTGAACAAACCATCAGGACAGACGGTGTCGATTACATACTCGATAAAGGACGTGACCACCGACAAGAACGACTATACGGACACCAGTGGAATTCTGTCGTTTGCTCCTGGTGAGACTGCCAAGAACATCAGCATCCCGATCACCACCGATTCGCTCAACGAGGCCGATGAAGCATTCACGGTGACAGTGAAGTCGCCGGTCAATGCCACCATTGTCCAGGGGAACGTGACGGTTAACCAGATCGACATCCCAGTGACGATCCTGAACGACGATCCTCTGCCGCAGATCTCATTCGCGACCACCAGCAACGGGACGATCAACCAGTCGGTCGTCGAGGGCAAATCTGGCACTACGCAGGTCACGTACACGGTGAACCTCTCGGCCCCAAGTGGACGTGTCGTAAAGGTGGACTATGCGACGAAGGACGGCACGGCCACGGTGGCAAATGGCGACTATGCCGCGAGTTCTGGCACCCTGACGTTCGCGGCTGGCGTGACCAGCATGCAGGTGAAGGTTGGAGTGAAGGGGGATACAACGAAGGAGCCTGATGAGACGCTGTCGATCAATTTGAGCAATGCCGTCAATGCAACCATCACGACTCCGACCGCTACTCTGACGATCATAAACGACGACAAATAGTCGATGATTGGTTCTGTCCCTAATTGGGCGACTTGATTCCCTCGATGCGCCGACAAAAGTCTGAATCTTGATGGCCTTTTCGAACTCGGCCGTAATCTTGACGCTCTCACGCTTCGAAAAATGGGGCAATTTTGCTCCACCCTTGTCATTCCCCGATGGCGTGACGCTTGCCACCCCGCGGTCCATCGTTTCGCAAGGATTTCTCTCGGCTAGCGGGTGGAGATCCGGCTCGCGTCTCTCGACAGAAGCGAGGCTCCAGCGCGTGACTCAAGGTCTTCGGACGGTGGAGTGGCTGTTCCGGCACTCCGTTGAGACTCTGGAGCCCGTGCCTGTCTTAAGCGGACTGGACGGGTGGCAATGCACGGACGGCCTCGTATTGCGCGACGTATTACAGGACTTACCTCAGTACTGACTCTTCTGCTTGTCATCGCATCTGCATCGGCCGCCGCGGCGCAAACGCCCGGGCCGTGCGATTCGCCCAATACCTGTACGATCTGGTCGCCAACACAGGTTCCAGTCACCCCGGCGGCTGCCGACAACAATCCGGTCGAAGTAGGCGTCAAGTTCCGGACGGCGGTGAGTGGGTATATCACGGCCATTCGTTTCTATAAGGCCTCGACGAACACCGGTACCCACATCGTCAATCTCTGGACGGAAACCGGGACCCTGCTGGGCCGCGCAACGGCGGTCAACGAAACAGCGTTCGGATGGCAGCAAGTTCTTCTCGCGAGTCCGGTCGCGGTTCTGCCCAACACGACGTATGTCGCGTCGTATCACACCAACGCCGGCGCGTACGCGTCCGATCACGGCTATTTCGCCTTTGGGGTCACCAATGGGGTCCTGACTGCGCTGCAGGACGGTGCCGACGGAGGCAATGGTGTCTATGCGTATGCCAGTGGTAGTGCATTTCCCTCCGCGACCTTTCAATCTACGAACTACTGGGTAGATATCGTTTTCGCCACCAGCCTTCCACCGGACACGACCCCGCCGCAAGTACTCAGCACATTACCCAAGAACGGAACGAGTAACGTCGCGGTGAGTACCACGGTTTCGGCGACGTTCAGCGAGAACATCGATCCGGCAACGCTCTCAACTACGACCTTTCAGGTGCGAAACTCGAGCGGTTCTCTCGTCGCCGGCAACCTCACGTACTCATCAGCGACTCTGACCGCAACGTTCCAACCGAGCACTCCGCTGGTCGGCGCGTCCACCTACACCGCAACTCTGCATGGCGGCGCCAGCGGCATCAAAGATCCGTCAGGCAACGCTCTTGCGAGTGATGTCGTGTGGACCTTCAGCACGAGGACCAATTCTCTTCCGCCTCCGAACACTGGACCAGGAGGTCCGATTCTAGTCGTCACGTCGGCGACAAATCCGTTCACGGTCTACTACGCCGAGATTCTGCGTGCCGAAGGTCTGAACGAGTTCGCGGTCGCGGACATCAATGCGGTGACCGCGACGACGCTAAGCACGTATGACGTCGTCATACTAGGCGAGCAGTCGCTCACTGCTGCCCAGGTCACGATGTTCAGCGATTGGGTGACCGGTGGCGGCAACCTGATCGCGATGCGCCCTGACAAACAATTGGCAACCCTGTTGGGGCTCACGACCACGAACACGGTTCTTTCCGACGGATACATTCAAGTCGATACGTCGGCTGCGCCCGGTTCCGGCATCGTCGGAGCCACCATGCAGTTTCACGGGACCGCCGATCTGTACGCGGTGAATGGCGCCACTATCGTCGCGACGCTCTATTCAACGGCAACCGCGGCAACGCCGAATCCCGCTGTCGCGGTTCGGTCAGTGGGCGCTGCCGGCGGCCAGGCTGCCGCGTTCACGTACGATCTCGCTCGCTCCATTGTCTATACGCGGCAAGGAAATCCCGCCTGGAGCGGCCAGGAACGAGATGGTTTCACGCCCATTCGTGCCGACGACCTGTACTTCGGTGGCACCGAACCGAACTATGTCGACCTTTCGAAAGTGGCCATTCCGCAAGCCGACGAGCAGCAGCGACTGCTTGCAAATCTCATTGGGTTTTTGAACGTCGATCGGAAGCCCCTCCCGCGGTTCTGGTATTTGCCGCGCGGCCTCAAGGCAGCAGTCGTAATGACGGGAGACGACCATGCCAGTGGTGGGACCGCAGGACGATTCGATATCTACAACTCGAACAGCGCTCCGGGTTGCGTTGTCGAAGACTGGCAATGTATCCGGAGCACTTCTTACATCTATCCTGCGACCCCGCTCTCGGCACAGGCGGCAAACGGCTACGCCGCGCAAGGATTTGAAATCGCGTTACATCCGACGACCGGCTGTAATGATTTTGATCCAGCATCGCTGGAGGCGGTTTTTTCGGATCAACTTGGTCAATTCGCGGCCGCATTCCCGAACCTCGCATCAGTCCGTACGAATCGAACGCATTGCCTCGTGTGGAGTGATTACGACACCCATCCGCAGATCGAACTGACGCACGGAATCAGACTCGACGTGAACTACTACTACTGGCCGCCGACGTGGGTCAACAACGTGCCGGGCGTCTTTACCGGCTCGGGCCTGCCGCAGAGATACGCGAAGGCGGATGGGACGATGCTCGACATCTATCAGGCGCCGACTCAGTGGACCGACGAATCAGGCCAGACGTTCCCGTTCAACACCGACGTGATGCTCGACCGCGCGTTGGGTGCCGAAGGATATTACGGAAGTTTCGTCGCCAACATGCATACCGACTTTGCGGTACACGCCGGGTCGGCCGCGATCGTAGATTCTGCGCAGCGTCACGGCGTGCCCGTCATTTCCGCGCAACAACTACTGGATTGGACGGATGGGCGCAACGCGTCTTCTTTCAGCAATTTCACGTGGAGCGGTACCGCACTGTCGTTCAAAGTGAACCTCTGGTCGGGCACTCAGGGCATTCAGGCGATGATCCCGACCGCCTCGTCTGCTGGTAGCCTCGTTGGCATACTGACCGGCGGCGTGCCAATCGATTACACGACCGAAACAATTAAAGGAGTCCAATACGCACGGTTGTTCGTGGCCAGCGGCACCACGTACCAAGCGCGGTATGGCGTCGATAACGTCGGGCCTGCGATTTCAGCATTGGCCGTGGTTCCGTCCGGCACGTCGGCCACTCTGACCTGGCACACCAACGAACCGGCGACAACGAAGGTGATCTACGGTCTGTCGCCGACGGCGCTGGTGTTTACCGCGACCGTGGCCGGACTGGATACGTCGCATGCGATCACGTTGACCGGCCTCACGAGCGAGACCACTTACTACTATCGGGTCACGTCTGCTGACGCGCTGAATAATTCGACCTCAACGCCCACGCCCAACGGAACATTTACGACGGGGCCGGCGCCCGCGCTGTCTCTCGTGGATTCAACCGTCGCTGACTTTTCAGCTGGGACGCGAGATGCTGCCCTGGCGATCGGCAACGTCAACGACGGCGAGCTGCTTCTTTTGCCGACCGCGGTCGGGGAATTCTCGGGCACGTCACTTCCTGCCGGTTGGTCGGCCACTCCGTGGGCATCTGGCGGCACCGCCAATGTTGCTAGTGGTCAGGTCCTGGTTGATGGGGCGCTGCTGGGCACTGACGCGTCGTTCAATCCAGGCAGCATGGAGTTTGTCGCGACGTTTTCCGGGCAGGCGTTCCAGCATGTAGGCATCGGCACAGACTTCAACAATCCGCCTTGGGCCTTTGTTACGACCGGAAGTGGCGGTGCATTGTACGCCCGAACGAACAACGGAAACGGATCTGCAGAAACCCCATTACCAACGTCGTTGCTGGGTGCACCTCATCGATTCCGGATCGATTGGACAACCACTGGAGTCGTGTACTGGGTTGATGGCGCTCAAGTCGCGAGTCACGCGATTGGACTCGCTCCGCCCCTGCGACTCCTCGTCTCTGACTTCAGTGTTGGCGGCGGAAGCGTGGCTGTGCCCTGGATTCGTCTGAGTCCGTACCCGACCGTCGGCACATTTC
>JBPYFA010000563.1:0-7618 GCA_051986585.1 Vicinamibacterales bacterium | reverse complement strand
CCTCATCGGTGGAAAGGCCATCGGCTTGTCGCTGCTTGGCGCCGCCATGTGGGTGTTCCTGCCGCCGGTCGTGCACGCGCAGTCTGGCGCGCCATCGCCTGAAATCAACGCGCTCAACACTGTCTGGGTGCTGCTCGCGGCGTTTCTCGTCTTCTGCATGCAGGTCGGGTTCGTGATGCTCGAGGCCGGCTTCGCGCGCTCACGCGAGTCGATCAACATCCTGGTCGAAGGCATAGTCGATACCTGCATCTGCGGCGTGACCTTCTGGGCGTGGGGCTTCGCGTTCATGTTCGAACCGGGCAACGGTTTCATCGGCACCACCGGTTTCTTCTTGAAGGGACTGGCAGATACATACGGAACCACTGGCGTCCCGCTGTTGGCCTTCTGGGTCTTCCAGTTCGCGTTCGCCGACACGTGTTCCACCATCACCTCCGGCGCGATGGTCGGCCGCTGTGGATTCGTGGGCGACATTCTCTACAGCATCGGTGTCACCGGGTTTATCTATCCGATCGTCGGCCACTGGGCCTGGGGACCTGACGGCTGGCTCGCGACGATGAACACGCCATTCCGCGACTTCGCCGGATCGACCGTGGTCCACAGCATCGGCGGCGCAATCTCGTTGATGGGAGCGATCGCCCTCGGTCCACGCCTTGGCCGTATCTTCCGCCGTGACGGCGGTGGTCCACCGCTGCCGCACAACATCATCCTGGGCGCGGTCGGCGGCCTGATTCTCTGGTTTGGCTGGTATGGGTTCAACCCGGGCAGCACCCTCTCAGCGCTGGACATCCAGGGCATCGGCCGCGTGTCGTTCAACACGACGATGGCCGCGTGCTCGGCTGGTCTGGCGACGTTGTTCTACGCCTTCGCACGGGTAAAGAAATGGGATCTCGGCCTGACCACCAATGGTTTCCTGGCCGGACTCGTGGCGATCACCTGCCCCTGCTACTGGGTCAGCCCGACCGGCGCGTTCTTTATCGGCATCGTCGCTGGACTGGTCGTCGTCTGGGCGACCGACGTGCTGGAATACCTGCGCGTCGACGATCCGATCGGCGCGGTGCCAGTGCACCTCGCCTGTGGTATCTGGGGCACCTTGTCGCTGGGCCTCTTTGCGACCGGACAATACGGTCTGCCTACGGCCACCGGCATCGACGCGACGGTCTCCGTCAAAGGCCTGTTCTACGGCGGCGGCATGACGCAGCTCGCGTCGCAGGCGATTGGCAGCGGCGCCATCGTCATGACGACGATTGTTGTCGCCGCCGCTCTGATGTACAGCGTCAAGGCAACTGGCACCCTCCGCGTGTCCGAGCGCGGCGAGCTCGAAGGGCTGGATCTGCACGAGCACGGAATGGTGGCGTATCCCGAATATGTGATCCACGGTTTCGCCTCGGCGCCGCGCCCCGATCCTGGTGCCGCCCCGGCCGCGGCTTCATCGGTCAGAACGACGGCACCGGCGCGCACCTGAGCCCGCGCGTGTATGCAGTTGATCAAAACGATCATCAGGCCTCACAAACTCGAGGAGGTTCAGGATGCTCTCAATCAGCTCCCGGTCTCGGGCATGACGATTTCGGAAGTCGTCGGCCGGGGGCGATCTCCGGGCGTCACGACGGTCGTCTGCCGCGGTGTCGAATACCGGTCCCGCACGCAGCGGCAGTTGCAGCTCGAGCTGATCGTGGCTGATGAGGTGACCGACGATGCGGTCCGCGCGATTCTGAAGGCCGCACGGACAGGCCGGGCTGGCGACGGCGTCATTGTCGTTACACCAGTCACCGGTTCGTATCGGATTCGAACCGGCGATTGGGAGCGATAAACAGCAGGTGGGGCGGAGCGCCGACAGCGTTCCGCCCCCGATCGATGTCCTCCAGGTTGTGGCTGTTCACATTCCGGGAGCAGCCACAAATCCGCCAACCCAGGCGGAGGAGCGGCGTGGGTGCGGGTCCAGTCCCCCGTTCCCACGTTCGCTCCGCATAATGCCGATACCACCCCCACCCAATCTCTCCAATAACGGTTCCAGGTGAAGACTCGTCGACGGCGTTCGGTATCGCGACGCACTGCCGTCGGCCGGCAGGGAACGTTTATGTCGTCACAGACGAAAATGTCGGAGATCGAAGAACTGAGCGACATCGTTGCGGGATCGGCTCCATTACACTAGGGCGTAGTCCGCTGTGCGAGGCACGCACCGGTCGCGGGGAGGGACTGCTGAGAGTTCTCGTTACTGGAAGTTCCGGGTTCATTGGGTTCCATCTCGCCGAGCTGCTGGCGCGGCGTGGCCATGTGGTGTTCGGCGTCGATGTGCGAGCTCCGGCGGAGCCGACGGCTGGCGTCACACATTTTTTATGTGATCTTTTGGACCCGAACGACGTTCAGCGCGTCATCGACGAAACGCAGCCTGAATGCATCGCCCATCTTGCCGCCGTCACCCACATTCAGAAGAAGAGTCTGGCGGATTACGCTGCAAACATTGCCGGCGTTGAGCATCTGGTGCAAGCAGTTCTGAGGAACGGCCGGGTTCAACGCGTCGTGTGCACGTCGACGCAGCTCGTGTGCCGTGTTGGTTATCAGCCTCGTTCAGACGAGGACTACGGTCCGTCGACTGTGTACGGCGAGAGCAAGGTGAGAACCGAGCAGATCTGGCGACGAGCCGACGGAGCCGGGACGACCTGGTGCCTGGTCAGGCCAACGACGATCTGGGGTCCGGGGATGAACCCGCACTACATGCACTTCTTCAACATGCTTCGACGCGGACGCTACGTTCATGTGGGGCGGGCCCCGGTGCGGAAGACGTACGGATTTGTCGGCAACACGACACATCAGTACCTTCGATTGATCGAAGCACCCGCACCCGCGATTCATCGACGGACCTTTTATCTCGGCGACTACGAGCCCATCGATTTGCGGCAGTGGGCGGAAGCCTTTCGGCATGCGCTTGACGCACCGGCTATTCGCACGGTGCCGATCGGCATCGCCCGAACTGTCGCATATGTCGGTGATGCGCTGAACGCCGTTGGTTTCGAGCGCTTCGTGTTGAACTCGTTTCGCCTGCGTAACGTCTTGACGTCGAGCGAGATCGATTTGTCGTCCACGAAGAGTGTGTGCGGCCCATTGCCATACACGGAGCAAGAAGGGATTGAACAGACCGCGGCTTGGCTGCGGCATGTATGGTCAGGCTCCGCCGGGGTGCCGAGAATTCAGCAGCCTCAACGCGTGGTACGCGAGGCGTGATCGGCCCGCGCAAGGACGGACAGTCCGTCCTGTTCATCACTCAGGTCTACCCACCCGATCCGGCAGCTGTAGGCCAGCAGCTGGCCGATGTCGCCGCCGATCTTGCCGCTCGGGGCCACGCCGTCACAGTGTTCACGGCCGACCGCGGCTATGACGATCCGGCAATCCGCTACCCTCGACACGAAACGCGAGATGGCGTGCGCGTCATTCGACTGCCGTGGTCGTCGTTTGGCAAGCGGTCGATGCTGGTCCGGTCTCTTGGCGGGACCTTGTTCCTGCTGCAGGCCACGGTTCGTGCGGTATTGTCGCGAGGGCTGACACGCATCGTCGTGACCACGGTGCCGCCGATGTCGCCGATCTCTGGCGCCGTGCTGGCGATGGCGCGGAGCGCGGGCGTGATCTATTGGATCATGGATCTGAATCCTGATCAGCTCCTGGCGCTCGGGGTGGTTAAGCGCAATTCACCGGCCGTACGCGTGCTCGAGTGGTTTCATCGGGCGCTGTTGCGACGGGCGGCCGCCGTCATCGTGTGCGACGGCTACATGTCGGCACGGGTCCGAGCCAGTTTCGATCCGGGCGATCGGCTGCACGTCGTGAACCCATGGGCACCCGACGAGTGTTTGGTGCCGCTGCCACACGCCTCCAACCCGTTCCGCAGTACACATCGCTTCGGCACGCGGAGGGTGATCATGTACAGCGGCAACCATGCGCTCACCAATCCGCTCTCGACGTTGCTGTCGGCGGCGGAGCGCCTTGTCGACGATCCACGGTTGATGTTCGTGTTCATCGGCGGCGGCGCCGGCAAGATCGAGGTTGAGAGGCGCGGCCTCCCGAACGTGCTCTCACTGCCGTATCAGCCGCTGCATGAGATTCAGTACTCGCTGTCTGCAGCCGATGTTCACGTTGTGACGATTGGACCCGGGATGGTCGGCATCGTCCATCCGTGCAAGATCTACGGTGCGATGGCGGTGGGACGGCCGATCCTGTCGTTCGGGCCGGATCCGTCGCACGTAGCGGATATCGTTCGCCAAGGGATCGGCTGGCAGTTCGAGCACGGCGACGTCGAGGGTGCGGTCACCGCGCTACGAACGATCGCGGCGCTTCCGTCGGAGACTTTGGCGGCGATGGGTACGCGGGCGCAAGCCATCCTGAACGATCACTTCGACGGCAAACGATCGCGCGCCCGCGTGTGCGATATTGTCGAAACCTCGATCCGACGCTAAGCGCTCAGTTCAGCACAAACAGATACAGCCCGTTGGCGCCGGTAAAGAGCATGTGCTGCTTGCCGTCGAGCATGAATGTTTCCGCGGGACTCGAGAGGCCGCCGATCTGCGAATACCACAGCCCTTTTCCAGTCGCCGCGTCCCACGCCTCGACGTTCTGGCCGTTGCTCAGGAAAAGCAGACCGCCAGCGGTCGAGAGAAGGCCGGAACTGCCGCCATTGATTTCCTTGCGCCAGGCCACCTTTCCGGTCCTGTAGTCGATGGCGACGATGTTGGTGCCCCAGTTGAGATTCGCGCCGCCAGCCGTTCCACCCAACCCCATCGATCCGCGAGGATCGGGCTCCATCAGATAGCTGATCCGCATCGAGTTCTGCTCATGGACGTAGAACAGGCCCGTGAGCGGCGAGAACGTCGGCGGCGGATAGTTGGTCACGTCGCTGTTGACGAGCGAGCCGGCAATGGTCGCGTCCTTGTTGGGATTGCGTTTCGGCTGCCCCTTCTCATCGAGTCCGCTCGCCCAGTTGTTCACGAGGCCGAACTTCGAGGTCACCAGATGTTCACCGTTAGTCCGGTCGAGGACGAAGAAATATCCGTTTCGCGTCGCCGTGATCACGAGCTTCCGCGTTCTGCCGTTGAACGGCGCGTCGACCAGGATCGGCGTCTGCGTCGAATCCCAATCGTGGGTGTCGTGCGGCGACGTCTGGTAGTACCACGCCATCTTGCCGGTATCGACGTTGACGGCGATGAGCGACGAGGTGAACAAGTTGTCGCCGTCGCCACGGCCTTGTGTATACGCAGGCGTGGGATTGCCGGTGCCATAGATATAGAAGTGCGTTTCCGGATCGTACGAACCCGGAATCCACGTCGCGCCGTTACCGTGGCGGGCGGCGTCGAGGCTCGGCCAGGTCTCGAGTCCTGGATCGCCGGGGTTCTGTGGCGTCGAATACAGGATCCACTGCAGCTCACCGGTGCGCGGATCGAGTGACTTCAGGAAAGCGGGCGCGTCGAGATCGTTCCCGGTGCCGACGAGCACGTGATCGCCAATGACCATCGGCGCGTTCGACGAGAAATATTGCTGATCGAACGGTGCGATTTCGTGCTTCCAGACTTCTTTCCCGGTCTTGGCGTCGAGGCACACGACCCAGTCGTCGTGCAGTTCGAAGTAGATGTAGTTGTGCCACATCCCGAGGCCGCGCGTCTGCAGGCTCGTGCCGCCGCGCGTTTTCCAGTAGTAGTGCCACAGCAGCGCGCCATCGCGTGCGTCGATCGCGTAGACGTTGTCGGGTGCGGCAGCGTAAATGATGCCATCGACGAAGAGAATGCCGCCGCCGAGCCGGGTTGGATTGCAGTTGTTCGCGTCACCATTGCCAAGCCCGCCGACGATGATCGGTGCGGCGTTCCCGCCGCCACCCCCACGGCCACCGCCGCCTCCACGGCCTCCGCCGAATCCGCCCGGGCCGCCTGCTGCGCCACCGCCTGCAGGACCGGTTCCCGTCGGGCCACAACCGGTCGTCAGGCTGGTGACCCACTTGAGGCTCAGATTCTTGACGGTGTTCGTGTTGACCAATTTCAGCGCGCTGAAACGCTTGCCGCTGAGATCGCCGGAATAGCTGGTCCACTCATCGGCGAGGGGCTTGGTCATGTCCGCGGGATTCAGGCCGCCGCTCTGCGCCGAGAGGAGCGCGGATCCGGCGACCAGTGCAACAACAACGGTGAGTGTTTTCATTGTCTGTCCGTGTTTTCCGTGTTATTCCGCGGCGTTACTTGATCGTCCACAGATAGGCCGTGATGTCGTGCATCTTCTTGTTTTCCGGATCGTCGAGTTTCAGCGCCATCGCCTTGTGGGCATCGCGCGGATCCTTCACGTCGACTTTTGGAATGCCGTTGGTGCGGGCGATGGATTTGCGAGTGCCGTCGGGCAGCGTCAAGACGACAAGAAAATCATCCTTGCGGACCAGCGTGCCTTCGATCTTCGAGCCGTCCGCAAGCGTTACCGTCGCGGGGTTGCCCGCCCCGCCGCCGCCTCGGCCAGCTCCGGCGAACGCGGCCGTTGATCCGGCTACCCAACCGTTTTGTAGCGACCGGACGTCTTCGAATTTTGAGGCGATGCCCTTGAGATCGCCGGTCACTGAATGACACGAGGCGCACAAGGTTCCAAACGCCGCCTCGCCAGCCTTGGGATCGCCGACCAGCACGTTGAGTTCGACGTTTGTCGGGTTGCGGCCCGGAGGGCTACCTTGGCCGCCCATCGTCGCGTGAACGCTGTGGATGTACTCCGCGATTGCAACTGAATCCGCTTCGACGAGCGTCAACGGCGGGTTGTGCTTCGCGATGGCAGCGCCGACCAGCTCGCCGTGCTTGTCGGTGAGCGCGGTTCCCGAACGCAACAGATTCGTGCCTTTCGGTCCGCCTCGAAGATCAGTCGCGTGGCAGCTCGCGCAATTGGCTTCATAGAGCGATTTGCCTCGGACCAGCACGTCTTGGGGCGCAAGTTCTCGTGTGAACTGGGTGAACCCTCCGCGTCGGCCACCGCCACCCTGACGGCCGGCCTGTCCCGCTCCCCGCTGGCCCTGCGTGCCATCACCTCGCCCCGTCGGCGCCGGAGGAGTTTGCGCGGTCGGCTGTTGGCCCTGCCCCGCTGGGGGCGGGGGAGTTCCCTGCGCGAGCGCCAAGCCAGTCATGCCCGCAGCGGCCAGAGCGACGGCCGCGACGAACCGGGTGTGTGCAGTCATAGCGTGAGCAGGCCTCCTTCTTGGATCCGGGGGCTTCGCCCCCGCGGATTCCCAACGCCTTTCCGCCTCCGCGCGAAGCGCTGCGGCGAGACCTCGCCGGAGCCTTGGCAAGACGGGCGCGCCTGTGGCGCGCCTGGAACTGTTAACCACAAATTGTGTTGAGAACTAGTGTCCTGTCCGCGTGGATCGCGGCATAAGTCCCGGAGCGCGGATGCCCCGCCCGGGAATTATGTCGCGAACCACGCGGACAGGACACTAGAGTCGAACGCCGCCGGCAAGCGGCGCCGCCGGTCTCGTGGTTACGAGTCTTATTACGACGAAAGCGATGGCCGCGATTACCGCCGATCTGTCACGAGTGACTTCGATCAGCAAGCGTCATCAATAATCACAATTCTTCAGCCCTGGATCGGTGTCAGATCTGCCTTACCAGAGGGTTCGGGCTGG
>JBPYFA010000562.1:0-6152 GCA_051986585.1 Vicinamibacterales bacterium | reverse complement strand
AGCATCTCTTGCTGTTTGGCGTTCATCGCTGACCCGAGCATTCCCTCTGGCTGGATGACTTTGCCGTCGTTACCGGGTCCGAGCACGAGATCCCTGACCTCGTAGTTCAGGATCGCTTGCTTCTTCTGGTTCTCATCGAGCGCATTGATTAGCGCGAACCCCTTATCGTTCTCGTTGCCGAGCGGTCGAATGGTCTGACCATTGAGGACGTATCGGGCGGGCTGCGCCGCCGGCAGACTCGGCGTCATCACGTTGCTCGCTCCGACGATCGTGACGTTGATGGCGAGGTGGTGTCCGCCAAACTGCAACATCCACGGATTGCTCAGCGACGGCGCCCCGATAAACGCAATGTAGTACTCGTCGAGGCCGAACTGAACGCCCCCGCCACGACCTCCACCGCGGCCGCCGCCTCCACCGCCGGGGGCCCCCTGCCGCCCGCCGGTCCGTCCGCCGCCGCTGTTCTTCAGCACCTCATCGCCGTTCATGATCTCGGTGACTTTCTGGTAGCCGGGACGGCTCAACGCTGCCGCCACGACAGCCAACGCGGCCTGACGCTGTGGCGCGGCGAGATCGCCCATTCGCAGCCCCTTGCGCTCGAAGATCCCGGTCGGCAGGTTCGACCAGCCGGTGGTCTTCTGCGGGCTGTTGAAATCGAACGTTACTTTTGTGCGTTCGGCGTCGCTCAAGCCGGCGAGGAAGGCGTTCGCGGCCGCGAATACCTTTGGGCTGGCGCTTACCGGCGGCCCGGCGCGCTGGACGAAGCCAGCCGCGACGAGCACCCCACAACCAAGAATCAGCGACTGTTTCAGAATTTTCACAGCGCTAAGGTAGCGCCGAGGCCACTGGAATGGAAATGAAAAAACTGTGAGGACGCAGTGGCGTATGCGCAGCGTCTACTCCCACCGAAACACCCGCGACGAGACCACGGTGCAGATCAAAAAAATGATGGCGAGGGCGGCCACATCGTTCATGTGAGCCATCCATCCGTCTCCGCGCCAGATGCCGCGAAGCAGCGACACCGTATATGTCAACGGAAGCAGACGGGCAACCACCTGCAAGACCGGCGGCAGCGCCGAGATCGGTACGAACAGCCCGGACAATCCAACCATTGGATACAGAATCAAGGTGCCGACCGGTTGCGCGAAACGCGCGGTCGGGACGACGCTCGCGATGAGGAATCCCAGCGATACGATGGAGAGGGTGGCGTAAAGGAGAGCGAATGCAAACGAGATGAACGGTGCGTGCACGCCGGAAGGAAAGTACCGTCGGCCGGCCAGCACCATCGCGGCGAGCGTCAGCGCGGTGAACAGCAGTTTGACGATCACCTGGGCGCTGAGAATCGTGTACGAACGGAGTGGCGTCGCGCGCAGTCGCTTCAGGATGCCACCCTCGCGGTAGATGGCGATGATGGTGACGAGCGAGAGGACCGCGCTGAGTGCGATCAGAATTGCGGTCAGGATTGGTAGATCGACGGTGATGAGATCGGGGGCGCCCGAGGCGGAGCGTCCGGCACGAGGCGCGAACATCCGGCCGAGCACGACAAATATCAGCACCGGAACCCCCACCGTGCCAATCACACCGAGCGGCTCACGAACGAAGATCTTGATCTCGAGCCAGGTCAGGGTGAGCAGGCCGCGCAGCGTGATCATGATGTCAGTTGCGGATGGAGTGCCCGGTCACGTTGAGGAACACATCTTCCAGGGTGGAACGCTCGGTTCGGAAGTCGGTCACGTGCATGCGGCGTACAGAAATGCAGTCGATGACTTTGGTAACGAGATCGTCTCGTCCGCGGATGATGAATCGTCCGTCCTGAAGGGTCACTGAGTCGACGCCGGCGATCGTGCCGAAGTACGTATCAGCAGAATCCGTGTCGGTCGCAACGACCACGGTCTGCTCCGGCGCGTGACGGCGGATCAGTTCGTCCGGCGTCCCGACATCGATGATTCGTCCGTGATCGATGATCGCGACCCGATCGCAGAGCCGTTCGGCTTCCTCCATCAGGTGAGTCGTGAGGAACACGGTCTTCCCTCGTGCACGAATTCCGCGCACTAGTTCCCAAATCGCCCGCCGTGCCTGCGGATCGAGGCCGGTGGTCAGCTCGTCGAGAAACACCAGCTCCGGATCGTTGATCAGCGCCAGCGCGATGAAGAGGCGCTGTTTCTGTCCGCCCGACAGCGTCATGAACCATGCGTTTCGCTTTTCGCTGAGCCCGAGCTGCTCGAGCAGGCGATCGCCATCGACAGGACGTTTATATAAGGATGCCCACAGGCCGACCGCTTCGCGCACCTTGATCCGCTTCTGCAGCTGCGCCTCCTGCAGCTGCACCCCGATTCGCTCCTGCAGCGCGTAGACGTCACGTACGGGGTCGAGTCCCAGCACCGAAATCTCTCCGCGATCGGGAGCTCGCAATCCCTCCACACATTCCATCGTCGTCGTCTTGCCGGCGCCGTTGGGCCCGATCAGCCCAAAGATTTCTCCCTCGCGCACGTCGAACGACACTTCGTCGACGGCGATGGTCGAGCCGTAGGTCTTGCGGATGGCGGCAACTTCGACGACCGTCGAACGATTCATGGATTCGGAGATTCAGCGATTCAAGGATTCAAGGATTAGCGATTCAAGGATCAGCGATTCAAGGATTAGCGATTAGCGATTAGGGATTCACTCCCGGATACCCCGGCCGCTTCAACCACGTCGGCATCGGCGCGGACGCCGGCTTCTGCGTATACCGATACGCTTCGATCGCCCAACCGCTCGGACCACGGCCCATCACCAGCGTGAGCAGCCCTTCAAACGTCGGAAGCGGCTTTCCTGCGGCATCCAACACGCCACGCAGTTCCCATCTTCCATCGACGACCGCCACGTCTGCCGTGAGGCAGCGCACGTTGCCAAGCGTTACCGGGTGCTTGGAGGCGCGATACTCCTGCCGCATGAAGAGCGCCGCGCGGTTGGCGCGAATCGTTTCTCGTCCTCGCTCGGTCAGTCCGTCCGGATGCACCATGTCGCCATCGACCGACCAGAGGAGCGACAGGTTGGTCGCGTCGCCGTTGTTCCAGTGGAAGGTGAAGGCGTCGCCGAAGCCACGAATGGTGCGCTCGTCTCCTGGCGTGCAGCTTTGCGGCCGTGCCGCGGGCGGACGTGCGACTGGTGGTGGCGCAGTGGCCGATGTCGGTAGGGGGAGGCTTGTCGGCACCGGCGGCGTTGCGCGGCGGAGCGCCTCGATGTCGTCGACGATCCCGTTGATCAACCCTTCGACGACGAATTGCCCTTTCTCCCGGGTGGCCAGCGTCGGATCGCCCCAGACACCGCTTTCCGAATAGGTTCCGGGTGCATCGCGACGCCGCGTCAATTGAAGCGGTCCTGGCGACGGGCTGTACTCCTTGACTGCCCCTCGCATGTTCACAGATGCCGGATCGATGTAGAGCATCATCGAGGTCTCAATCTCGTCGGCGTGGGTTCCACCCTCCTCCTTGCGGATCGGACCGGAGAGGCGATCGAGTCGACCGGCCAGATCCGTGTAGGTCATCAGAACTCCCTGTGCGGCGAGCAGGCGCGCGGCCGGTTCGAGGGCGCGTGTCGTGGACACGCCGGTATTCAGAATGTAGAACCGCCTCGGGCCAAAACGAGCGAGACTGAGCACTGCCTCGACCGAAAACGCGCGTGCGGTGTCGAGCGACAGCGTCGTCGACCCCGGATACTCGACGAACGCCGGGTAGTAATGATACGGGAGCGACGGCGCGACGACGACATCGGAGACTTCCATGACGCGCTGGGTGAGATAGTCGCTGACGATGGCGTCGTTGCTGAGTTTCAGATGCGGACCGTGTTCCTTTGACGCTGCGCCAAGTGGGATCACGACCACCGTGTCGGCCTTCAGCGCATCGGCCGCCTGCTGCCAGGTGAGGTCCTCGAGCCGGACGCCGCGTCTGGCCGGCTGGGCGAGAATGGAGTCCCGCGGCGCGATGAGGCCGACCGCGATCGTCGACACAAGCAGCAAGATACGCATGCGTAGTTCTCCAATGCGTCGTGATCGCGCGCCGGCGCGCAACTCGACGGCGACTGTACACTGAATCCATGTCTGACTGGGATGCCGCCAAGTACCATCGAGTATCCGACCCTCAACTTGCGTGGGGCCGCACGGTGGCGTCGCGTCTGGAGCTGGTGCCGGGCGAACGCCTCCTTGATCTGGGCTGCGGCACCGGACGTTTGACGATGGAGCTCGTGCAAAAGTCGGGAATCCGAGTGGTCGGCTTGGATCGCTCGGCCGCGATGCTGAAAGAAGCGCGCAAAGGGGGTCAGGCCCCTGCCGTCGCGTTACCCACTAGTGTGCAAGCGAACGTCCGGGGTCAGCCGCCGATATACGTCCTCGCTGACGGCGCGCGACTTCCGTTTGCCAATGCATTTGACGCGGTCTTCAGTGCGGCGGTCTTTCACTGGATTGCCGACCACGACGCTCTGTTTCAAAGCATCCACACGGCACTGAAACCGGGAGGACGACTGGTCGCGCAATGCGGAGGGGCGAAAAACCTCGATCGCCTCTACGGCCGGGCGCGCGTCCTGATGGATTCACCGCCATACCAGCGGTATTTCTCCGGCTGGACGAACTTCAATCATTTCGAAAACGTTCACGACACCGAGCGACGGCTGGTGCGAGCAGGCTTCACCGACATCGACGTGTCGCTTGTCAGCTCTCCGGTCCCGTTCAAAGACGCAGAGTCCTTCACCGAGTTCGTCGCGGCGGTTTGTCTACGGCATCACCTCGACCGATTACCCGCTGGCGATCGCGAGCCGTTCTTGAGGCGGATCGCGGAGCAGTCCGCCGACGATGACCCGCCGCTGACGCTCGATTACTGGCGGCTCAATATTTTCGGCCGGAAACCGGGCGCGTGACCCTCTCGTATCAGTCACGCGCCCGCGATCACTCGGTCAACCGCGACGCGGAGCTGAAACGCTCGCTGCTGATTTCTCGCGCGCGCCTGGCGACGTTTCTCGCCGCGCTCGGCCTGTTGATTTGGGCGCTGGCGCGCCGACATGGACCCGCGTGGTACATCGTCGACGCGTCGCTCTTTGTGGGTTTTGGCGTTCTCGTCGCCTGGCACGCTCGCATCGAAGCGCGTGCTGCCTGGCATGAGGCGCTCCGCATCGTGGCGCTCCGTGGTCACGCTCGCCAGCGTCGACATTGGGATGAACTGCCGCCGGCAGATCCGCCGCCGTCGATCGATCTCACCCATCACCCTTACGCGCTCGATCTCGATCTGTTTGGGCGTGCATCCCTGTTCCAATGGCTCGGTCCGGCGGCGACGGCTCGCGGGAACTTTCACCTCGCGTCCTGGCTGCTCACGGCCGCAGACCCTGACGTCGTGCACCGGCGGCAGGCGGCGGGCAAAGAGCTCTCACTGCTCGACGGCTGGCGGGAAGAACTGGCGGCACACGGCGAGCTGGCGCGCGACGCGAGACAGATGGAAATCGACGCGTTTCTCGCGTGGGCAGAGGGTCCCGAGTCGACCGTGGACTTTGTTCTGCCGTTGATGCCCGGCCGGCACGTGTCACTGTTCCCAGCCGCGGTCTACTTCATCGCCGTCGCGGTGATGATCTCGATCTGGATCTTGTTAGCGCCCTTCATGCTCGACATCACCGATGTGGCGCTGTGGCTGATCCCGTTCGTCGTCGGCATCGTTCTGTCGTTCGCCCACGCGAAGCGGATCCACACGGCGTTTCAACGAGCAGGTGCGGGTCAGCACGCGCTCGCCCGATACGCGGCGTTGTTCGAGCATGCAACCGCGCACCCGTTTACCGCTCCCGCGCTGGGCGCTATCCAGGAGCGCCTTTCTCTTCACGGCAAAGTGGCCCCGGCCTGCATGCGCCGGTTGAATCGGATCCTCGGCTTCGCGGAGCTCCGGAGCGGGGCGGCGCTTCTGCATTTCCCGATTCAGGCGTTCACGCTGTGGGATTTTCACGTACTCTTCATGCTCGAACGGTGGCGCCGCGAGGCCGGCCCGCACATCCGCGGCTGGTTCGATGCCCTCGGCGAGCTTGACGCCCTGTCGTCGCTGGCCACGATCCGCCGAGATAACCCCGGGTGGGCCGAGCCTGAACTCTCGGATGATCCGATTGTCCGCGCAGAATCGCTGGGCCATCCGCTCATCGCCGACGAT
>JBPYFA010000561.1:0-5635 GCA_051986585.1 Vicinamibacterales bacterium | reverse complement strand
CTGCGGATCGGGGTTGATGGATCCGGTCGACGCGGCGGCGCCGGTGGCAAACAGCCGGTCCATCCGGCGCGCGAGGTCGGATGTAATCATCTCCATCCGGTGACTGACGTCGATTGCGCTCTCAGTCGCTTCGCGCTGCGCTGCCTGCTCGAAGGCACGGACAGACGACAAGTACGACAGAAAGGTGACCGCCGATAGCGGTACGACCGACAGGAGCAGAAAGGCGATAATCAGACGTGTGCGAAGCGACATCGGGTAACCCTTGGGTTAACGCAGTCTAATGCACCTTCAAGGAGGATACGTGAATCGGGTTTTGAATTGTGAAAGCGGCTGGAGATTCGGACTTGTCGTCCGGACGGCTGCAATCGTGGCGCTCGCCACGATCGCAGCCGGGAGCGCCCTTGCTGCGGACAAGGAGACCGAGCGTCTTCAGAACAGCGCAACGGTACTCAAGGAAATTCTCGGCATGCCGGACAACATTCCCAAGGATCTTCTCGATCGTGCCGAGTGTGTGATCGTGGTGCCTTCGGTGAAGAAGTTCGCGGTCGGTGTTGGCGGCAGCTACGGTCGCGGGGTCATGACCTGCCGCGGCGGGCAGACGTTCGACGGTCCGTGGGGTGCGCCCGCGATGGTGATTCTCGAGGGCGGAAGCATCGGCTTGCAGCTGGGCGGTCAAGCGACAGATTTCGTCCTCCTCGTGATGAACGATCGCGGCGCCGATTCCATTCTCAGCAGCAAGGTGAAGCTGGGAGGCGATGCGTCAGCTGCGGCCGGGCCGAAGGGCAGGACCGCCGGAGCGTCGACCGATATCGCGATGCGCGCCGAGATTCTGACCTACTCGCGGGCGCGCGGGCTGTTTGCTGGCGTATCGTTAGAAGGTTCGACATTGCGCCCAGATGCCGACGCCGATGCGACGGTCTATGGGCAGAAGATGGAAGCGCGAGACATCGTTCGCGGCGCAGCCGTTCCGATTCCGACCCCGGCGCAGCCGATGGTCGATCTGCTGAATCAGAAATCACCGAAGAATCTGTCAGATCGTCCGCAGTAGCTGAACGCAAGTGCTGAACCATCCGCGGTGCGGGTGTCCAACTCGGCGATGTCTCGAGTTGCGCCCGTACCGTGGCCTTCCACAGTGCGGCGTCCATATGTGTGCTAGCATGTCCATATATGGAGTCGCGCGCCGTTGCCATTCGCCCGGATCCTGCGGTCCGGCGCAAGTTGTCGGGCCCCGCGCTTCGCACCTTCTTCAACATTGCTGCGGCCTGGCGGCTCACCGTGCAGGAACAGCGAGCACTGCTCGGCTGGCCGGCCGCGTCGACCTTCCATAAGTACAAAGCGGGCGATTTCGGCGCGCTGTCCTTCGACACCCTGACCCGGCTGTCGCTGGTGATCGGGATCTACAAGGATTTGCAGATTCTCTACCCGGAGCCGGAATTCGCCGACCGATGGGTCCGCATGCCGAACAGTCACGAGTTGTTCGGCGGCCGGCCGGCGCTGACGCTCATGACCGATGGAGGCATCGATGGTCTCTATCGCGTACGCCGTCTTCTCGAAGGGCGACGCGGCGCATGGAATTGACGACGAGGCTCGTTCGATGGAGCGGCGCGCCGCGCCTGGTGGCGAGCCGGTATCCGACGGTTGGACCACTCGATCGCGTCGCGTCTCCGGCGGATCTCGACGCGCTCTTCGAGCTCGAGGGGTGGACCAACGATCGCATTAATGTCGAACTCGGCGTACTGCGCACGATTCCACGCGATGAATGGGTCACGGCGCGTCCGATGGCGAGCGTTGTGATGGCCGCGTTCTGTCACCCACGCTACGGCGGCAGCCGATTCTCGTCTGCCGAGCGCGGCGCATGGTACGCAGCGCGAACGATCGAGACCGCGCTTGCGGAGTCGATCTATCACCGAACCGCTGAGCTCCGGGAAATCGGTGCGTTCGAAACGCGCGTTGAGATGCGCGTCTATCTGGCCGACTTCAATGCGCGATTCGTCGACATTCGACCCAGCAACGCTGCGTCGTCGTTGTACGATCCGGTCTCCTACGTGGCATCGCAACAACTCGGCCGCCAGTTTCTCGAGTCCGGAGGCAACGGAATCGTCTACCGCAGCGTCCGCCACCGCGGCGGCGAATGCCTCGCCTGCTTCCGGCCGGCGCTGGTCGGCCGCGTGCGCATTGGCGGGTACTACGAGTTTCGGTGGTCGGGACGCCCGGAACCCGTGGTGCGCAAACTGTGACACGCTGACGCGTCAGCCCGGCTGGAGCGCAAACCCTTTTCCTCGCTGAAACCGTCAAAAAGGGCGTCATGCGACAGGACCTTGTCTACGCCTTGCGGCATCTCTGGAAAAATCCTGGCTACGCGATCGTCACGGTGCTGACGCTCGCGCTGGGCATCGGCGCCAACACCGCCATCTTCAGCGTCGTGAACGGCGTGGTCCTCAAGCCGCTGCCGTACCCCGATCCTCAACGGCTGGTGTTCATTACCAGTCAGTTCCCGGCCTTGGGATTCGATCAGTTCTGGGTCTCGGCGCCGGAATTCATCGAGTTCAGAGAACGAAACCAGTCGTTCGAGGAGGTCGGCGCGTATCGTGCCGGCGCTGTGAACCTGGGAACCCAGGAGCAGCCGCGCCGGGTGGTCTCCGCGGTCGTCACCTCGGAGCTCATGCCGGTGCTTGGCGTTTCTCCGTTGAGGGGCCGCCAGTTTACGCGCGCCGACACGCTTCCGGGGGCGGAGGATGTGGGCGCCCTGTCCAGTGAGGTCTGGAAAAGCGCGTTTGGCGGGGATGAGTCCGTGCTGGGACGAGTCATTCCGATTGACGGCGTGCCGACCCGAATCGTGGCGATCATGCCGCCCGGATATGACGTGCACGATCAGAAGATTCAGGTGTGGCTGCCGCTGACGCTCGACCCCGCGAACCCTGGCAACCGAGGAGGCCATTTTCTCTATCTGGTGGGACGACTGAAACGAGACATCACGATGGCGCAGGCGCGGGCTGATGTCGAAACCATGCTTCAGAAATGGGAATCGCAGAATCCAGGCACGCACGTACCAAATCGGCAGAATCACCGCATCCGACTCGACGCGCTGCAGGATGATCTCGTCGGCGGAGTGAAAGCCGCGCTCTGGGTTTTGCAGGGGGCGGTCGGGTTCGTGCTGCTGATTGCGTGTGCGAACCTGGCGAATCTCCTGCTGGCACGGGCTGAGTCACGACAGCGCGAGTTTGCGATTCGAACCGCGCTCGGCGCCGGTCGCGGTCGACTGTTGCGTCAATTCCTGACTGAAGGCGTGGTGCTGGCACTGCTTGGCGGCACGCTTGGCGCGGCGGTTGGCTTCGCCGGTTTGCGTGCCGTGCTGGCCGCCAATCCGGACGGCATCCCGCGTGCGTCGGACATCACGCTCGACGCGACCGTCCTGCTGTTTACCATTGTCGTGTCGATCGTGACCGGCCTGGTCTTCGGCATGGCGCCGTTGCTACATCTGCGCGAGCGCGTCGTGACGATGTCGCTCAAGGAGTCGGGACAACGTTCGACAGCTGGAACCGCACGAGCGCGGGTTCGCAGCGGTCTCGTGATGGCAGAGGTCGCGCTGGCCGTCGTGCTCGTCATCGGCGCCGGCCTGCTGCTCCGAAGCTTTTGGAACCTGATGTCAGTGGATGCAGGTTTCAATCGCGGCCATCTGGTCACGTTTGGTGTTGTGCTGCCGTCGTCCACTTACCGCACGCCTCAGAGCAGCGTCGACTTCTTTTCGCGTTTGACCACCGAGCTCGCCTCGCAGAGTGGGGTCCAAGGCGTGTCGGCCATGTCTGGCCTGCCGCCGGTCCGGTTGGTCAATGCCAACGATACGCACTTCGAAGGCTACGTGGCCCCAAAGGAGGGCCCGTTTGAGAACGTCGACTACTACCAGACGGTCACGCTCGATTATCTGAAGACCATGGGTATTCCGGTTGTCGACGGCCGGGATTTTGCGCCATCTGATGTGACCGGTGCGCCCGTCGTGCTCGTGAACGAGACGCTCGCGAAGATGTTCTATAAGAATCAGAGTCCGATCGGCCGACGGCTGAAGCCCGGCTTCCGAGATCAGACCCCGTGGTTCACGATCGCCGGCGTGGTTCGCGACGTGAAGCAGGGCGGGGTGAGTGCCAAGACCGGTTCGGAGCTCTACTTTCTCAATGCGCAATGGCCGACGGCGCTGCAGTCCGCGCCGCGCAACATGAACGTCGTGCTGCGCACCACCCTCAGTCCACGGGTGCTCGCGCCAACGATTCGGCGGATCGTTCAAGGCATGGACCCGACGCTGCCGATCGTGAAGTTGCGATCGATGGACGACGTATTTGCAGAATCGGTTTCGCGCCCGCGGTTCCTGGCGCAACTGCTCGGGGTATTTGCTGGACTGGCGCTGCTGCTCGCCTCGATTGGGACGTACGGCATCCTGTCGTATTCGGTCAGCGAACGTCGGCGAGAGATCGGGATCCACATGGCGCTCGGCGCGAGCCGCGGGAACGTTCTGCGCATGATTCTGTCGCAAGGACTGCGGCTGACCGGGGTCGGCCTCCTCATCGGACTCGTCGCGGCGTTCGCACTGACCCGATTGCTGCAGACTCAACTGTTCAACGTCAAGCCGTCCGATCCGGCGACGCTCGTCGTCGTCGCCGTTTTCATCAGTCTCGTGGCGCTGGTGGCGTGCTACATACCCGCGAGCCGGGCGACGAGAGTCGATCCGATGGTGGTGTTGCGGGATGAATGATTCACCAATTGCCGTAGAATTCCCTCAGTGTCTCCCGATGACGACGAGCTCGACCGTCTGATTCTCGAACTGCATGCGAGCGGCGGCGGTTCGCCCGCGGCGGGCGATCTCGCCAGAATGGAGCGTTGGCTTCGTCTCCTGGCCGAGCGGGCCGGGAGCGACCTGCTGCTGGTGGCGGGAGCGCCCCCTTCAATCCGAGTTGACGGCCGCGTGCAACCTCTGGCTGAAGGGCCGCTCGATGGGGTGGATATCGAGGATGCCGTCCTGCCGGCGTTACCGCCGCACGCGCGGCGCATCTTCCGCGACGCCCACATCGTCGACGCGTCGTTTCGGCTGCACGGCGTCGGGCGGTTCCGCATCAACCTGCATCGCGAGCGTGGACGGAGCGCCGCGGCGGTGCGGCTGCTGCCGACGCGCGTGCCTCGACTGGCAACGCTCGGGCTTCCCCCGTCGATTGAGCTCCTCGGGCAGCTGCCGCGCGGCCTCGTCCTGATCGGCGGCCCCACCGGCTCCGGAAAGACGACGACGCTTGCCGCGGTTGTCGACGACATCAACCGCCGCGAGGCGCGCCACATCGTGACGATCGAGGATCCGATCGAGTACGAGCACCTTCATCATGGCTGTGTCATTGAACAGGTAGAGATCGGTGTCGATGCGCCCGATTTTCCGACAGCGCTCCGCGCTGCCGTGCGGCAGGCGCCCGACGTGATTGTGGTTGGCGAGATGCGGGATCCGGAAACGATGCGCATTGCGCTGGCGGCTGCTGAAACCGGCCACCTCGTCCTCTCGACCCTTCACACGACCGACGTGGCTTCGACCGTCTCGCGGATTGCCGATTCATTTCCTGCGGAGCGGCAGAATACGATTCGGCAGGAGCTGGCGATGGCGCTG
>JBPYFA010000560.1:0-3928 GCA_051986585.1 Vicinamibacterales bacterium | reverse complement strand
AAGCGCCGCATGAAGCAGGCACGGCTCTCCGATGAGCGACAAGCTTGCGAAGATCGTCTATCCGACGGCCGTCCTCGTCATCGTCCTCGCCCTGTGGCAATGGGGCGCCGACAAGTCCCTGTTTCCCTCCTACATCCTGCCCGCGCCTTCGGAGGTCGCCCTCCGCACGATCGCCACTCTCTCCGTGATGCTGGATCATGCGGCGGTGACCACCATGGAGATCCTGCTCGGGTTCGGGCTCGCCCTCGTGCTCGGCGTGCTTCTGGCGTGGCTGATCGCCTTCGTACGGGTTTTCGGGCAGGCGTTTTATCCCTGGCTCGTGTTCATCCAGGTGCTGCCGAAAGTCGCGCTCGGGCCATTGCTGATTGTGTGGATGGGCGTCGGTTATCTTCCGAAGATCCTCGTCTCGTTCCTTTTGGCGTTCTTTCCGATCATGATCGACACGCTGGTGGGGCTGAAATCGGTTCCGCGCGACTACACGTTCCTGCTGCGATCGATGGGCGCGGGGCCTTTGAAGCGATTCTGGCGCTTTCAGCTCCCCTATGCGCTTCCGCACATCTTTGCATCGCTGAAGGTCGGGATCACACTCGCCGCCGTCGGCGCGATCGTCGGCGAGTTCATCGGCGCGGACAAAGGTCTCGGTTACGTCCTGATCGTCGCAACCGGTACAATGGACACCACGTTGCTTTTCGTAGCGCTGATCTGGATCTCGGTACTGTCGTTGCTGTTGTACGCAGTGGTCGGCGTGTTCGAACGGATTTTCGTCTCTTGGCACACCGTCGCGCGCCATGCCGAGGTCAGGGACGCCGGCTGACCCAACGCGCGATGCGGCACGCTCGCGGGCCCGATTATTGGCGCGTCACCCGGTTCTCTGGATTCGCGTTTTCGCGCGGGGCGAAGCGCTTTCCTCTCTTTGCGAGAAGTGCTCGATCACCTGCAAACCGGTGCCGGTCACATGATCGCGCATGAGGCTGTAGGCGCGATCAGGATCTGAGCCGACGATGGCTTGGACGATGCCGTCGTGCTCATGAAAGGAGTATTCCGTGTGGCCGGGCACGAATTGCAGCGCACGGAAGGGAGCGAGCCTCTGCCGGAAACTCCGTGTCACCGACGCAATGCTTGAGTTGTGAGCGCCCCGATAAATGAACTGGTGGAATTCGTTGTTGAGCTCCGCGAAGTTATGATCTCCGTCAGCAATTTTCTTCTGCCGGCCGGCGTTGAGCAGCTCGAGCCTTTTCCTTTCCAGCGTGGTCATCCTGACAGCGGACAGCCGCGCGCAAAGTCCCTCGAATTCGGCGAGCGCCTCGAACATGTCATGGAGCTGCTCGACTTCTATCCGGGCTACCGTTACGCCCTTTCGCGGTGTGACCTCGACCAGTCCCGTGCCGCTCAGCCGACGCAAGGCCTCGCGAATCGGAGTTCGTGAGACCCCGAACTTGCGGCAGATGCTGGGCTCGTCGAGGCGAGTCCCCGGCTTGGCAGCACCTGAAAGGATGTCGTTGACGAGGGCCTGGAAAACTTCGTCGGATAATGTTGCCACCAGCCTGCTCCAGCGCTCGACTCAATTAGCGTCTATACCAATCGTGGCCCGTCGAAAGCCAGTTCGGGCCTGCACATACTCTGCTCACCCTGAACCTCGAACACCTCCGGTCCGCCGCCCGCCGTCTCCGCCTCGGATGGATCGCAAGTAACGTATACGCTTGACAGGTATCGTATGCAATATGACAATCCGAGCGGCTTCTGCCCAGCCGTACTCCACCGATCTCCGGGACGCGAATTCCTTCGTGACGTTTGTTGATGGGGTACGTGATCTGAGGGGGATCGATTCGACCCATTACGAGGCCATGTTCGAAGCCAAGGTTGCGTAAATCGAGTACAGGTTCAATGTCCGTTGAAATCACGCGAGCCGACTCGCCCTTCGAGATCGAAGCAATGATCGAAGGAAAGCCGCTCAGCATTGTTGGCCGCCTCACGGCCAAATCGCTGCAAGAATCCTTCTCACAAATCCAATGACCCCGTTCGAACTCGTCGAGCCGACATCCCTTGCAGCGGCTGTTCGGCTGCTTGATCGAGACACTCCCGCGATCAGACCGGCAGGCGGCGGCACGGGCTTGATGCTGCTGATGAAAGCCGGTGTGTTTCGGCCCGAGAGCCGGAACGCGGCCCAGCAGTACGCAACACCGAACCCGGGAGCGTCTTGACATGCCCGCGTCACCCCCGAGAGTGGGACTGATCCTCACCGGCGGCACGATCGATTCCGTTGGGGTCGATCGCCTCGATCTGGCTTGGTACATCGAGGCGAACAAGCGATTGGGCGAAGGCGAGTTGCTCGCGCAATTGCCTGAGCTCAAGAGCATCGCCCGCGTGCACGAGATTCCGTTCCGCCGCCTCCCGAGCCAGGCATTGGTGGATGTCGATTGGCTTGACCTGGTGCGCAAGATCCATTCGATCTTCGAGCACGACGAAGCCGACGGGCTCGTCATCACCCACGGAACGAATACGCTGGAGGAGACCGCCTATTTCCTCAATCTCGTGCTCAAGACCGAGAAGCCGGTGGTGCTCGTGGGCTCGATGCGACCGTCGTCCGCAATCAGCGCCGACGGGTACCTCAACGTGCTCAATGCGGTTCGCGTCGCGGCGGACCCGCAGTCGCGCGGGCGCGGCTGCCTCGTCGTGATGAACGACACCATCTACAATGCGCGTGACGTGACGAAGAACTCGACCTATCGCGTCGAAGCCTTCGAGTCGCGCGATCTCGGGCCCCTTGGCTTTGCCGACGCCGACGGGAGAGTGATTTATTACCACCAGCCCGTCAGAAAGCATACGACTCAGACCGAGTTCGACGTGGGTGCCATAAGATCCCTGCCTCGGGTCGAAATCGTCCTCTCATACGTCAACGCTGACGGCGCGATGATCGAGGCCGCCGCCAAGGCGGGCGCAAAAGGCATCGTCAGTGCCGCGACCGGCGCCGGCAGGCCAACTCCGGCTCAGGACGAGGCATTCGACCGGGCATACCGAGAGAACGGCATGATCATGTGCCTGTGCAGCCGTGTGGCATCGGGCCGCGTCGTTCGCAGCCCGGGTTTGAGGCGCAAGGGCTTCGTAGCCTCGGACAACCTGCAACCATGGAAGGCACGGGTCCTGCTGTCGCTCGGGCTCTCCAGAACCACCGACGCAGACGACCTTCAACGAATGTTCGACACCTACTAGCCCTTGGCGGCGCCCACGTGGCATCAACAAGATAAGAGGAGATAAGACTCATGAAAGCGGATCTGGTCGTAAAGGACGGAACGATCGTGACGCCCGAAGCCAACGTGCAAGGCGGTGTTGCAATCGCGAACGGCAAGATCGTCGCGATCGGTGCCAGCGACACGTTGCCAGAGGGCAAGCGGGTCATCGATGCGCGCGGACTTCATATCCTGCCCGGCCTGATCGACGCGCACGTGCACTTCCGCGATCCCGGGGTGACACACAAGGAAGACTTCTCGACCGGGTCCACCGCCGCGGTATGTGGTGGCATCACGACCGTCATCGATATGCCCAACCAAATCCCGCCGACCGAGAACGCTGATCAGGTCGACGTCAAACGAAAAGTCGGAGAAACGAAGTCGCTGTGCGATTTTGCGGTGCTCGGCGTGGTGCATCAAACGAATGCGGACGACATCCTTCCCATGGCCAAGCGTGGCGCCATCGGATACAAGATCTTCTTCGGTGAGACGATCGGCAATCTACCCTTCCCGGATGACGGAATGTGCCAGATCGTCTTCCCAAACATCACGGAGTCCGGCGTCCCGCTCTGTGTCCATGCCGAGAATCGCCAGATCCAGCATTTCTGGACGAACAAGCTGAAATCCGAGGGCAAGAACGATCCCATTTACTGGGAGTCGTCGCGTCCATGGCTGTGCGAGGCCGAATCGATCGACCACAT
>JBPYFA010000559.1:0-12448 GCA_051986585.1 Vicinamibacterales bacterium | reverse complement strand
ACGGAGATGCGCGACGAATTCGAGAAGGTTCACCAGCGGTTCCAGAAGGTTCACCAGCGGTTCGAGAAGGTTGACCAGCAGTTCGAGAAGGTTGACAAGCGGTTCAAGAGAGTAGACCAGCAGTTTGCAAAGCTACGGAGCGACATGTGGAAGGCGTTCAGGACCGTCGATGAGCGCTTTCACAAGCTCCAAGCCGAAATGAAGGCCGAAGGTGAAAGAACTCGAAGGCATTTCGACGTGATGGTTGAAAAGATGCAGGAGTCGGTCAAACTTGTTGCCGAAGCCACTGCTCATCACGCGGTGCGATTGGACGATCACGAAAAGCGCATCAAACGTCTCGAGGGTCCGCGGCGGGCCTAAGCAGATCGCAACGGAAGATCATCGGCGATTACAGAGTAACGGCTCGCCTTCTCGGGCTACTTCGCCATCATTTTCGGCAACATTCGCTTCAGGGCCGCTTCCACATCCTCGGGCTTGAAACCGAACGGACCTGGCTGGCTCTTATAGGCGACCCGCCCATCTGAACCGATCACATACAGCCGATCGGGCCATCCAGTGTAAGCGCGCTCGACGTGGTTGTCGGGATCGTCGACGAGGGCCGGCATTTCGATCCCCAGCTTGACGACGCACATGTGCGCAACCTCGTCGCGCTCTTCAGCGGTGCGAGTGGTCTTGAACAGGACGCCGTCCTTGACATTGTCGTCGAGCTGCCACGCGTCGATGGGATGCGCTTCCTCGATGTAGACGACGTGGAACGCGACGCGATCGCGATAATCACGATAGAGACGATTGAGCGCGGGCACCGCCCGGCGGAACGGCGGTCACGTATAGCTGCCGAATACGAGGACGACCGGCCGATCGCCCCGATACGACGACAGGGCGACGCGACGGGCGCGATCCTGCGTCGTGCGCAGGTTGAAGTCTGGAGCGGGATCCCCTTCAGCGAGATCGCCGCGGCGGGCCCACAACCACATCCGCTTCGCCGGCAGCCCACCCCAGACGACAATCGCCGGCATCCGCTTCATGAAAGCACCGAAGCGTTCCGGCGTCTGATGCATCGCCACTGCCACCGAGCCACAAAGCGCGATGTAGACCACGACGAGCGCCACGACGCCGCGTAAGAACCATTTCATGTGAGGTGAAGGTCATTCTACTCTGACGCGGCGCGCCCAGACGGCAGATCCGTCTGCTCTCGACCCGTAGTATGTCTGGATTACCGCCGGGTGTGCGTCCGTATGCGATCGAGCGAAGCGGCCATCGATGTGACGCGGTCCGGACTGCTGGATGCGAGGTTGCGTGTCTCGCCTGGATCCGCGCTCAAGTCGTATAGCTGTGGCACGTTGTCGTTGCCGAGTTCGATGTTGGTGTCCTGGTTGATCTTCTGCTTATTGTTCGGCTCGATGTACTTCCATTGACCTTGACGAAGCGAGAGCGCGCCGGCTTCCTCGACAAGCTCCGCTCGGCCGCTCTTCGATTTTCCGAGCAGCGCAGCGATGATGTCTTCGCTGTCGCGTGCGTCGGTGAGCGAAGTGCCAGTCATCTTCGCCAGCGATGCGAGCAGATCGACCTGGCAGACGAGCGCGTCCGACAATCCCGCGGATACGTGTCCGGGCCAGCGGACAATGAACGGCACGCGGGTGCCGCCTTCGAAATTGCTGTATTTCCCGCCTCTGAATGGGCCCGCCGGCTTGTGACTCCCAAGCTTTGCCACCGCATCGTCCTGATACCCATCGTCAACGACTGGGCCGTTGTCGCTGGTGAAGATCACGAGCGTGTTGCTCGTCAGGTTCAAACGATCGAGCGTTCGCAACACTTCTCCCACCGACCAGTCGGCTTCAATAATCGCGTCGCCACGCGGCCCCATGGTGGTCTTGCCGACGAAGCGCGCATTCGGCACCCGCGGCACGTGCGGATCGTGCGTGGCGAAGTACAAGAAGAAGGGCCGATCCTTGTGCGTTTCAATGAATGCCACGGCGTTGGACGTGAACGCATCCGCCATGTCTTCGTCTTTCCATAACGCCCGTTTCCCCCCGGTCATGTATCCGATTCGGCTGATCCCATTCACGATCGTCTGGTCGTGACCGTGGCTCGGATGCATCTTGAGCAGCTCCGGGTGCTCCTTCCCCGTTGGCCAGTCGCCGATCGGTTTGCCGTAACTGACACTGATGGGATCGACACTCTCAGCCCCGACTGCGCGCCGATTCTCGATGTAGATCGTCGGCACGCGATCGCCGGTTGCCGCCATGATGAATGAGTCATCGAACCCGACCGCGTTCGGCCCTGGCGTGATATCGCCGTTCCAGCTGGGTCCTCCCTCCGCCCCCAGTCCGAGATGCCACTTTCCCACCACCCCGGTCGCGTAACCTGCGGTCTTGAGCATCGCCGGCAATGTGATCTGTCGCGGGTCGATGATGAGCGCGGCATTCCCTGGCAGGATACCGGTACCCGGCTTTCGCCATGCGTACTCTCCGGTGAGGAGCGCATAGCGCGAGGGAGTGCAGGTCGCCGCCGACGCGTGCGCGTCGGTAAAGCGGAGGCCCTCTTTTGCGAGCCGATCGATGTTCGGCGTCGTCAGCGCGGTCGCGCCGTAGGCGGAGACATCGCCGTAACCGAGATCGTCGGTCAGGATCAGAACAATGTTGGGCTTCTCCTGCGCAACTACGTCGGGCGTCAAGGCGAGGAACACGGCGGCGAGCAGTGCAAGATCGCGAAGCAGTTTGAGAGGCATGGTAATCCCTGTTTAGCCGAACTTCGCGTCAGTTCTTGGTTTTGGGTTTTTGGTTATCGGTTAGGGTTTTGGGTTTTTAGTTTCGCGTTCGTTTTTAGTTTCGCGTTCGTTTTCAGTTTCGCGTTCGTTTTTGGTTTCACGTTCGTTTTTGGTTTCACGTTCGTTTTCAGTTTGGCGTTCGTTTTCAGCTTAGCCGCGCGATCACAGAGCGCGCGGATATTCGGCTGGGCCGCCACCGCTAATCACTTCGCGCACCACCGACTGCGGCCTTTGGTTGATGGTCAGGAACATCCGCCCGAGATATTCGCCGATCAGGCCGAGGATGACCAGCTGCGTGCCGGAAAAAATCAAGAACGCCGACATCAGCCACCCGAATCCATAGCTCGGGCCGCGATTCACGAACCACAGCCACAAGACGGCGAAAAATGCGATCAGCCCGAGCATGGCCGTGGTCAATCCGGCGAACGTCGCGAGTCGCAGTGGCAGCAGTGAGAAGTTCAGCCACGCGCTCAGCCACAATCGCAGAAGACGCCGCCACGTGTAGCCACTCTGGCCTTCGCGCCGCGGCTCGTGGTCGACGATCAGTGACTCGAATCGTTGTGTGACTTGTAACAACAGCCCGTCGATGTAGGGATAGGGCCCGGCGTAGGAGACGACCTCGCCGGCGACGAACGCGGTGACGCACCGGAAGCTCGACAAGTAGAATCCGGCCGGCTTATCGAGCGCCCAGTCGGTGAACCGATTCGTCAGCCAGCTGCCGAAGTTCCGCCAGAGCGAGTGCTGCTTGGTCTCGTAGTGGCCGAAAACGACGTCGGCGCCAGTCTTTTTGGCGTGCTGCCAGAGGCGCACCGCTTCACGTGGCGGGTTCTGCCCGTCGTCATCGAGATTGACGATGTGCGCGCCGCGCGCGTGGCGCCAGCCGGTCAAGACCGCGTTGTGCTCACCGAAATTCCTCGCATGATCGATCACCGTCAATGGCACTCGCGCCGTCTCCGACAGCTCCCGACACACCGCCATCGTCCGATCCGTGCCGCCGTCGTTGACGAGGATGATCTCGTGGCCGCCTTCGCCCTCGAGCCGCTCGATGTCGTGCACCAGGGCCGCGATCGTCGCGGCAGCGTTATACATGGGCACGACGAAGGTGAGGGCTGGTGACGGCATCAGTGAAGGTTTCACACGACTCGCGAAGGTCGTGCCCGACTCTCGCGCGCAGAGAGCACTGAAGACTTCGCGCAGAGAGCGCCGACGATTCTACAGGAAACTCCGTGCGGCCTCGATCCGCTGCTCGATCGGTGGATGGCTGTGAAACAGCCACAGCACCAGCTTCGACGGATGCTCCTCGGCGAGATTCTGCGTTCCCAACCGCTTCATCGCGGAGATGAACGCCGCCGGCTGTTTCGTGAGGGTAATCGCAAATCGATCGGCGCGGCGTTCGTTCCGGCGTGACACCGCGTTGACAATCGGCGTTGCCGCCATCGTCAACGCACCCACGACGAGCACCAGCAGCGGTAAGCCCGCGACATCGGATATGCCGCTGAACCCGAGGCGCCGCCAACTGAACGCAAGGGCCACGGCGCCTGCGTACAGGGCGAGCATCAGGAGCACGGACTCGGCGATGAACGCATTGCGGATGTCGTGATGCACGTGGTGAGCGATCTCGTGCGCCAGAATCACTTCGATTTCGTCCTCGGAATATTCGGCAAGCAGCGTGTCTGAGAGCAGTATCCGGCGAGTCGCTCCCGTCCCGACCAGCGCGGCATTCGCACGGCGGCTCTTTTCGCCCAGCGCCCACTCGTAGACACCCAGCACGGCCACACCGGCGCGATCGGATAGCGACACGAGCCGGTCCCGCAGCGACTCGCGGGCGAGCGGCGTGAACCGGTAGAACATCGGCAAGAGCAGGATCGGCGCCAGACGCGTAATCGCCGCGATGGCAGCAATGAACACCGCCGACGACGACAGCCACCACCACGTCGTCGATATTCGCATCGACAGGTAGATCGCTTCCGCCGCGCCGATACTCAGCAAGAGTCCCAGCCCGGTCGCCTTCGCGTGATCGGCGGCCCAACTGCGTGCCGTCTCCGTGGATAGCCCATATCGACGTTCGAGGAGAAATCCCTGATAGAAGGCCAATGGCACTGTCATCAGCTCATTCAGAAACGCCAGGATCAGAACGTAAAGCGCCACCACGAGTGCGGAGCGAGCCGACGAGCCGCCGGCGGCACGGCGGGCAAGGCCGGCGATCGCCTCGGAGCCCCCGAAGGCCAGGAGACCGGCGAGAAGAAGCGTCGACAGCGCCAGCGACGCGACCGACGCCCGTCGCTTGAGGCGGTGATACCGAGTGGATTTGTCCTCGTTCAATTCTGGGTTTCCAGTCGCCAGTTACCAGTTTCCAGCTTAAGTCCCGTGGTGAAACTTATAACTGGAAACCGGAGACTGGACACTGGAAACTGCTGCGTCAGTTCAGCTGGACCGAGATCAACTTCGAAACGCCCGGCTCCTCCATGGTGACGCCGTACAGGCGATCGGCAATCTCCATGGTCTTCCGGTTGTGGGTGATGAGGATGAACTGCGTGTGTTCCTGCATCCCCTGCAGCATCTCGACGAACCGCCCGATGTTGGCATCGTCCAGGGGAGCGTCGATCTCGTCGAGCAGACAGAAGGGACTCGGCCGGTATTTGAAGATCGCGAACATCAGCGCCATCGCGGTGAGCGCCTTTTCGCCGCCGGAGAGAAGCTGCACGCTCTGCAGCCGCTTGCCGGGCGGCTGCGCAATGATATCGATGCCGCTCTCGAGCTGATCGGTTTCGTCGAGCAGCACGAGCCCCGCGCGCCCGCCGCCGAACAAGGTGGTGAACGTCTGCTCGAAGTTCTGATTGATGACGGTGAACGCCTCCTTGAAGCGCTCCTTCGTGGTCTTGTCGATCCGTCGAATGGCTTCGCCGGTCGCAGCAATCGAGTCGACGAGATCTTTGCGTTGCGTGGTCAGGAATGAATGGCGCGATTCGAGATCGTCGAACTGATCGATCGCCATCATGTTGACGGCGCCCATACGCTCAATCTTGGACCGTAGATCGGTCACCATTTCGTCCGGTGTCATCGTCCGGCTGGAGACGGGAGTCGGCGTCGCCGCTTCGGCAGTCGCCACGCCGTCACCCTCAACTTCGGCGGCATCCGGAGCATCGTCGATCGGCCTGGCAGCGGCGAGGACTCCCTGCCGTTCGAGCTCGGCCACTTCGGCCGCGACTTCATCGAGCGAGGCCTGCACGGATTCGAGGCAGGAGTTTGCGAGATGCGTCAGATCGGATTCGGCGGTGGCCCGAGCCACATCCAGCTGCGCCGTCTCGGTGCGGATCGTCTCCAGCGAACGACGGGCCTCACGAATTCGTGCTTCGAGCCCTTCGAATGCGGAACGGAGCGACTGCGAGGCCTCGTCGGCCGCGCGTACGCGATCGCGAAGCTCGTCGAAGGCTTTCAGACCCGCATCAAGTGTCGATTCGGAGTCAGCAATCGACTCGGTGAGGCCGATCCGGCGCGTTTCGGTCCGCTGCAGATCATCGCGCCGAGTCTGAACTCGCGTTTCAAGTTCAGCAGCTCCCTGTTCGAGCCGTTGCACTTCGAGTGCAAGGGCGCTCGTGCGTTCGACCAGCGCGGCATGCGTCGCCTTCGCTTCGGAGGTCCGCGCCGCCTGAACCTGCATCGCTTCGCGCGCTTCGAACAACCGGCGCTGCGCGGCGTTCAGCAGGTCGTCGGCCGTCTTCTGCTCCGATTGAATGCGCGCAATCGATTCCTGTGCCTCCTCGTGTCGGGCATCCTGGACACGCAGTTCTTCCTCAGCCGACCGCCGCTCGCTGGCGATCTGCTCCTGCTTGCGCCGGACGCGGTCGATATCCGCCGCGGCGTTCGCGGTCTGCAGGTCGAACCCGACGCTCGATTTCTCGAGCCGGTGCAATTCTCCCTGCAGCGAGAGCATGGCTGATTCTGTGGTCGCGATCGAGACCTCGAGCGATGCAATCTCGTTCCGAAGGCGCTCCGCGGCAGCGCCGTCCTCGTCAGCGCGCTCGCGGAGTTCCTTGATTTCCCGGCGGGTCGTCAGGATGCCGCGGGCCTCCGCGCGCGTGCCCCCCTCGACGACCGATGCGCCGCGGAACACCTCGCCGTCCAGCGTCACGATTGGCGCGCTCGAAGTCTCCGCCGCGCGCCGCGCCGATTCAAAGTCGCGAGCAATGCCGGTCGACGAAACCGCCGCGTGAATCGCTTCCGCGGCCGGGCCGCTGATCCTGACCACATCGACGAGCGGCGTCAGATCGGTGCCGATTGCGGCTGGCGCCACCACGCTCGCCCGCCCGGCGACCAGAAATCCGACGCGACCGGCATCGTGGACCTTGACGAATTCCAGGCCCGCGACCGCGGCCTCATGCGACGGCACGACCACGTGTTGCAGCAGCCCACCGAGGCACGCTTCGACCGCACGCTCGTACCCTGTATCGACGTCGAGATAGTCGGCCACCGACCCCATCTGTCCGACGTTGCCATTGGACTCGGCCAGCACGCGACGCGCGCCATCACCGTAGTCGGCGCGAGCGGCGACCAGTTCTTCGAGCGATGCAAGGCGCGCGTGCAGGCCGGCCAGATCGCGTTCGCGCGTCCGCAGATCCGTCAGTCGCGCCTCACGGTCCGCGCGCGCGCCCGCCAGCTCCGATTCAGCCGCCGCGCGATCGACGCGCAACGTCTCCATCGCCGTATGGCAGCGACGCATCGCGTTTTCCGCTTCATCGCGTTCGGCTGTCGCACGTCCGGCCTCGATTTCCAGGTCGGTGCGCTCGACTTCAAGACGTCCAATCTGTTCGGCGATCCGCGTGCGCGCCGCCGCCGCATGGTCCATCGCGTGTCTCAACGCCGTCGCCGCATTCACCGCGGCGAACACTTCGCTGCGCGCCGCTTCCACATCGGCTTCGAGACCCTCGATATTGCGCTGGCGATCCGCGTACGCCGCCTCTTCACCCCGGAGCGTCTCGGCAGCCGCATCCCGTTCGGCGATCGCCCGGGAACCGGCATCGCGCCGCGATTCGAGCTCAACGCGTGCTGGTTCGCGCCGCGCATCGAGCGTACGAATCTCCGCCTCGATTTCAGAGGCGGACACGGCCAGCGACTCGATCTGCTGTTTGTCGAACGCGATCTGCTGCTGCAGCCGGCCGATCTCGAGCTCGTGCGCGTGAGCCGCCTCGCGCGCAGACGTCGTGCGGCTGTCCGCCTCGGTCAGTTCGAGACGAAGCCGCTCGAGCATCGCCTCCACTTCAGCCACGTGCGCGGCCGCCGCCGCTTCGCGAGCCCGGGCGTCGGTCAACTGCGTGCGAGCCGACTCGATCGCCTCGCCCAGCACGCGATAGCGCTGCGCGAACTGCACCTTCTCCCAGCGGCGAAGCTCGTCGCGCAGCCGGCGATAGCGCCGCGCTTTCGCCGCCTGCCGCTTCAGTGCGCCGCGCTGCTTCTCGACCTCGAACACAATGTCGTCGACGCGGGTGAGGTTCTGCTGCGCCGCCTCCAGCTTCAATTCCGCCGCCCGGCGACGGCTCTTGTACTTCGTCACCCCGGCGGCTTCTTCGATCAACTGACGCCGATCGGTTGGACGGGCGCTCAGAATCTGTCCGATCTTGCCCTGCTCGATGACCGCATACGCCTTGATGCCGAGTCCCGCATCCATCAGCAGGTCCTGGACATCTCGCAGTCTCACCGACTCGCCGTCGATCAGATATTCACTCTCTCCTGATCGATAGAGCCGGCGCATGACCTCGACGTCACGCACAATCAGCGGATCGTCCTCAATCGCGACGGCCGCACTCGACGCCAGTTCCACGCTGCCGTCGATCAGTTCGTGCGCACCATTCGAGCCGCGCCGCGGATTTCCGGGCACGCGGGCTGCAACCCCTCCGAGCTTCAGTCGAACTTCAGCCGCGCCAGTCGGCTTTCTGGCATCGCTGCCGCCGAAGATCACGTCTTCCATCCGATCGCCGCGAAGGCTTTTCGCGCTCTGCTCGCCAAGAACCCAGGTCAGTGCATCGACAACGTTGCTCTTGCCGCACCCGTTCGGGCCGACAATTGCCGTGACACCGTGGTCGAACGTCAACTCGGATCGGTCGGGAAAACTCTTGAACCCGGTGATCTCCAGCCGTTGAAGCCGCATAGCGGTTTAGTCCCTTCCCAAGGATCGAAAAAAAAGCCGCTCCATGGTCTGAGGCAGCAAGCCTCGACCTGGAAGCGGCTGGGGTCGCTTCGAAACGTAGTCTGTATCTGGAGCCTGTGACGTGACGACAAAGACCGTAGCGCCCTGCCCACACCCCACCCAAAGCGGGATGGCCCCTGGGCCGGCGGAACGGGCGTCAGTCTAACAAGCCCCCATACCTAGGGGCAATACTAAAGTGCAACGCAAAATGTAGGGCCAAATGCCCTACCGACTTGGTCAGTGGCCCTTGGAGTTGCGCGTCGACTTGGCGGCCGACAACTCGACGAGGTGCTCGGCCTCCGGGAACTGCGCCAGCCCAAACTGCGCCTGCGGATCCTTCGCGATCAGATTCCGCCGCGCTTCCTCCATGCCGAAGAGCGCCGAATCAATCTCGAAGTGAATCATGGCGCGGATGAACGTGTCGTCCTTGGCGAAGCTCTCTTCGTCGATCTTCACCTTGCGCGACGTCAGCGTCGACTTGAAGTCAGCGAGCATCTTGTCGTCGACAGTAAAGCCGCGCGCGATCGGTTTCTTGTTCTTGTTCGCGTCGCCCAGGCGCGTGTCCCCTTCGGCGCGGAACTGGTCGGCGAAATTCGCAAACTCCTGACGCGCGAACAGCAGCCGTCCGAATCGCGTCGGGTTGAATCCTTCCATCCCGGCGCCGACGACGAACTTGTCCGGCTCGATGCCGCCGCCGCTGTAGACCTTGCGGCCGGCGTCGGTCATCTTCAGATCCGCCGCCTTGTGCGGACGCTCAGCTGACGTCTGATCGCGAAGCGTGTAGGTCAGGTACTCGTCGAATGTACCGTCCCATGGACGCTGGATCAGCCGACCTGATGGCGTGTAGTAGCGGCCGGTGGTCACCGCCACGCCCGCCTGCTCGCTGATCGGATACACCGATTGCACCAGCGCCTTGCCGAAGGTCGTCTCGCCAACGATCAGCGCGCGATCGTGATCCTGGAGCGCGCCGCTCACGATTTCAGACGCGCTCGCGCTGTTGCGATTGACGAGCGTCACGATCGGCATGTGGGTATAGTCACCCTGCTCGGTCGCAATGTAGTTCTGATTCGCATTCGGCACGCGCCCGCGTGTGGTCACGATCACGTCGCCGCGCGGGAGGAACCGGTTGGCGATCCGGATCGCCTGATCGAGCGCGCCGCCGGGATTCTCGCGGAGATCGAACACCAGCCGCTTCATCCCGTTCGAGCTCAGTTTCTGCAGCGCATCGCCCAGTTCACGGTCCGACGTTTCGGTGAACTGATCGAGCTTCACGTAGCCGGTTTCCTTGTCGATCATGAACGCGGCACGCACGGTCGTGATGTTCACTTCGTCGCGCACGACGTCCATGTTGATCAATCCGTCGTAACCGCGACGCTTGATGCTGACGTTGACGAGCGTGCCCTTCGGTCCCTTGAGTTTCTTGACCGCCTGATCGGTCGTCCACCCCTTCATATCGAGGTCGCCGACCTTGGCGAGAATGTCGCCGCGCCGAAGTCCCTTCTTGTACGCGGGTGAGCCTTCGAAGATCGACATCACGGTAATGTCGCCGTCGATCGCTTGAATCGTGATCCCGAGGCCGTAGTACCGCCCCTCCTGACGCTCGCGCATCTGCGCATAAGATTTCGGATCGAAGAAGCTCGAATGCGGATCGAGCGTGTGCAACATGCCATCGATGGCGCTGTAGATCACACGATCCGACGGCACGTCGTCGACGTATTCCTTCTCGATGGCGTCCAGCGCCGCAGTGAAGACGCGATACTGCTGGCTGACTTCATCCTGTCTTGCGAGCGCGCGGCTGCCGAACATGCCGCCGGCGAGGGCTGACAACGCGATCGCAAGAACTGCCACCGGTAAGAAACGGGGATTTCGCATATTTCTCGATCGTAACAGACGAAGTATCGGCGGGGCAACGACTTCCGGGCACCCTGCTCCCCCTTTTTCTTGACCGGCCGCGGACGCATTCCTATAATGCAGGAAGGGCCCTCGAGGGCTGAAACGACCGGTCGTTAACTCTCAGATATCCAAGGATTTCTATATGTTGGGTTCCATCGGGATGCCCGAGCTGATCATCATCTTCGTGATCGCGCTCATCATTTTCGGGCCCCGAAAACTGCCTGAGCTGGGGCGTTCTCTGGGCAAAAGCATCAACGAATTCAAGCGGGCCTCGAACGAACTGAGGAACACGCTCGACGAGGAGATTCGACTCGAGGAGGCACGCAGCACCGACCGCCAGCGCGCCCCCGAACCCGCGCGTCCCCAGACAGTCGAGGCCCAGCACGACGACGGGCAACCCGTGGCTCGCCGTTCCGCCGGCGACGCATAACTCCGCGCAATGGCGCTCGTGCCCTTCCCTGGCGCGGCGAAGCCGTCGCCAGACGACGATGACGATCGCGACGTTCTGCTGACCGACGCCGACGAGCTCGACTCCGGCGCGAAGATGTCCTTTCTGGACCATCTCGATGAGCTCCGGAAGCGGCTCATCGCGTGCGTCTGGGGGCTCGCCATCGGATGCGCGATCGGCTTCGTCTTCGCCCAGCGGATCCAGAACTTCATCTGGATGCCGCTGTACAAAGATCTCAGCGCAAGCCACGGCGTGAAGTTCATGTTCACGACCGGCTTCGAGCCCTTCATGTTGACCATGAAGGTCGGCGCGCTGACCGGCCTCTTCATCGCCCTTCCGTTCATCATCTGGCAGCTCTGGCTCTTCATCGCGCCAGGGTTGTACTCGCACGAGAAGAAGATGGCGGTGCCGTTCGTCGTCTTCTGCACATTCTTCTTCGTCCTGGGTGCCGCGTTTTCCCACTATGCGGCGTTCCCCTGGACGTGGAAGTTCTTTCTCGGCTGGCAAACTGAATACATGGAGTTCCGGCCGTCGATCGACGAAGTGTTCGGACTCTACGTGAAGATGATGCTCGGATTCGGGCTGATCTTTCAGATGCCGACGATCGTGTACTTCCTGGCCCGCATGGGCCTGGTCACGGCGGCGTTCATGCTTCGCTACGCGAAGTACGCAATTCTGATCATCTTCATCGTTGCGGCTGTCGTCAGCCCGGGCACCGACGTCGTGTCGCAGTGCCTGATGGCGTTTCCAATGCTGGCGCTTTACGGTTTCAGCATCTTCGTCGCCTGGGCGTTTGCCAAACCGCGCAGTCCTGAGTAATTCCGACTACAGACGCGGACCCGGAAGTTAATCGGCCTTTGGTCCACGTTGACGCCTCAGGTTCAAGTGTTAAACTGACCCTGTAGAGGTAGTTGCCGATGCACACGAGATTCCTGCAAACCTTAGGTTTGGCGGGCTTACTGTCCGCCGCAGGGACGACGGCGTTTGCACAAACGCCGGCCACTCAGACCGCGCCTCCCCCACCCGCGGCTGAAACGCGTCCCGCCACGACAACGATCAACGGGGATACGGGCTTGTGGTTCGTGCCGACAGGGGAAGTGTTGCCGGCAAAGAAATTTTCGGTCAGTGCGTACCGGGTGAATTTCGATCGGGATCA
>JBPYFA010000558.1:0-8362 GCA_051986585.1 Vicinamibacterales bacterium | reverse complement strand
AGCCGGGGCAGTGACCGCGGCGGTCGACCCCGCCTGACTCACACCGACGTTGATTCCGCCGATGTTCACGAGCGCGGACCGGGCAACGGCTCCGGTGTTTGGCTGCACCGTGTAGGTCACCGTGCCGGAACCGGTGCCCGAGCCCGAGACCGTGACCCAGCTGCTGCCGGATGAAGCGGTCCAACTACAGGTCGACTGGGTCGTGACGCTGATCGAGCCCGATACTCCGGCAGCTGGCGCCGAGATCAACGAAGGCGTGAGCGTGAAGGTGCAGGACGTGCCGGCCTCGGTCACGCTGAACGTCTTGCCAGCGATCGTGAGGGTTGCCGCCCTCGACAGGGTGCTCGGATTCGCGACGACGTTGAACGTCACGGTGCCAGATCCGCTTCCAGTCGCACCGCTCGAGATCGTGACCCAGGCCGCGTTGCTCGATGCCGTCCAGTTGCAGCCTGCGGATGTCGTCACCGTCACCGTGCCCGTTCCGCCGCCGACCGGGAAGGCCTGACTCGCGGGGGAAATCGTGAACGTGCACGAGGTCGACGGCTGTGTCACCGTGAACGTCTTGCCTGCGATGGTCAGCGTGCCGGTTCGCGATGTCGTGCCCGTGTTCGCCGCGACGCTGTAGCTTACGGATCCATTGCCAGTTCCGGAGGCGCCGGATGTAACGGTGATCCATGCCGCGTTGCTCGTCGCCGTCCAGCTGCAATCGCTGCCGCTCGTGACCGTCACGGTCCCGTCGACCGCCGCCGGCGAAGTCAGCGTCGATAACGACGGCGAGATGCTCGAGGTGCATGGTGCACCAGGCTGCGTAACCGTAAAGGTGTAACCGCCGATGGTGAGCGTCCCGGTGCGTGTCGCGCTTCCTGTATTCGCGGCGACTGCGTAGGCGACATTTCCATTGCCCGTCCCAGTCGCGCCGACGCTGACGGTGATCCACGGCGCGTTGCTCGTGGTCGTCCAGCTGCATCCCGTCGCCGCCGTGACCGCCACCGATCCGCTCGCTCCGATCGATGCCGTCAAGGTCGTCGACACCGGTGAGATCGCCGAGACACACGACGCACCGGCCTGGGTCACGGTGAAGGTCTGTTGTCCAATGGTCAGCGTAGCCGTGCGCGAAGTCGGGGCGGTGTTGGCGGTGACATTGTAGGTAACGACACCGTTGCCGCTTCCGCTTGCACCGCTCGCGATGGTGAGCCAGCCGGCGCTACTCGTCGCGGTCCACGCGCATCCGGTCCCAGCCGTGACCGAGACGGTTCCTGCCGCGGCGGACGAGCCGAGATTCGTCGTCGTCGGTGAAAGAGTGAAAGTGCATGGCGCTGCACCCGGTTGCGTGACCGTGAACGGCTGACCGCCGATCGTCAGCGTGCCCGTGCGCGACGCGGTTGTCGTGTTGGCGGCAACCGAGTAGCTGAGCGTCGCGTTGCCAGTGCCGATTGCGTTGGCGGTGATCGTGAGCCACGGATTGTTGCTCGAGGCCGTCCACGAACAGCTGCTGGCTGCGGTGACGGCGACGGTGCCGGTGGCCGCCGCCGCCGTGGACAGCGTTGACGATGTGGGCGCGATGGTCGGCGCGCACGCGCCGCTGAACGCAAAAGTATCGGATCGATAGCTCGATGCCGTCTGCACCGAGCCGACAGCATTGACCACCGCCTGATAGATGACGCCGGAGGAGAGCGGAGGTGCGAGCAGCGAGACGAAGTCGACCCGGATCAACCCATCGGGGTCAGGCGCTGGATTGCCGAGGTCGACCGTCTGCACGACGGTGCTGCCGCCGGCGAGATAGATGTCGAGCGTGTACTTCTCAACCAATGGTGTGCCGGTTCTGACATCGAGCGCGCCTGGCGCGCCTGACGGCGTGAACTCGATTCGCCGTGGGTCAGTAATCGACTGGGCCGACGCGGCGGCCGCCATTGTCACCAATAACAGAGATGCGACGAGCCCGTTCCGCAGATGCGAGAGGTGTCCCGACATGGTTTTCGAGGATCGAGGGGATGCGTCGGACGGTTGTGCATGATCGGGGCCGACTCTGCCATGCGCGGGAAGCGGCAGAAATGTCAGCGTCCTTTCGCGTCGGGCGAGAAACGCGCCGGGTGGCGCAACCTCGATTCTGTGTCCGGATTGACGGGATTGTCGTCGCCCGTCGGATTCCGGGGGATGAGGCATTCGCGCCGGCCGAGCTCAACCATATCCAGTTCTGAATCGGTCAAGTAGAATGCGCAACGCGGTCGATCAGCCAGTGCCGTCGAGTGGCGGCGCGACGGAGTCGGCCGAATCTCACGCAAGACGAGGCGACCGTGGCTGAGTGGGTGCACGCCCAGAAAGATCCCGCCGAGGAACTGGCCCTGCTTCATTACTTTTCCTTCAAGAAGGGCCAGGCGGAAGGGGAGATCGAGTTTGTGATTACCGTCAAAGAGTTTGCGTCGCGGAACGCGATGCAGATGCGCTTCTATGCGCAGGCGGACAAGGAGGTCAATCAGAGAACCGTACCCTTCCGTCCCTTTGGCTGGGGCGACTCGCTGCTGGGCGCGTTGACCGAATGCCTGCGCGCGATCCGCCAGAATCCCTACGAGCCGGGGTAGGCCAGGAACGTGGCGCTTGTGCGCCGGAGACCCGACGGCCAGTAACCGCACGCGCTGATTCACCTTCATTCCCGACGCGCTCCGCGCGAACGCGACTCGACGTTCGTCACGAAGTTCGTACCTTCCTCGTGGTGCGCGACAGATTCGCTGTTACCGTAGCGCGGGATGGACGACCGCCAGCAGGGGACGAGCGCCGACGTTCGTGCCGTACACGACTTTTGGCCCCGACTGCTCGTGAGCCCAATTCTGGGCGCGCTCGTCGTCAACCTGTCGGGCCTGATCGACCATGCGCAACACTCGACCGCTGGAGTGGTCGCGTCGTACGCGTGGTTCGCGACGGTCGCCTTTCTGATCTGGGAGGGTAACCGGTGGCTGTACTTCCGCGTCCCGCGACGTGAAGACTGGCTGCTGCGTCCGTGGCGAAGGCTCGGCGTGCTGCTGGCCCTGATCAGCCTCTTTACCATACCGTTTGCGGCCGCAACCCTATGGGGGTGGCGCGTCGTCACCGGCGACACCGGCACGCGCCAGTACGCGCTGCCGGCCGCGCTCTTCGCGGTGGTCGCGTTTGTCATCGCCATCACGCACGTTTACGAAACGGTGTTCCTGCTTCGTGATTGGGAGAGCGATCGATTGCGGAGCGCACGAATCGAGCACGCGCGGCTTCAGACCGAGTTGGAGAGCCTCGGTCGCGAGGTCGATCCCCACTTCCTCTTCAATAACCTCAACGCGCTGGCGCACCTGATCGACCAGCGCAGCGAGGCTGCGCCGTGGTTCATCCGGACGTTGAGCGCGACCTACCAGTACGTGCTCGATTGCCGCGGCCGCACACTCGTTCGTCTCGCCGAAGAGCTCGACGCTCTCGAACGCCACCGCGCACTCACGGAGATTCGTTACGGTGGTGATGTCCAACTCGACGTGCAGGTGCAGCCCGCCGACGCCGATCGTCTCCTGCTCCCGCCGGTCTCGCTGGCGGAACTGTTTCAGAACGCGCTGAAACACAACACGTCCGCCGACGATCGCCCGCTGCAGATCCACGTTCGAGTCGAAGACGAGACGCTTGTCGTTGAGAACAGTCTCCGGCCTGGACCGACCGTGCCGCAGTCGACGCGCATCGGCCTGACGAACATGCGCGAGCGGTTCCGCATCGCAACGAATCGCGCCATGGAATGGGGCGTCGAGCGCGATCGCTTCATCGTGCGGCTGCCGCTCGTCGGCAGCGCCGGGACGCATGCCGGCCGGGCTGACGACAGACGAAGTGAAGTACAGTCCTGACAGTCAGACTGGGCGCTCACGTGTCACCACGGCGCAGGTCTGATGGATCACCCGCCTCGCGATCGTCTGACATCCGTTGCGCAATCTAACGCGCGACGCGAGCGAGACTGGCGGGGATTCTAGCCGCCCGTCATTCTCACACGCCTGCTGAAGTGGTTTGCGATCGCTTCTTCCGCCAGACGGCGAAACCTCCTCCAGACAGCAAGAGCGCGAGCGTCCCCGGTTCCGGCGTGGGAATCGGCGGAGGCGGAGGCGGCAGATATTCGATCGAGTATCCGATGTAGTCGTTATAGTCGTGGTCGCCTCCCATCGCCAATGGGATGTCCTCCACGCCGAGAAAGTAAATGATCGATGCCGCCCCGGTGTAGCGGAACAACGCAAATTGCTGCGGCGTCGTCAACGTGTTGTAGGTGTAGCCGTGCGTGGTGAATGTCACCGAGCCGTCTGGCATCACCGAGATCCCTCGGCCATCCATCCAGGCAGTGATCGAGGCCGCCTCCCAGAAGAACTCCGCCTGATCGAACGCGAAGGCGACCGGCGCTCCGGCCGCGCTCAAATAGTCAACCGGCACGCCCCACGACGTGATCAGTTGGCCGACGTTCATTCCCGGGCCGTCCCAGGAAGAGTTGTTCCAGAAGGCGGCGCTGCCTGGGTTCATGGAGGCCCACGTACCCATCGTGATTACTCCGGCGTTGGCGGAACTCGCCCAGCACGAGCCCCAGACGATGTTGAGAGCGAGAACGGTCAACAGGCGCTTCTTCCGCTTCATTGCTTCTCCCCGGGTTTCCCATGACCCGCGACCCGCGGGCCGACGACTCGATCACCTCGGGCTGCAAATCACTCGCCCTGGTTCGCTCTCATTTCTCGGAATCGTGCGGTTGGTCGACTTGAGTCTGCGAATCGGGCTCCTCCCAGAAACAAGTCCGCTCCGAAGTGACCTTGTGCTGCGTGAAGGGATGTCCGACTGTGCATCAACGAACGCGCGCCACCAATTTGTAACCGCGCAGCCGGGGCGTCACCACGCGTACTCGGGAGAGGATCTGGATCAGTCGTCTGGATTGACGACTTCTGTCGCCGCAACGGCGTCCCGTCGTCTGTGACGACACGGTCGACCACGCCGATGAGACGCGTGCTTGCGAGGGATGGTATTAAGAACCTCGGACGAACTGGATGACTCCTTCCGAATGGAGATTGATCGTGACGGCGCTCGGGCGCGGCCTGCGCAAGCGGTGTCCGCACTGCGGTGAGGGACGGCTGTTCTCGGGATGGTCCTTCTTTGATCGTTGTGCCGTCTGCGGCTTGGTCTTCGCGCAGAATGCCGGCGACACGTGGGGCTTCACGATCATCGGCGACCGGCTGCCGATCGGCGCAATGGTCCTTCTGATTTACTTCGGCGTCGTGCGCTCGCACCCGGTGGTCGGGCTGACGCTCCTTGTGGTGTTGACCGCGGTAGCAGTCTGGACTGCCCCGAACCGCTGGGGGGTGAGTATCGCGCTCCACTACCTGTCGCGAGTGTACTGGCCTGATCCGGCGGACCCGATCCCACCACCTCCTGAAAGTGAACGTCGCCCGTGACGATGTCAGTCACCAAAGGCGCCGATTACAAAGATGTGAGTCTTCCGACGGTTACCTGACCAATTCGTCAGTTGCCGGCGAGAATTTCCCAGGGAAAACACGCGTTCACACGGATTCTGTTCAGGAATAGCGGTTGCACACGGAATTGGAAGCGCGGGCTCCCAGCGACCGCGCCAACCGAAGATACCTCTATACATGGACGATCCTTCTCGCTCCCGGTCTGTTCACCTGCCGAAGCGCTGCCCGCTCTGCAAAGGCGGCGTGATCGAACGCACGTCGAATGCGCCGCATGGCTCGTTCATGTGGTTTCACTGTCTCTTCTGCAACCACTGGTGGAAGTTTCACATCGACGAGCCGCGCCCGAACCCGGACGGTGAACTCACAGGTGAGGTGTTCATCGTCACCAAACGGGGCGTTACCTACAAACTCGATGCAGTCCCGGTGAGCGCGATTCCCGAGGAAGCCGCCACCAAACATTTGAAGAGCAAGATGCTGCAGCGGGAGCTGGAGATCGAGAAGCTCCAACGCGATCTCGAAAGTTTGACCTCGACTCTGCAGGAGGTTCAGGCAGAGGAGCATCACCTGTGGAGAATTCTGCAGGAAGACGAAGACAACTCACAGAAGGCCGCGGCGTGGAGCGTCGTATACAAGAAGACGAAGAGCATTACGAAAGAAATCGAGAGCCTCAATTCTCAGCGAAAGCAGCTGAGCTCCGACGAGTACCTTTTCGATGGATTGCCGTCCGGCATCTCGAACACGAGAACCAACGCGGATGGGCAATTCTCGCTCGTCATTCCTCGTGAAGGACGCTACGTGATTGCGGCGCGTGGCCCGCGCGAGGAGTTCAGGGATACCGAACCATATTGGTTCGTGTCGGTCAGTCTTGATGGAGAAGTGTCAAAGCGTGTGACGTTGACCAACGACAACGTCATCGGTGCAAGCTCGGCGACGGCATCGCGACCCGCCGACGTTCTGGGCTCGCGACGATAATCCAGTTCGGCTTCGCGTCAATCCGCCCTGCAGGGCTGCGACCTCGCCGAGACATTCTCGCGGCAGCGGTGTTTGTTGGCGCCGATGAGTTGCGCCGCGGTCCCTCTCTCTCCAGTCGTGCTGTCTCCACTCCCAGGCATTCGCGTATGCCTTCACACCAGTAGGCTCAGACGCAATTACGAAAACCGAGCAACATTGGGCGGATCGTTTCCTTGCATGACGGGATCGCGTGAACATGCCGGGGACATTCATCGATCGCCGATCCAGGTCATCCAAAGGACACGGAGCATGAAGCTTTATCCCTCCCTCGCCATCTTATTGTCATTGATCTGTGTCGGGCGCGCCGCTGAACCTGCGGTGCAGTCTGGCCAGCACCCGAGCTTCCGGACCGCGACGACGCTCGTTGCATTGCAGGTCACCGTCACCCACGGAGACAAGCTGATTGCCGGTCTCGAAGCGAACGACTTCGCGGTTCGCGATGACGGCATACCACAGCAGCTCTCGTTTTTCGATTCACACGAGATTCCGCTCGATCTGGTGCTGCTGCTCGACGTCAGCGCGAGCATGACCGACAAGATCCAGTCGGTCCACGACACCGCCGGCGCATTCATGGCGACGCTCCGGCCGCACGATCGCGGCGCGGTGATCGGGTTCAACGAGAGTCTCAAGGTTCTCCAGCCGCTGACGGAGGATCACGCCGCGATCGCGGCCGCGATTAAACGGACGCGGCCGGATGGTACGACGGCCCTTCGCAATACGCTCTACGTCGCGTTGAAGGAGTTCGCACCACGTCCCGCCAGTGCCGACGACATCCGCCGGCAGGCCTTCGTCCTGCTGACCGATGGCGAAGACAACCAGAGTGTGATCTCGTATGAGGAAACGCTCGCCGCTGCGCAGAATAGCGCCGCGAACATCTACACAATTGTTCTGCGGCCAACGCAAGTCGTCGACCGGCCGCACAACAGCACCTCGGAGTCTGATTTCGAGATGCGGCGGCTGGCGGAAGAGACAGGCGGCACGGCATTCTTTCCGGAGAACATCGATCGTCTGAAACATGTCTACTCGACTATCGCGGCGGAATTGGCGGCGAAGTACTCACTCGCATATTCGCCGACGATGCCGGCCGCCAGCTCGCAGCCGTACCATCGTATCGACGTCCAGGTGACCTCGAACGGCGCCTACCGGGCACGCACGAGGCGAGGGTATACCGACGTGCCGGTGAGCGGTCACGAGTGATCGGTCACTCCGGTAGATCGGGCAGACTCGAGACGATCACTTCGCGCGTTCGGCGCTGGATCGAGTAGAGGAGCCTTTGATCGCGGTCGAGCGCAATGCCCTGGCCTTCGCTCGCGAAACGGATGATCCGGCGTAACCTCAGCTCGCTTCCTTCGGTGGGCACTTCGACAACGTAGATCTCTGGTGCATCGTGGCCAGTGGTGTAGAACACGCGGCGCCCCGCGGCCGTGCCGCCCGAACTGCTCATCTTTCCCCAGCGGCTGACGACAGCAGGAGGAAACGACCACGTTTCCCGCGGATGCCAATCATCCGCAAGCCTTGCCAGCCGCGTCGCATCGGATCCTTTGCCGGGTTCGCCGCCTTTGCCACTGTAGTTCGCGAAGGTCACCCACCAGGCTCCATCGGAGTAGTCCAGCCAGGTGGCCGATCCCAGGCCTGACGGCAGCGGCTGCGACCGCAGGTGAACCATCCGGTCCGTGTCGAAGACTTCGACCGAGCTCACCATCGGAATGTTCGGGTAGTTCGAGTGGGCACAGAAGAGTTCGTGCCCGAGTACAACGCCGCTGTCCAGGTGGGTGATTGGTTCGGCAGGTGTGGCTGCCCAGCCACTCACACGTCGGCCTGTCGTCTTGTCGTATTTGCCGATCGCCGCATCGTCTATGGCATAGAAGAACCCGGCGTCCACGGCGACCCCCTGCGACGCCTCCGCC
>JBPYFA010000557.1:0-29809 GCA_051986585.1 Vicinamibacterales bacterium | reverse complement strand
TGGTGGCTTACTCGTGGTACATCACTCGGCAGATTGCGGGCCTCCGCGAGCTGCAGTCCGGCCTGACGGAGCGCAATCGGAAAGATTCGCTGCAGCTGCTGCGAATCCAGAACGATCTCAATTCGGTCGGGCTCGCCATGCGCGACATGCTCGATGGCGGGCAGCCCTATGCGCTGAGCGCGTGGTCGACACAGTTCCAGCGGCTTCGTGCGGATCTGGACGACGGGGTCAGGCGGGAGAGCCAGGTCGCGCCGGTGACCCGGACCGCCGATCAGCAGCAGTTCCTCGCCAATTCGTTTCAGCAGTTCTGGAGCGCGGTCGACGAGATGCTGGCCTTGGCACGCGAGGGACGAGATGCCGATGCGCGAGATCAGATCAGGATTTCGCTTCAGGCGCGGCAGGCGGCGCTCGGCACGGCCGTCGCCCGGTTGCTGGTCGAGAACAACGAGACGGAGGAACAGACCGCGCAGCGCGTGGCCGCGATTTACGACGGCGTTCACCGGAACGTTTATTGGCTGTTAGCCGCAACGCTCGTAGCCATTGTGGTGACGAGCGCGTCGCTGATTCGGGCCAACCGGCAGCTGTTTGCCGAGCTCGCCTCGCTGTCCGAGCAGCGTCACGAGCTGGCGCAAAAGCTGATCGCCACCCGCGAGGCGACCTTGCGGCATATCGCTCGCGAGCTGCACGATGAATTCGGACAGATGCTGACGGCCATGGGTTCGATGCTCGAGCGCGCGAGGAAGCACGCGCCCGAGGGATCGCCGCTCCGCACCGATCTGCGTGAAATCGCCGAGGTCGCGCAGTCGATGTTGACGCAAGTCCGGAGCCTCTCTCAGACGCTTCACCCATCCATCCTGGAACAGGCAGGACTGGAGAGCACCATCGATTGGTATCTCTCGACCGTGAAGCGGCAGACCGGCCTCGAGGTGCGGTACGAGCGCGACGGCCCGCCGATCGCGATCGATGGAACAACCGCGATTCATGTCTACCGGGTGATGCAGGAAGCGCTCAACAACGTCGCCAGACATTCGGGCGCCGAAGAGGCATGGGTGAGACTGCGCTCGAAGGGTGACATGATCGAGCTGGACGTGGAAGATCACGGGTCAGGCGTCGATGGGGGCGTCAGCCGCGGAGGACTGGGAATGATCGCGATGCGGGAGCGCGCCGAAATGCTGGGGGGCACGATCGATTTCCTCCGGCCGGCAGAGGGCGGCACGCTCGTGCGGCTGAAGGTTCCGATCGAAGGCAAGGACGCACATGGTGAATAAGATTACGGTTTTGCTCGCCGACGATCACACCCTGGTCCGGCGCGGGTTTCGTCGGCTGCTCGAAGACGACCCGGGAATCGCCGTCGTTGGCGAGGCCGGTGATGGCGACGAGGCGATCGCGTTGGCTGAATCGCTCAAACCGCAGGTCGTCGTGATGGATTGCGCGATGCCGGGCACGTCGGGTCTGATCGCAACGAAGCGGATCCTGCAGCGCGCGCCGGAGATCGCCGTGCTGATGCTCAGCATGCACAGCGAAGCGACGCTCGTCCGTCAGGCGCTCGATTCAGGAGCCCGCGGCTACATCCTGAAGGACGCCATCGATCTGGATCTCCCTGCGGCGGTGAAGAAGGCGGCGGCCGGACAGACGGTCCTCGACCCGAAGCTGACGCCGTCAACCGCGCTGAAAGGGGAGCGGGACCATGGCCTCTCGGCACGCGAGCTGGAGGTGCTCCGGCTGATTTGCGACGGGCTGTCGAACCGTGCGATCGCGACCAAGTTGGGGCTGAGCGCCAACACGGTCGCAGTTCACCGGGCGAACATCATGAAGGCGCTCGGCGTCCACAAGACAGCCGAGCTGGTGATGTATGCCATTCAGAACGGGCTGGTGAACCTCCTGTGAATCGCCGTCAGTTCCTCCGCGGCGCGGCGGTCGCGCCCTGGCTGGGAAAGTACGTCAACCAACGACCGGGCACGAATTTTTACAATGGGGGCCAGGCTCCTGTTGCGGCGCAGCTCGGGATGCGGCTGGTCGATGTCACCGCCGCCGCAGGAATCGAGTTTCAGCACAACACCGGCGCGTACGGCGGGAAGCTGTTGCCGGAGACGCTGGGCGCGGGATGCGCCTTTCTCGACTACGACGCCGATGGTTGGCAGGACATTCTCCTGGTTAACGGGATGGACTGGCCAGGACACCCTCGCAAAGCCTCCACGTTGAAGCTCTATCGCAACAACCGCAATGGCACGTTCACCGACGTGACCAGGAGCGCCGGACTCGATGTCGAGATCTACGGAATGGGAGTCGCGGTCGGCGATTACAACAACGACGGATTCCCCGATGTGCTGGTGACCGCAGTCGGACAGAATCGCCTGTTTAGAAATACGGGCAAGGGCACGTTCATCGATGTGACGCGCACCAGCGGGCTTGCCGGACGCTCGGCCTTCAGTACATCGGCCTTGTGGTTCGACTTCGATCGCGACGGATGGCTCGATCTTTTCGTGTGCAATTACGTCCGCTGGTCGGTCGAGCACGATGTGACCTGCAGCATCGACGGAAAGCAGAAGTCGTACTGCACCCCCGAGGCCTACCGCGGGGACACCTGCTGGTTGTTTCGCAATCGCGGCAACGGCACGTTCGAGGACGTGACGGCGACGAGCGGATTGTTCGATACCAGCTCGAAATCCCTCGGCGCCGCGCTGCTCGACATCGACGGTGACGGCTGGCTCGATTTGTTCGTCGCCAACGACACTCAGCCGAACAAGCTGTATCGCAATCAGCGGAACGGCACATTCAAAGAGGTTGGCGTTGAATCCGGCGTCGCCTTCAGCACGGAAGGCAAAGCGCGAGCCGGCATGGGCGCCGACGCCGCGTATCTGGGAAACTCTCTGGCGCCATCGCTCGCCGTCACCAACTTCGATAATGAAATGATCGGCTTGTACAAGGCCGCGACCGCCGGACTGTACGAAGACATCGCCTCCCGCTCGGGCATTGGCGCCGCTTCCCGAAACACCCTCGGATTCGGCTGTTTGTTTGCGGATCTCGACCTGGACGGCGCCCTCGACCTGGTCGTCGCCAACGGGCACATCGACGAAACCGTCCGCAACATCCGCGGACATGTCGGGTACGCGCAGCCGCCGCAGGCCAGGCGTTCGCCACACCCAGGGTCGGCCGCGGCCTCGCGTGCGGCGATTTCGATCGCGACGGCGATCTGGACCTGTTGATGACCACCAATGGCGGTCCGGCGCGGCTGTTTCGCAACGATAATCTCGCCGGCAACCGCGCGCTCCGTGTGCAACTGGCCGGCACGAAATCGAATCGCGATGCGATCGGCGCGATCGTCCGGATTTTTTACGGCGGCACATTCCAGACACGAATGGTGAAGACCGGATCGAGTTATCTGTCGCAATCGGAACTGCCCGTCACGTTCGGCGTCGGACATCGCGACATGGTCGATCGCGTGGTGATCGCGTGGCCCAGCGGCCGCGTGGAAGAATTCAAGGACGTGACGGCCGGCCGCGCCTACCGGGCGGTCGAAGGGCAGGGATTCAACCTGGAGAAATGACGTGCGAAGTCATGTGAAGCGCTTCTCTCTCATAGTGGTGGCCGTCAGCCTGGTCGCGTCACTCGTTCACGCGCAACGCGGTGCGACAAAGCCACTCGAGATCTGGGTCGTCGACGTCGAGGGCGGCAAGGCCGCACTGTACGTCTCGCCGACCGGGCAGACGGCCATGATCGATACCGGATTTCCTGGCGCGAGAGATCTCGATCGGATCATGGCGGCGATCGGCGACGCAGGCATCAAGCAGATCGACTATCTCGTCTCCACGCACTATCACGTCGACCACATCGGCAACCTCGTCGAACTCGCCGCTCGCATTCCAATCGGCACGTACGTCGATCACGGGCCGACGGTTGAAGGACCGAACGTTCAGCAAATCGCACCCGGCCCGGACGGCATTCCCGTCACCAAACCGCGCGAACAAATCGAAGGATTTCAGGCTGCCTACGCGGACCTCTATGGCAAGGCGAAGCATCTGGTGGTCAAACCCGGCGATCGACTGCCGATCACCGGTCTCGATTGGCGAATCGTCACGTCGGCGGGGCAAGTACTGAAGACACCGCCGCTTCCTGGAGGCGGCAAACCGAATCCCTACTGCAGCGGTTTTGCGCCGATGGCGGGAACCGCCGGCCTGAACGATCCGGACGACGCCCAGTCGGTTGGGAGCGTGATCATCCTGGGGCAATTCCGTGCGCTTGACTTCGGTGATATGTGGCGCACGAAAGAGCTCGAGCTGATGTGTCCGAACAATCCGATCGGCACGGTTGATCTCTATTTCGCAAGCAGCCATGGCGCGATTGCGTCCGGCTCATTGCCGTTCGTGCATGCGATTCAGCCACGGGTCGCGATCATGCAGAACGGGACGCGCAAAGGCGGCGCTCCCGAACCGATGCAGACGCTCCTGTCGTCGCCGCGGCTCGAAGCCTTGTGGCAGATGCACTGGTCGTACAATGCGCTGCTGGAGCAGAACAGTCCCGCGCTCTACATTGCGAACATCGAGGACATGCCGACGATTGCCGGCGTGCTCACCGCACCGCCACGCGGCGGCGGCCCGGGACGCGGAGCAGCGGCGCCAGCCACCGTTCCGTCGTCAACCGCAACACCGCCGGCAGCCGGCTCTCAACCCGCGCCGACCGCCGCGTCGCCCGCAGCACAAGCGCCTCCGACACCAGGCGCAGGGCGCGGCCGCGGCAACGCGACGGGACACACGCCGGCCTACTGGCTGAAGGTCTCCGCCTATCCCGATGGGACGTTCACGGTCTCGAATCCGCGGAATGGGTTTAGCAAGACTTATACAGGGGGGACACGGGGACCTGGGCACTAACTGTGATTGGGTGCCATGAGTGCCAAGGGTGCCATGAGTGCCGGGGGTGCCATGAGTGCCATGAGTGCCAGGGGTGCCAAAGAGTGCCAAGAGTGCACTACAGCCCTCTAGAAACCGTCAACACGATCTGCTTCCCGCTGCGGCGGTCGAGAACGGTCAATTGGCCATTCTCGAGCGCGACATCGTCGACCTGTGAGAAGCCGTCTGGTGTGCGCGTGTAGAACATCAGGAAGCTCGAAGTGATCGTCGAGTTTGCCGGCAGCCATCGATATGTTGGCGTGTCGAACAGCGAGTTGGCTTCAATGACGTCGCGCCGCGGCAGATCGAATGGCTGGACGGCAAACTCCATCCCGCGATACGAGCGCCGTCCTTCGCCTGGATACGAGTCCCAGATCTGAATCCACGGATACTCCTCGCGACGGAATACATAACCGAGGAGCATTCGCCGATCCGGATGTAGCGCCGTGACGAACGCCAGCCGGCGCGACGGATTCATCAGCGACGTTGTCTGATCCATGACCGGCGCGAGAGTCGGGGAGACACGCATATCCACAAGCGTTCCGCTCGTCGTCGGTGCCATCGGCCACTGGAATTCCTTGAAATCGGCGAGATGATGATGGTCGGGCGGATCGACGGCTTCTGACTCGTATGAGCGCGTCATGGCACGGGTGGCCGACATGTCGGTGACTGTTTTGCCCTGCTCAAGAAACGATCCACTGATCGTCGCGTGCTCGCCCCAATTGACCGGCCGGTCGAACGCAAGCAGGCTCTCGAGCTCGCTGTCGACGTAGATCACGTGCTCGCCGTCGACGATACGGAGCGTGCGGCGGAAATTCTCGTGAACCAGAGGCAGCGCCGCGCTGAATTCGAGAATCCTTGTCCCGTTCTCTTTTCGCGACGACACCACGTCCCATGGCACGCGATGCGCCTCGCCATGCCCCGGCAGGCCCGCTGCCTGCTCCGCTTTCGACACCGGACCGAATCCATCGACGCAGACAAAGTGTCCGAGCCCCTCGAAGGGATTCAGCTGGCTTTGGTCGTCGTTACTGGTCAAGCGAACGATCGCGCCGCCAACCGCACGAAGCGACAGCGACATCTGATCGTTCGTAAGGTTGATGACTTCGCGGCCATCGATGACGCCCTTATCGACTGGCTCTTGTGAGGGCGCTGTCGCGGAGATCACGCCGGCGGCGACAATGGGAACGAAGGCGAGCAGCACAGGAGTATTCATGAAGCCCTTCGGAGGAACTTGACATCGGTGCAGGGTGTGCGAATCTTACGCCACCTCTTATCCCGGAAGGCAATTCGTTGAAGAACATTCTCACAGCCGTCATCGTCGCGACCTGCGCCATCGGCGCCTTGGTGCCGCTCGCGGCGCAGGATTACGACCTGATCATTGCAAATGGCCGGGTGATCAACCCGGAATCGGGGCTTGACGCAGTTCGGCAGATCGGCGTGCGCGCGGGCAAGATCGCCGCGATCTCCGACACGCCTCTTGCCGGGCGCCAGCAGATCGACGCCAGCGGTCTCGTGGTGGCCCCCGGCTTCATCGATCTCCACTCCCATGGCCAGACCGATGAGACGTATCGATGCCAGGTGCAGGATGGGGTCACGACCGCCTTCGAGCTCGAAGTCGGCACCGCAGATATCGACCGGTGGTATGCCGAACGCGCGCCGGGACGGCTCATCAACTACGGCGTGAGCATCGGCCACATTCCGGTGCGAATCGCGGTGATGCACGATCCGAGCACGTTTCTGCCGAGCGGAGACGCGGCCCACAAGGTCGCGTCGCCGCAAGAGATTGCGGCCATGGCTCGGATGATCGACCAGGGCTTTCGCAAGGGGGCAGTGAGCATGGGGCTCGGGCCCTCTTACACGGCGGCGGCAACGCAGTTGGAAGTGCTCGAAATGATTCGCGTCGCCGGGCGCCATCACGCGTCGGTGCACGTGCATATCCGTGGCGGAATAGCCGGACTCGAGGAAGTGATCGCCGGCGCAGCTTTGACCGGCGCACCGTTGCATATCGTGCACATCAATAGCTCCGGGCTCGCGCAGACACCCGAGATGCTGCGGATAGTGGCCGACGCACAGGCACATGGCCTCGACGTCACGACCGAAGCCTATCCCTACTCGGCGGGAATGACCGAGATTCAATCCGCCAACTACGACGGCTGGGAGCAATGGCCCGCCGAGCGGTTCGCCACGCTCGAATGGCCACAGACGGGTGAACGTCTGACCCGGGAAACGTTTATCAAATACAGAAAGATTGGTGGACCGGTCGTCGGTCACTCGAACACTGACGACATGGTGGCGACGGCGATTAACAGCCCGCTTACGATGATCGCCAGCGACGCCTACATGCTGGACGGGATTGGGCATCCGCGAACGTCGGGCACCTACTCACGCGTTCTCGGACACTACGCTCGCGAGGCTCACTCGCTGTCGCTGATGGACGCCGTTCGCAAGATGACGCTGATGCCGGCCCGGCGGCTCGAGGCGCGCGTTCCAGCGATGCGCGACAAAGGCCGCATTCGCGTCGGCGCCGACGCGGACGTCACGATCTTCGATCCGGCAAGGATCATCGACCGCGCCACCTATCGTGAGCCGTCTCTTCCTCCCGAGGGGATCCAGTTCGTCGTCGTCAACGGCGTTCCAGTCGTGCGTGATGGACACCTGGTCAAGGGAGTGACGCCCGGGCGGGCAGTGCGCGCCCCGCAGGAGTGAACATTGTGGCGCGCGGCTTCAGCCGCGCGTCAGGCCAGGTCTGAAGACCGAGATGTAAATCTATTCTTTGGAAACGTCGTACCCGACGAACTCAGGCAGGTAGGTGTTCCCCTTGTATTCCATGTCCTGCTTGATACCGATCTCCGACGTGTAATACGCCTCGATCACGCGCTCCTTCAGCTCTTTGAAGAAAACCTCCTCAGGTTTCTGCGCCTTGCCTTCGTTCTGCGCCATTCGCGTCAGAACAGCGAGCCGCTGTTCGGGGGTCGACTTCATGAACGCCGCGCCGTTCATTTCCTGAGAGAGACGCTCGACCATTCCTAATCCCGCGCGCCAGTCGGATCGGTCCTTCTCGTCCCACGCCTCGGCCAGTTGACTGTCGATGAACGCGGCGACCTTCGCGGCGCGGGCACCGGGGGACTGCGCATCGGTTGGAATGATCATCTCACTCAGCTCGTCGACGGTCGCGAACTCGCCGTCGGTCAGGAAGCCGCCGACCCGGGCCTGTGCCTCGACGTGCGCGACGCCGAGCGACGCCGCCACGGTCGCCGCTGCCCCAAGCTTGATGACGTCGCGTCGGCTCAATTCGTTGTCGTGCGTGCTCATCAGAGGTTCCCTTTCCGGAATTCGGTCGCCAGGTAATCGCACGAGCGCCAGGCCAGCGCCATGATTGTCCAGGTCGGATTCTGGCAGGACGCGTTGACGTGAGTGCTGCCGTCGACCACGAACAGGTTCTTCACGTCGTGGCTCTGCTGAAACTGGTTGACGACTGACGTCTTCGGGTCGGTGCCCATGCGAGCCGTGCCGAGTTCATGAATCGACCATCCCTCGGTCAACATCGAGCGGTTGACGCGCAGAATTTCGAAGCCAGCGGCCTCGAACATCTCCTGAGCCGAGTTCGCCATGTCCTCGCACATCTTCTTTTCGTTGTCGCCGAACTTGTAGTGAAACCGGATCGTCGGAATGCCCCAGCGATCCTTCAGCGTGGGATCGAGATCGATGTAATTCTCGTATCTGGCGAGCACCTCGCCGAAGCCGCCCATTTCGATGTAGGCACCGGCACGGTCGCGAACGGACTTTTTGAAACCGGCGCCGAACCCCGGCGTTTCCGTGGCATGCTCGGGAAAAATCGTCGTGCCCGCACCACCTTCGAAGCCGTAGCCGCGAAGGAAGTTCGGATTCTTCTCTTTCAGGTTCCTGAATCGCGGCACATAGAAGTTGCCCGGCCGCCCATCGTCCAACGTGCGCGCCTGGCCGATTCGATCTTTGACGAGACCGGTGACACCGGGACCCATGACGTGCTCGCAAAAGTTATGGCCGACATGATTGCTCGAGTTGCCAATGCCGTTCGGGTGGCTGGTCGACTTCGACAACAACATGAGGCGCGCCGACTCCAGCGTTGATGCCGCGAGAACGACCACCGAGGCTCGCGCCTCGTAGGAACGTCCGCTGTCGGTGTCGACGAAGGCGACGCCGCGCGCTTTTCCGGTCTTGCCATCGACGAGGACTTCACGCGCTGTTGCGTTCGTGCGCAGTGTCAGGTGCCCGGTGTCCATTGCCGGATAGATCAGGCCGGTGGGGGAGTCGAAGGCGGCGTGGATGTCACAGCCACCGACTCGCCGCTGGCAGGCACCTCGTCCGAAGCAACGGCTCCGATATTTGTTGTGTTTCAGCCCGTCGGTTGTGACGCCTGCTCTGTACGGCGTGAGCACGCGGTCCATCTTCTTCAGCGAATCGCGCAGCGTGACTTCCGCGGCCGCGAGTTTCGTCGGCCGCTGAAAGAGGCTATCGGGGAGGTGGGGGAGATTCTCTTTGACGCCGGAGATACCGAGGTAGAGGTCGACTTTGTCGTAGTACGGCGCGATGTCTGCGTATGCGATCGGCCAATCTTCGCCGTATCCGTCGCGGCTCTTCGCCTTGAAATCGTAATCCGACAACCTCAGCGCAAGCCGCCCCCAGATGTTCGTCTTCCCACCGAGCAAACGGGCCCGCACCCAGGCGTAATTGGTGCCGGAATACGGATGGTCCTTTTCATCGACGACGATATTCTTGCTGTAGTCGCTTCCACCCCATCCTTGAACGTATGAGTAGACATGCTTGAACGAGGAGCCGGCCGCGTAGGGAGGCTGCCGGATGTTGTATTCGTTGAGCGACAGCGCGTGTGACCCCGGCGGCATTCCACCGCGCCGCGGATGCTGGTACGGCCATTCCATCGATTTCAGTTCGCTGTTGATGTCCAGTTTCTTGCCAGCCTCGAGCATCAACACCTTCATTCCGTGCGACGTCAGTACGTGCGCCGCCATTCCACCGGCAGCGCCGGAGCCGACGACGACGGCGTCGTAGGTGGTCTGCAGATCGACCTCTGGAGTGGCCGCTTGCTTGATTCGAATGAAGGACATATTGGGTAACCTGTAACGGCTGATTGCAGATAGTTGATTGAGTGCGGACCAATCGGGTTCCGTACCTGCAGATTAGACGACTTCGAAACTCAGAGGTCAATCCGCGTGTTTCTTCCGCCTGAAGGCGGAAGCCACAAGTGTGGATCTGTGGCTTCTGGGTTCAGCCAGAAGAATGTGGCTTCTGGCTTCAGCCAGAAGAATGTGGGTTCCGGCTTTAGCCGGAAGAACCTCTAATACGTCCGCATTATTGATGCCCGGAGGCTGGATCCCTACACTGCTCGATCGCCAGCGGAGATCCGTCACTCAAGGAGACATCGGGCACATGCGCGCGACCATTCGGGTTGCTCTCGTTTCGATCGCGATCGTCCTGTTCCATCTCGCCTCTGAGCCCTACGCGTGGGCGCAAGGTTGAGTGCTCATCAGAAACAGCGCGCCCGTGTTTGGCGCGAACAGACATCCGTATCAGGAACCGGGCGAGTGGCAGGTCAGCCTCGCGAGCCGGAACCTCGTCTCGAACGATCACTACAACGGCACCGTGGAGCAGGTGCAGCGGCAAACGCTGCAGAACTATGTCACCAATCGCCAGAATCTCGTCGACCTGGCCGTCTCGACCGCGGTGAATCGCCGGCTTGCGTTGACCTTTGCGATGCCGTTCGTCAATTCGTCTTGGGCATCCCGCGATCCCGCGTTTCCGCTGCCGGCACCACGTCATGAAATCGCGCAAAACGGGCGCGGCATCGGCGACGTCAGTCTGACCGGGCGCTACTGGTTATTCGATACCCAGACCCACGAAACGTGGAACATCGCGGCCGGTGGCGGCGTGAAGTTTCCGACTGGCAATGCGCGGGCACAGGATCAATTCCCGGGGCGAACCGATCCGTCGAACATCCTGCGATACGTGGACCAATCCGTGCAGCCCGGCGACGGCGGCTTCGGGCTGATGATGGAGGCGCACGGGTTCAAGGCCCTGTCGCGCGTGTTTCTGTTCGGTTCCGGCAGCTATCTCGCGAACCCCAGAGACGAGAACAACACGCCGTCCATCCTGACGGTCCTTGGGATCTCCACCGCACCGGGAACCGTGAACGAAGGTCTTGGTGTGAACTCAGTGCCGGATCAATACATGACGCGCCTCGGTGCGTCGGTTGGCATCTGGAAGGGCATCGCCGGATCGGTCGCGTGGCGAATGGAAGGCTTGCGGCGCTACGACCTGTTCGGCGGCAGCCATGGATGGCGACGGCCGGGAACAGAAATGTTCATCGAGCCCGGCGTGAGCTATCAGTACGGCGACCACACGTTCTCGTTCAACGTGCCGATCGGCTACTACTACAATCGGCGCCCGAATCCGTACACGGGAAACGCCGGCGATGCGACGTTCCCGAGGGAGATTTTCCTGACGAGCTACTCGTGGCGATTCGGTGGGAAGAAAGCCGCGCCGCCGGTGTCGACCACGACGGCTCCCGAAGCTCCGAAGAAGAACGACGATTCGAGGCAGCAGGACAAGGACAGTGACTCGCCAGCAGGCATTATCGGCGGGTCATGTCCCTCTAACCAGCTTTGACGGTGTGTAGTCGGAGTCCGCAGAGGATCTCGCTCCGAGATCCCTCTGCGAACTCCGAGCGAGACTACGCTCTCAGCCGTTCCGGCTGAGTGATCACGACCTCTTCATCAAAGGCCGTCCGGTCGTCACGCAGCCTCCAGGTGCGGTGTTCTTCAGGATGACCGCCCCGTACCGACACAATCAGATACTTCAAGTTCGGCCACGCGTGTGCGAGATCGAACGCCGACGGCACTGCTGGATGATTCGGATGCGAATGATAGAAGCCGATCAGCGTGCGGCCGGTCTCGCTGGCGCGTTTTTCGGCCGCCCGATACTCGTCCGGGCCGATCAGAAACCGGCGCTTGCGCTCGTCGGTCGTGGTGTTCGACAACGCGAGCGCTTCAATCACCTGGCCGGATTCATCGCCAATCAGCGCACCGCAACATTCGTCGGGATAGGCGGCGGCGCCATGCTGTCTGATTGACGCGAGCGCGTCCTCCGGAAGCACGAGCGCGCCTTCCGATTCGTCGATGGCTGTGTTCGATCCGCCCCAGACGTAAGATTTCACTTCATCGCCTCCGTTCCAGAATGGCTCCGATAGATACCGATCGCCCCGATCGGGAAAGATCATGACGATGACCGCGCGATCGACTTCACTCGCGAGGCGCAGGCTGACCGCGAGCGCCGCGCCCGCCGAAGGTCCAACCAGCAGGCCCTCTTGCCGCGCGAGCCTGCGCACCAGTGCATGCGCTTCCTCCGTCGACGCCGGCTCATTGCGATCCGCAACGGTCGGGTCGTAAATCGGCGGGACGATGGACGAGGGCATGTGTTTGAGCCCCTCGAGACCATGGAGCGCCGATTCCGGCTCGACCGAAATCAATTGCACCGACGAACGCCACTCGCGTAGCCGTCGTCCCGTTCCGACGAACGTGCCGCCAGTGCCGAGACCGGCGACGAAGTGCGTAATCCGGCCGCCGGTCTGTTCGATGATCTCGGCGCCGGTGGTCTCATAGTGCGCGCGCCAGTTGGCGGGATTGCTGTACTGATCGGGGTAGAAGTAGCGATGCGGATCCCGCTCGTAACGGCGGCGGGCTTCGCGAATGGCGCCGTCGCTGCCGTCCATGGGATCGGTGAAGACGAGCTCGGCACCATAGATTTGCAGCAGCCGTTTCCGTTCGCTCGTGACGTTGGACGGCACGCACAGCATCACCCGATAGCCCCGGGCGGCGCCGATCATCGCGTAGGAAATACCGGTGTTGCCCGAGGTCGCGTCGAGCAGGATGCGGTCGCGGCGGAGCGCACCCGATCGCTCACCCTCGCGGATCATGGCCAGCGCGGCGCGGTCCTTGACCGATCCGCCGGGATTGTAGCCTTCCAGCTTCGCGTAGAGCTCAATCCCGGGCCGTGGCTCGAGCCGCCGCAGGCGCACGAGCGGCGTGCGGCCAACCAGTTCCGCCGGCGTCGAAACGTGCCCGATCGATTCGTCGATCATCAGCTCCCGAAAAATAAAAAAGGCCCGGATATTACCGGGCCTTTGTGGGTTCAGCGCTGTAAGAGTCCCTATGACTACATCGTGGTCGTCCACGCGCGCAGAAACGGCACCAGGCCCTGGGAGGGCCGACAACAGGCGCACCTGAATCCGCACAGCGCGAGAGACATTACCCTAAGGTAACCCAGGTCAGGGGGAAAAGGCAAAAGCGGGTCGGTCTGCACAGTCCTTGCACGCGATGCCTCAACAGGAGGCGTTATGCGCATTGTCGGCATCCTGCTGATTGTCCTGGGTGTCATTTCGCTCGCGCTCGGAGGAATCAACTACACCAAAAAGGAGAAAGTTCTAGACATCGGCCCCATCCAGGCGACCGCCGAGCGGCACAGAACCATCCCTCTGCCGCCGCTTCTGGGTGGGCTCGCACTGGCCGGCGGCGTTGTCCTGCTCATCGTGGGATCGAGAAGATCGTAGCCTCCGGGGTTCGTTCTTTCCGAGCACGGGCGGCGGGTGCGGCGCGTTGACAGGACCCGCGATTGCCTGTATCAAGGCCGACGTTACCGGTCCGCCAGTCACATCCGACCGGTCGCCCGTAGAAAGGATAGAACGATGAGGTCACCTCACAATCGGCCAGGGGGAGTGTTGGTCCTGACGGCGGGTCTGTTCACGCTCTCGTTGAGCGCCAGCGCGCTCGGGGCACGCCAGCAGCCGCCGACGACCACTCCGCAAGTGCGGCCGGGGACTGGCGTCTATCCGGAGACACAGCCGGACGACAACACGGGATTTGTTTCGATCTTCGACGGCAAGACGCTGAACGGGTGGGATGGCGACACAACGTTCTGGCGCGTCGAGAACGGCGAGATCGTCGGAGAGACGACGCCCGAAAAGGTCATGAAGCAGAACAGCTTCCTGATCTGGCGTGGCGGCACGGTCAAGGATTTCGAGTTGAAGGCCGAGTTCCGGATGAACGGCACCAATAGCGGGATTCAATACCGCAGCTCCGAGCTGCCCAACATCGGCAAGTGGGTGCTCAAAGGATACCAGGCAGATCTCGACTTCACGGAAGGGTACGTCGGCAACGTTCACGATGAACGCGGACGCGCGCCAACCGGCGAGGGGCACGTGGTCCTCTCGCGCCGCGGCGAGATCACGCGCGTCGTCGACGGACCGAAGTACAAGGTGGTCGGCACCATCGGCGATCCAACGCTGCTCAGAGGCGTGATGAACGTCGACGGCTGGAACCAGTACCACATCATTGCGCGCGGGCCCGTGCTGATGCAGTTGATCAACGGCCAGCTAATGGCGATCGCGCTCGACGAAGACTCAAAGCACTACGCCGCCGAGGGACTGATTGGATTGCAGATGCACACAGGGCCGCCGTTCAAGATCGAATATCGGAACCTGATGGTGAAAAAGATCCCCTGATTGCGGATTGGTGATTGGTGGTTGTCGATTGTTCGATTGCGGATTGTCGATTGGGATTGTGGATTGTCGATTGGGATTGTCGATTGCCGATTGTGATTGTCGATTGTCGATTGTTCGTCGTTGCGGTGCTTACCGTGTTCGTCGTCGTGCGATTGCCGGCCAGCACGCCGGACCAGGATGCATCGGCGCGAGCCAGGGAAGTGTACGCTCGCGCGGTCGAGCTGCAATCACAAGGGAACGACGCGGCGGCGCTGGCGCTGCTCTGGGAAGCAGCCGGGCTTGCGCCCCGGGATCCTGAGATCCAGAACCGGCTCGGCGAAGCGCTGGACCGGATTGGCGCGTTCGACGGTGCGATTGCCGCCTATCGGACGGCGCTTCAGGTCAATCCCGAGTTCAAGAAAGCCTCCAACAATCTGATCGTCGTGCTGGTGAAGGCGGGGAAGAGCGACGAAGCCATTCAGCGCGCCCGCCAACTCGTCGCCGCCAGGCCAGACGATGCGGATCGGTATTTCACCCTTGGTCTGGCGCAGTCCGAGCAAAACATCACCGACGCTATCGGGAGCTTCCGGCGCGCGCTGGAACTGAATCCCCGGCACGCGCTGGCGCGATACAACCTGGCGCTGGCGCTCAACCGCTCGGACAAGTCCATGGAGGCGATCGACCAGTTACGACAGACGCTGACCATCGAGTCGCGTCCCGAGACGCGCTACATGCTCGGCATGATCTATTTGCATCAAGGCGATTTCGACAACGCGTTGCGCGAGTTGAGCGCGGCTGTGGCGGCGGCGCCTCGGTATGCGGAGGCGCATGCGGCGTTGGGAAGCGTCCTCAAATCACAAAAAGAATGGGATCGTGCGGAGCGCGAGCTTCGCCGCGCGATCGCACTCAATCCGGACCCGCCCACCTACTACAGCCTCGCGCAAGTGCTGCGGCAACGAGGCAGCACGGAGGCGGCGACCGCGGCGCTCTCCGAGGCGGAACGACTGCGGCAGCAGCGAGAGCAAGATCAAGAGGCGAGCGCGCTCACATCGGTCGGCGTCGCAAAACTCGATTCAGGCGATCTCACCAGCGCGCTCGATCTGTTTCGACGCGCCACCATCGCCAGCAGCAGATACGCGCCCGCCCATTACCAGATGGGCAGAACTCTCCAGCGGCTCGGCAGAGATCGCGAGGCTGCCGACGCGTTCGCTCGGGCCGCCGCGCTCAACCCGAGCCTCGCCGCCAAGAACTAGGTTCTACGGGGTTCTGCGGGGTTCTACGGGGTTCTGCAGGGTTCTTGGTTCTGCAGGGTTCTTCGGTTCTGCAGGGTTCGTCCGGTTTTCGCGGTTCTGCGGTGTCATCAGATTGCGCGAGGCAAGAGTCTTGACGCCGCGAAGGGAACCCGAACCCAGTAGAACCATGAACCCAGTAGAACCCAGAACCTGATAGAACCTTGTAGAACCTGCCGAACCGGGTAGAACCTTATAGAACCCGGCAGAACCCAGCAGAACCCCGCTTTTCACAGACTTGTCACATTCGAGTGGTGGCTGTATAACTTAACCGCTACAGTGCGGCAGAACGGCCATGAGACGGCCGCGCTGTCCATGCCGCCGACGCCCCGGTCGGGCGCCGGCCTTTTACGTTGTCCGTTGATCCGGGTGCCGTTGGAGGACACCGAATGATGAGAATGAAGTCTTGTCAGGGCCTGCTGGGTGTGGCCCTTGTGCTCATGCTTGTGAGCACGGCTGCCGCTCAGGAATTCCGGGCCACGGTGAAAGGACAGGTCGTTGATTCGAGCCAGGGAGCTCTTCCGGGCGCGACCGTAACGATCCGCAACCAGGAAACAAACGAAGTTGCCACGGCTGTCACCAACAACGACGGCAACTACACCATCCCGTTCTTGCGTCCCGGCCTTTATACCCTCACGGTCGAGATGAGCGGCTTCCAGAAGTATTCGCGTACCGATATGCGACTGGAAGTCAGCCAGGTGGCCGTCATCAATGCGCAGCTCGGCGTCGGCAACCTGACCGAGAGCGTGAATGTTTCGGCTGATGCTCCGCTGCTGGAAACCAGCAAAGCGGATCGCGGCACCGTTGTCGATCAAGCGCGCATCGCGGAACTGCCGCTCCAGTCGCGGAGTCCGATGGCGCTCGCAACGCTGATCGCCGGCGTCACCTACAACGCCCAGGCGATCTACCTTCGCCCGTTCGATAACGGCGCGCTGGCCGACTGGTCGATGAACGGCGGCCAGAATCGCAATAACGAATTCCTTCTCGATGGCGCGCCGAACAACGCGAACCAGGGCGGGAACAACATCGCTTACGTGCCGCCCGCGGATGCGGTGCAGGAGTTCAAGATGCAGACGAACTCCTACGACGCGCAGTACGGCCGCACGGCCGGCGGCGTCATGAACATGTCGCTGAAGTCGGGCACCAACTCGTTCCACGGCACCGCGTATGAGTACTACCGTCGCAAGTGGCTCGACGCGAACTCGTTTCTGTTGAACGCACGCAGCACGCCCAAAGTGGACCACTATCTCGACCAGTATGGCTTCGAGATCGACGGTCCGGTGAAGATCCCCGGCCTCTACGACGGGACCAACAAGACATTCTTCATGTTCAACGGCGAGCGGTACCGCGAGGGGACGCCGGCGGCGCAGTTCAGCACCGTGCCAACCGTGGCGATGAAGAACGGCGACTTCAGCAATCTCGTTGACGCGAGCGGCAAACTGATCGTCATTTACGATCCCGCCACCGGGCGCGACGTAAACGGCGTCTGGACGCGCGATCCCTTCCCCGGCAACAAGATCCCGGCCGATCGCATCAGTCCGGCTGCGCGCGCCATCATGCAGTACATCCCCGATCCGAATTGCTCGACCGCGGGGGTGGCGCCATGGCAGCAGGACCTCTGCTACAACGAGCACTTCAACCAGGACAAGTTCTGGAACTGGGTCGGCAAAGTCGACCACAACTTCAGCCAGAACGACCGCGTGTTCTTCCGCTACGGGAAGAACAAGCGCAATGAAATCCGGAACACCAGCGCGATTCGTAATGGTCCGGCCCAGATGGGTCAGTTACCGCTCGACCGCCACAATGACGCGGTCGTCGGCGACTGGGTGCACATCCTGGGTGGGGGGACGGTGCTCAACGTGCGGGGCAGCTTCACCTATTACTTCGAGGGCAGCCAGGGCACTCCCAATTTTGGTTTCGATGCCACGTCGTTTGGCTGGCCCGCGAGTGTCGTGTCGCAGTTCCCCGCCGCGCAGGTCGGCGGATTGTTCCCCGTCTTCACCTTCGACGAGTTCGTGCAGCTGTCGCGCGGGTTCGGGCCGAACGAGAACAAGATCTACACGATCCAGCCGAACCTCACGATGACCCGCGGCAATCACAACATCCGCAGCGGTCTCGATACCCGCATGACTAACGTCTACAGCACCAACTACGGCAATGCGGGCGGCCAGATCGACTTCACGCGGCAGTTCACCCGCAGCACGCTGAACAGCACGAATGCGCTCGAAGGCAACGCCTGGGCATCGTTCCTGCTCGGCGCCCCTTCAGGCGGCAACGTGCCGGTGAACCTGTTTCCGCACTACGAGTGGACCTTCATCGCGCCATGGATCCAGGACGACTGGCGCGTGAACAACAAGCTGACGTTGAACCTTGGCTTCCGCTGGGATTTCAATAGCCCGGTTCACGAACAAGACAATCGTCTGAACTACATCTTCGATCCGACGATTCAGAACCCGATCGGGGGGAAGGTCGGTCAACCAGTCGCCGGCGGCCTGACGTTCTTGACCAACAGCGGCGTGAACACGCCATACAAGTACGACAAGAACAATTACCAGGGCCGCGTCGGTATGGCGTATCAAATCAACGATAAGACCGTCTTCCGGGCGGGGTACGGCAAGTACTTCCTGAATCCGACCGACCAGGGTCAGACCCAGGGGTACAGCCTTGCGACGTCGCTCATCGCGTCGAACGATGGCGGCAGGACCCCGACCTATGCACTCGGCAACCCGTTCCCGAACGGCATTCAGCAGCCGCCGGGCAGCTCGCTGGGACCGTTGACGTTCCTGGGACGCAACCTGAACTTCGTCAACCCCAACTTCGTGACGCCGAGTGTCCATCAATTCTCGGTCGGCGTGCAGCGTGAGTTGCCGGGAAAGATCGCGCTCGAGGTCAGCTACGTCGGCAGCCGCAGCTACGACGTGCAGGCCAACTGGGGAGGGTTCAACGAAGCCTCAGCAGCGTTCCAGCGCCAGTGCGACGTCACGCAGGGTGGAAGCCGCTCGTTCTGCGATCAGCTCCTGCCGAATCCGTACTTCAACGTTCCCGGCTTCGAGGGAACCACGCGCTTCACCAACGCCACACTGGCGCGCTCCGAGCTGGCCAGACCATACAACGCCTTCGGCTCGATCACCGAGAGCGTCAACAATCTCGGCAAGATGTGGTACGACTCGCTGCAGTTTGTCGGCAACAAGCGCATGGCCAAGGGCGTGACCCTGTCGGCGAACTACACCTGGGTGCCGCGCTGGACGGAAGATGGTGCGAACACGGGGACCGGCATCGGCAACGCGTATGTTGACGATGTCTCGTTGCTGAAGAACCACGGACCGTACTGGTCGCAGCGCAAGCATCGCGTCACGGCGTCCGGTGTCTGGCAGATGCCAGGGCAGAATCGCAAGGATGTGATCGGATACGTCCTCGGCGGCTGGTCGTTGGCGCCGGCGTTCGTGTTCCAGTCGGGCCAGCCTTGGGACATGCCGGGCAACGTCGATCTTGCGCCGGGCGTCAATCTCAAGGACATCGCTCTCGATGGCAGCAAGCAAGGGCAGTTCATCTACGGCGTCAAGCCGTGCGTGGGCCAATACAACACCACGACCGGCGGCTACGACCTGATGTCGTACTCAGTGGCGTACGGATGCACCCAGCCCTACTTCCTCATTCGGCAGGCATTCCAGCGCCGGACCGCGATGTTCCGGTACGACGAATTCCGCAAGCCGATTTTCTGGGAGGTCGACATGAACCTCGCGAAGACCATCCGGATCACCGAAAAGACCCGGTTCCAGATGCGCTTCGAAGCGTTCAACCTGCTGAACAGCCCGATGTATGACGAACTGCAGTACGGGCAGGACACGTCATCAGCGGACTTCGGACGGATCAACCGAAATACGCGAGGTCAGTCGAACTTCCAGCGCGCATTCCAGCTGGGATTCAAGTTCATGTACTAGGCCCAGACGTCGACTTCGAGACCGGGAGTCGTTTAGACAGCCGGGGTCTTCGGACCCCGGCTCTTTTTTTGTTCACCTACAATAATGGCCGTGTCTCTCCGCGTCGTGTTTTGCGCGCTCGGTACAGTCGTCGCCTTACAGGCGTCTTCGCAAACGACGCGCATCAGCTGGCAGGACGTCGCACCCGCGCAGGCTCGCCTCGAGGCCGGCGGCCTCAATCGAGAGACGTTCGCGGCGTACGTCGAACGCGTGCACGCGGACAATCTCCGGCGCGTACGCGAAGGCGATCTGGATCACCTGATCTTCTACGCGCTGCAAGCGACGCATTTCACGAAGCTGCCGTCGATCGAGCCGGCCGTGAGCGCCAAGGCGCTCGTCGAGGGGGGCAATCGAATCCCGCCGGATGCGCGAGCGCGCATCCACGAGTTGTTGAAAGCCATCGACTCGTCGTCGACCGACCCACGTGTCGCATATTTTCGTACGCTCGTGCGTTCGACGTTTCCAAACGTGCATCAACGCGAAGACTCGCTGGCCGACGAGTACCGTCGCGCGATGACGTTCGTCTACAACAAAGAATTCGTCGCGCAACGGGCAGGGCCCGAGGCGGTCGCTGACTTGTACCGTGCGCGTGGTCTGAGCACCGACACGGCGGTCGAAGCCGGCTACGTGGTCTATAACGGCCTCGGGATTCTGAAATCGCTGGATCCTTCTCGACAAATTCGCCGTGTTCTCATTGTCGGGCCCGGACTCGATCTGGCGCCGCGTACGTCTCTATTGGAAGAAGGACCGCCACAGAGTTATCAGCCGTGGGCCGTCATCGATGCGCTGATCTCGCTGCGGCTGTCCCGTGCGGACGATCTGGTAGTCGTCGGCGCCGACATCAACCCACGTGTGGTCGAGCATCTGTTGCAGGTCAGATACGCGCCACCAACACTTACGCTGGTGAGCGGAATTCAACAGTCGTCGACCGTTCGCCTGACCGACGAGTATCGCGAATACTTTCGCAACCTGGGAAATGCCATTGGACAGGACCAGTCCGGAATCGTCGTTCCAGAGCACATGGCGAAACGAATTGTTGTACGCCCTGATTTCGGACGGACGGTATCCGCCGAACCGCTCGACATCGTCACCGAACGATTGACCGGCGCGCCATTCGATTTGATCGTGGCGACGAACATCCTTCCATACTTCGACGACACGCAGCTGACGCTGGCGACGAGCAACATCGCGGCGATGCTCGGGCCCGGCGGAGTCTTCATGCACAACGAACCCCGCCCGGTACTCGGCGACATCACCGAGGCGGTCGGCTTGCGATTCGAGCAACTACGTCGGGTAACCCTCGCATCGGTGACCGGCGCGGCAGGGCCGCTGACCGATGTGGTCATGCTCCATCGCAAGAGCCAGAAATGATCGACGTCCGGTCCGGTGCCTTCACGCTGGCCATAGCCATAGGCCTGGGCACTCTCGCCACCTCACAGCGACCGGCCACCGATCTCGGATTCTCGTTCACGAACATTGCCGCGCAGGCTGGACTGTCGGCCCGTACGGTGTACGGTGGGCAGGGCCGCAATACCTATCTCATCGAAACGACCGGCACCGGCATTGCCGCGTTTGACTATGATGGCGACGGCTGGCCTGACATCTTTCAAGTGAACGGCAACACGCTCGGGGGATTTCCACACGATGAAGCGCCCACCAATCATCTGTATCGCAATCGACACGATGGCACGTTCGAGGACGTCACCGTCCGAGCCGGCCTTGCAGCAAGCGGGTGGGGCCAGGGTGTGTGCACCGGCGATTACGACAACGACGGCCACGACGATCTGTTCGTCACCTATTGGGGCCAGAACCGACTCTATCGAAATAAAGGCGATGGTACCTTCGAGGACGTCACTGCCGCCGCGCACCTGACCCAGTCTCGCACGCGCTGGAGTACGAGCTGCGCATTTTTCGATTACGACCGCGATGGTCGCCTCGACTTAATCGCCGCCAACTACATCGATCTCGACCTGAAGGCGACGCCGTTGCCGTCATCGGGCCTGTGCCGCTACAAGGGAATTGAAGTCGCATGCGGCCCTCCCGGATTGCCGGGCGCCAGGAATCTCCTCTTTCACAACAACGGGGACGGCACCTTCACCGATGTCTCGGAGACATCCGGTGTTGCGCGCACAAAGAGCACCTACGGCCTTGGCTTAGCAACGCTGGACTTCGACGGTGACGGGTGGACCGATGTGTATGTCGCCAACGATTCGAATCCAAGCGTGCTGTATCGCAACAACCACGACGGCACGTTCACGGACATTGGCGTCGCTGCCGGGTGCGCGCTGAGCCAGGACGGGCGTTCGCAGTCCGGGATGGGAATCGCGATTGGCGACTACGATCGAAACGGAACGCTGGACATCTTCAAGACGAACTTCGCGGGAGACACGTCGACGTTGTATTCCAACACCGGCAGCGGCTGTGAAGATCGGACGTTTGCCAGCGGCATCGGCGTCAACACGCGTTGGCTGGGATGGGGTGTCGGGTTCCTCGACTTGGACAACGACGGATGGCTCGATCTGTTCCTGGTCAACGGCCACGTGTATCCCGAGGTCGATACTCTGAAATCGGAAGCCGGCTACAAGCAGCCGAAGGTGGTCTACCGCAACCTTCGGAACGGCCGATTCGCCGACATCACCGCGCAGCTCGGTCCTCCCATCACGACGGAGAAGGCGGCCCGAGGGGCGGCATTTGCCGATTTCGACAACGACGGCGACATCGACGTCGTCGTCAACAACATTCATGACACGCCGGATCTGTTCCGTCTCGATCAGACGGTGAAGCATCACTGGATCGGATTCAAGCTGGTCGGCACCAAATCGAACCGAGATGCGATTGGAGCTCTCGTGCGAGTGGTCGCTGACGGCGGTGAGCAACGGCAGGAGGTACGAGGCGGCGGCAGCTATTACTCGCAGAGCGATCTACGGCTGGAATTCGGACTGGGCGACATCACGCGCGTCGATCGTGTGATCGTGCGCTGGCCCAACGGTGGAGAAGAGACGTGGACCGGGCTCGCCCTCGATCAGGTGCATACGCTGACCGAGGGCGCGGCCCGGTAACCAGCCGGAACCGTTCTTACTGGCAGTAGACGTCGATAAAGAACGTATCGGTCTTCCAGTTGCCGTTGGCGTTCACAGTGATGCTTTGCGGTCCGGAGTTCTTCTGCAGAACGCCGTCTGCATACACCGCACCAACGGTGCACCCCGCTTGATTGTCAATCGTGATCGTGTGGAAGCCGTCCTCGACACTCTCCACGTGCGCTTCGTGATTCACGTTGAGAGCGGCATTCAGGTACGACCACTTATTGTTCGACGCGCCCAAGGTGTCTGTCCAGGTGATGCCCAGACCGTCAATCAAGCTGCCGTCGGGGGCGTGGAACCTTGTGTCAATCTCGCGGATCGATCCGCGAACCTTGTAGTTGTCAGTCTTCGAATGGCGCGGAATGAACCCGTGCGCATTCCCCTTTACTTTGGGGCCACAATTGACGACGTCGAGTCCGTTGTTCACACCATATAGAGCGCAGCCGGCGAGAAAGTCTTCGACGTATGTAACCCAGGCTTTGTATTCGCCGCCGGGATTCGGTGTGTCGCTATACGGCATCAACTGCACCGTCGTCGCCCCATGATCGACGTCCAAGCCGGTGACATGTTCGCACCCTGTCACCACAACTTTGGTAATGATCCCGTTCGCGACGTCAAACTGCCGGCACTTGGCAGCGTCAGTGGACAACAGTGCCTTTCCGCTCGGGTCGGTGACTTGAAAGACGTATCTCCCGTCGTCTAGCCCAGCGGCTCCCTGCGGTGCGCCCGGTCCTGGACCACCGTCCAGATACACGTCCTCCTTGGCATCGTAGATGTTGGCGTTCACTTCATCGCCGGTTGCCGTCGTCGTGAAAATCGCTCCGGAGGATTGATGTGCCGCCAGCGTCGCCAGGGCCAGCGCAGCGAAACACGCTGTCGCTAGTCCCAACATGTACTTCTTCATAGACTCCTCCCTTACCCGAGGACGCGAACTCCCGCGCCAGAATGGTATGGAAGCAATATAAGAAGAAAACGGTTGCGCGAGCCGGGTTGGACGAGCCAATCAAAAAAATAATTTGAGCGATCGGCAGACTTCCGAGGCACGACTGAAGGAAGGCAGACAACAGTCGCTGCGGCGAATAACAAACAGCGTTCTATGAGGAGACCAGGTCCATCGGTCCTAAGTCCTAGGTCCTAACGTCCTAGGTCCTAAGTCCACAGGGGACCCGATCACTTGTCGACGTTCTCCAACACCCAGAGTTCGCCCGACGTATCGGTGATCGGCAGGAACAACCTCCCAGCCGCGATCGCAAACTGCATGCGTGACAGGCGTGTCGCGAGCGTTTGACGCGGAGTGTCGAATGACGTCACGCGGAACGGTTCGCCAGCGGGCGAACCATTGGCCGGATCGACGCGGCGCCCCCACACATTCCAGAGGCCGCCGCGATCCGATGCGAAATAGATCGTATGGCCATCGGGCGACCAGTGCGGCTTGTCGTCGTACGCCTTCCCGTCGGTAATGGCGCGCCAATCACCGCCATCCGCCGGCATCACGTACACCGTCGCCAGCGCGGAGTCGCCGCGATCGACCGCCATGAAACTGATCCAGCGTTGATCGGGCGAAAAGCGTTGTTCGAACAGATTGTGCGTCGGGTGCGATGCGATCGTTCGCACTCTCGGCGGCCCTGACGGCCGCTCGCGCATATCGAGAATGCATGTCGCCACTGGACGGCCGGTTCCCTGTGGACATCCGCCAATCAGTCGCATGCCGTCCGCGGACCAGTCGGACGGAATGAACCGCGCGTCGCCTGGATTGGTAAAGAGATGCTCGGAACCGTCCTTCATACTGAGAACGGCAACGACTGCGTCGGTCATGTCGCCGGAAGTGGCGTTCGGTCGCCGGGCATACGCGATACGCGTCCCGTCCGGTGACCAGTGTGGACGACTGAGCCACGAGTTGCTGGTCAGGACCAGCCGCTCGCGGCGTTCAGCGAGCGATCGTTCCCAGAGTTCCTGACGTCCGCCGCGGACCGCGCTGTAAACGAGCTTGCTCCCGTCGCGGAGTGCCTCCGCATCTTGCTCCCCGGCGGCGCCAGACGTCAGGGGTTCGCCGATTCCAACCAGCCGGCCGCTCACCGCATCGAACGGGAACGACCACAACCGCGTCTGCAGCGACCTCGCGCTGAAGACGAGACGGCTTCCGTCCGGAGAGATCGTCACGTCAGCGTCTTCGCCGGTTCCCGTGGTCAGACGATCGGGACCGCCAATCCAATTCAGGGTCGCGGGATCGACCGAGATACGCCATAGATTGCGCACGCTCTGCGAGACGCCTTCGAAATAGAGATATCGAGCGGATCTCGACCAGCTGAATCGCTCGAGCGCGAGCCCTGCCGCATCTTTACGACGCAGGACGTCAGGTGCAATGGATGACACAATCGGCGGTCCCTCGCCAATTGGCGCAGTCACGAACCTCCATCCGCTCGCCGCATGTCCCCAGATCGACACCGCGCGGCCGCCTGGTTTCCAGTTGACGGTGACCGACTCGAGCGGATTGACGAGATCCGGTCTCAGTGGACGCGGCGTTCCGCCCTCGGCGTTGACAACATAGAATCGTGGTCTGCCGCCGACCGGACTGGTGCTCGAAAAAAGAATCCAGCCGCCGTCGGGTGACCATCGCGGGTGATAGCCGAACGTGGTCACTCTTCGTTCTGCGCCTCCGTTGACACCGACAACGAACAGACCACCACCATCGCGTTCGGACCTGAACACGAGGGAGGCGCCATCGGGCGACCAGTCCGGTTGTGAGTCTTCGACCGATGACGATGTGACTCGCCGAGGCATTGGATCGTCGATCGCCTGAATCCAGATATCCGAGTTGCCGGAATCCGTGGACGTGTACGCGACAAAGCGACCGTCCGGCGAGAAGGCCGGCTCACGCTGCAGGCCAGCCTGAAACGTGACCTGCCGGAGCAGATGAGCAGTCGCAGGGGGCTCGACGTGCCCGGACTGTAACGCGAGGAGCACACCGATCGCGGACGCGATCGCGAGCACGGTGGTGATCACGACAGCCGGGCGCGAGATGAGACGTACCGATGGCACGCTCGTGGCCGACGGGGCAGGGGCGACGACAGTGATGGGAACGCTATCCCCGTTCCCGTGTGCCCGCTCAGTGGGCACCGTGTCCCGAAGATTGCCGGGACGACCCGGCAGCTCGATCACGTCAGCAACGAACTGGTAGCCGTGCCCTGGGACAGTCAGGATGTATTGATGCTGATGCGGGTGCTCTTCGAGTGCCTTTCGCAGCGTCGAGATGTGTCGGGTGAGCGTGTTCTCTTCGACCGCCGTCTTCGGCCAGATGATTTCGAGCAGCTCGTTCTTGTCGACGATGCGCTGCCGTTGATCGATGAGGGTTGCAAGGATTTCGAACGCCTTGCCCGTTAATGGAACCAGCGTGCCATACCGCCAGAGTAGACGGCTGCGGCGATCGACGACAAAAGGTCCGAATTGAAACCAGCGCCGGTGAGACTGCGCGCTGCCTGAAATCATGGTTGTGAGGGCAACCCGGGCCCTTGGCTGCGAAGACGACTACCGTAACGCCGGCGCACAATTTAGCGGATTTCAGGATTCTTCACAACATTTCCGCAAGGGGGCCGCGACAAGCACGGGGCATCGGCGTTAGCGTGCGTTCGTCTTGACCGGGATCGTGACCGGTTCTCAATCGATGTCACTTGCGGCCGTTTCGCCGGGGTGACGCCAGCTCAACCGGATCGGCTACTGGAGGGGAAATGATCCGAAGAACGAACGTCACGGACGCTTCTTTGTCGGTGGGGTTTCCGACACCCAGTCAGCGTCTCAGGGCTACGCTCGCCGTCAGCCGTTCGCTCCGCTCCGTTCGCGTGTTGATCGGCTTGATTGGCGCCCTCGGCCTGGCGACTGCTGCAGCGGCGCAGCTCACCACCGGAACTATCAGTGGCACGGTGAAGGATCCTCAAGGCGGGGTCATTCCTGGCGCCACGGTCGTGCTGACCAGCGAAACGCGTGGCACTCAGCTGCCGACCGCGGTCACCAACTCCAATGGCGATTTCGTCGTCGCCAACGTTCCTCCAGACACCTATTCCGTGCAAGTGACGATGGAAGGATTCAAGACGCTGAAGCGCGGCGGCATCAGCGTGAGCGCCGGCGATCGGGTCGGCATTGGCGCCCTCACCATTGAAGTCGGCGGACTGAGCGAGTCGGTGAGCGTCCAGGCCGAGTCGCCACTCGTACAGACGCAGAGCGGCGAGCGGTCGTTCACCGTCACCACCAACGCGGTCGAGAACCTTCCGATTTCAAACCGCAGCTTCGTCCAGCTGGCATCGCTGGCGCCGGGCGTTACCGGCACCAACCCGTCCCGCGTCGGCGACCGTTCATCGACCGGCGGCAACAACAGCAACATCATGATGGACGGTGTCTCGACGATGGATACCGGCAGCAACTCGGTGCTGCTGCAGATGAACGTGGAGTCAATTGCGGAAGTGAAGGTGCTGGTCTCGAACTATCAGGCCGAGTACGGACGGTCGAGCGGCGTACAGGTGAGCGCGGTGACCAAGAGCGGCACCAACCGCTTCCGCGGCTCGGCCTACGACGTCATGCGCAAGGACCAGTGGAACAGCAACAGCAAGACCAACATTCTGAATGGCGATCCCAAGACCAAGGTCGACGAGAAGGATCTCGGCTACACGATCGGCGGGCCCATCGGCAAAGCTGGTGGGAACAACAAGCTGTTCTTCTTCTACGCGCACGAGTTTGCACCGCGTACCGCCGGCGGCGACACCGTCAGATTCCGATTCCCGACCGCGCTCGAGCGCGCCGGCGACTTCTCGCAGTCGCTCGATAACAACGGCAATCTCTATCCCTACATCAAGGATCCGCTGAGCTCCTCGCCCTGTTCTGCCACGAACACGTCCGGCTGTTTCCAGTCTGGCGGAGTCGTCGGCCGGATTCCGGCGGATCGCCTCTACCAGACGGGACTGAACATCCTCAAGCTGTATCCCGCGCCGAACGTGGCGGCCGGGCAATACAACTACGAGTTGGTGCGCCCGCCCGAGAAGCTGCGCGCCAATCAGCCGGCGATCCGCTTCGACTATCAGCCGGCGCAAAAGCTGCGTGCGACATTCAAATACTCCGGCTGGTCGCAGCAGGACGTCGTGATTCCCGGCACGATCCCTGGTTGGAACGATACACGGCAGTACGATCCGTTCGTGCGGACGGTTGCGACGACGGTGAACTACTCGCTCGCGAACACGACATTTCTGGAAGGCACGTGGGGCCGCGCGCAGAACTCGCTCACCGGCTGCGCCCTGGCGCAGGCCAACACCGGGCCGAGCTTCTGCCGCAGTGCCTTTCCAATGAACGACATCGCCAGCCTGTCGGGTGCAGGCCTGACGAACCTGCCGTTCATCTTTCCGGATGCCAGCATCATCAACCAGAGCTACTTCGCCTACGAGGCGCTGAGTGGCGTCAACCCACCGATCTGGGACGGGACGCGGATCTCGATGGTGCCGAATTTTTCGTGGGGAAACCGAATCGCGAACGCGCCGACGAACGTGCCGTTCCCGGGTTATCTCAACGTGAACAAGACAAATGATGTCTCGATCAGCCTCACACATATCCGAGGACGCCACACGCTGAAGACCGGCTTCTACAACACGCACAGCTTCAAGGCGCAGCAGCGCGGCGGCTGGCAGGGCACGATCACTTTCGCGAACGACACCAGCAACCCGCTCGACACCAGCTTCGGCTTCGCCAACGCTGCCGTCGGCGTGTACTCATCGTACGCGCAGCTGTCGAAATACATCGAAGGCAGCTACGTCTACAACAACACCGAGGGGTACGCGCAGGACAACTACAAGGTGACGAGCAAATGGACGCTCGATTACGGCGTCCGCCTCGTACATCAGCAGCCGCAGTACGACGAGCTCGGCCAGGCAGCGAATTTCCTGCCGGACAAGTGGGTTCCCACGCAGGCCCCGTTGCTGTATCTGGCCGGCTGCGCCGGATCGCCGTGCACCGGCAACAACCGTCAGGCGCTGGATCCACGCACGAACACCTTGCTCGGGCCGAACACCGCCGTCGCGATTGGCACGTTGATCCCGAATTCCGGGAACTCCACGAACGGATTGTTCCTGTCGGGGCAAGGGATCTCGAAAACGACGTACACCTGGCCGGCGTTGAAGTTTGCGCCGCGCTTTGGCACTGCCTACGATCTCACCGGCCAGCAAAAGATCGTGCTCCGCGGTGGCGCCGGACTCTTTTTCGATCGACCGGCGGGCAACTCGATCTACGCGCAAGTGCAGAATCCGCCAACCGTGCGCAACATCACCCTGCGCTACAGCACGCTGCAGACGCTCGGGACGGCGGGACTCGCGACCGAGGCCGCGCCGACACTGACGGTCTATCAATATGAGAGCGGGCTGCCGTCGACCTGGCAGTGGAACGGAGGCGTGCAGTTCGTGCTGCCGTGGAACATCGCCGTCGACGTCGAGTACACCGGTCAGCACGGATTCAATCTCGTCGAGAACGTCGATATCAACGGGGTCGATTTTGGTGCCGCATTTGTGCCGTCGAATCAGGACGCGACGCTTTCGAGCTCGACTCCTGGAGCGGCCGCCGTCCAAGCCGATCAAATGCGCGCGTTCCGCGGGTTCAGCTCGATCACGCAGGCACAACCGCGCGGCTGGCTCACGAGTCACTCGCTCCAGACATCGTTCAACCGTCGCTTCCGCAACGGCTTCTCATTCGGATTCAACGATACCTGGCTGTTGTCGCAGACCGGCAGCACGACGGCGCGCCTGCAACACAACCCGGATGGCACGTTCTCGGAGCGGCCGGACCAGGCCGAGGCGGACAAGCTTCTCGGCGATTTCATTCCGGTGACGCATAACTTCAAGGGGAACTTCGTCTGGGATCTCCCTGATATCAAGAGTGGTGGCGCGACGCTGAAAGCGATCGGCTACCTGGCAAACGACTGGCAGCTGTCGGGAGTGTGGACGGCATCCACCGGTTCCGCCTACACCGTCACCACATCGTACCAGGGCGGTGCGACCGGCAATGGCAATCAGAA
>JBPYFA010000556.1:0-8161 GCA_051986585.1 Vicinamibacterales bacterium | reverse complement strand
ATCTGCAATCCGAACAATCCGACCGGAAGTCTCACTCCCAGGCAGGATCTCGAAAGATTCATCGCTCGCCTGCCCGAGACCACGCACGTCCTGTTCGATGAGGCATACCATTACTACGTCGGTGGCTCGTCCGACTACGCGTCATTCATCGATCGTCCGCTTAAGGATGGGCGCGTTGTCGTGACCCGCAGCTTTTCTACCGTTCACGGGCTGGCAGGCCTGCGGATCGGATACGGCGTGGCGCGGCCGGAAGTGGTTGCGCGTCTCGAGAGCAGCGCCGTTTCGACCAGCCTTCCGTCAATCACAGCGCTCGCAGCGCTCGCCGCGCTGGATGACACGGACCACGTGCGGGCGGCGATCAAACGAAATGCGGACGATCGGCAAGAGTTCTACAATCAGGCCAACGCGCGCATGCTCCGCACGATCGACTCGCAGGCGAACTTCGTGCTGTTGAACACCGGGCGTGACGGAGTGGAGATGGTCGAGCACTTTCGCAAAAACGGCGTCTTGGTAGCCGGACCATTTCGCCCCTTCGACAAATACATCCGCGTGTCGCTCGGCGCCCCAGCCGAAATGCGCGAGTTCTGGCGGGCGTGGGATCTGCTGCCCGCGAATCATGTCATGCCGATGTGACGCGCCCGATAGCCGGTGCGCCGCTTGCTTGTCCTCCTGCGCGCAGCATAGAGGAGAGGCAAGATGGCAAGATTTGTCCGACTGTTTCCGGTTGCGTTTCTTCTTTTAGCGACTTCGACGACCGCGTACGCAGATCCCTTCACCGTTCTTCCCGATGGCAGCGTGGTGTTCGACGTGTCGATGAGCAGCAGCGGCCTGTTTACCTGCGGCTCCGTCCTGGCCTGCACGGGCTCGGGCACCAACTCCATCACGTTGACGTCAGGCGGAACCGCCACGGTCGCGTTCACAGGTGTCAGCTCATCGTTCCAGGCAGGCAACGTCACGGTACCGGTGCCAATAGGAACCTTCACCACCACAACAACGGCAAATTTCATGGTCCCTGACAGCGTCAATATCAACGCTCATCTGTTTTCGGTCGACCTGATGCTTTCGCAAACGTCACCGGCGGTCGCAACAGACCTGGTGACGTGGGGATTCAACCGCGATTTCCTGCGTTTCGGCGAAGGCATGCGCACGTACTTTCAAACTCCCCTCGGTACGCAGCCGCCGAATTTTCACTACACGTCCATCATCTATTCACTGCGGGCCGAGAACTTCAGCCTGCCAGCGAACGGATCGAAAGATCTGATCGCCGACACCGGAGTTGTGCCAGAACCAGCTTCTATGTTGTTGGTCGGGTCGGGGCTGGTCGGTGCCTTGTATCGGCGCGGGAGACGAAGCTCAGCGAGGTAATGCCTGAACTGCCGCGCGCGTCCGCACCTGACCCGGTTCGACCGAGGCGCAACCTCGACCCTTGTGCCCGCAACTAGCCGAGATTGTGCAGCCCCCAGATGTTGGTGGCATGCACCAGTGCAGCTGGAAGAAAGCTCTCCGTGCGATGCGAGAGATAACCGAGCAGAAGACCGAAGGGCAGGATCTGTACGACACCGACGGCAGCATGGAACGCCGATCCCGTTCCGGTCCAGAAAACGGGTCCGTGACACGCAGCCCAGAGGCATGACGCGACGATCCAACCAACCGCCGCATTCGCTCGCCAGGCGCCGACACGGGTCTGCCAGGTGAAACGAAAGAACTCCTCCGATAGGCCTGCAAGGGGTCCCGTGAGAAAGAGAGTTGTTCTATCGGCGCGCAGTGATGTCGCGATCCGATCGGGTGCAAACGCCACAGCAAGTGCGCCGAAGACGACAACGACCAGTAGCGCAATACCGAGGCCGTTTGTGCGCACGCCAATCTCTGACGGTCGGTACGCGAGACCGAGGAACACAAGGAACAGGAATAGGTTGAACAACGCGCCGAGACCCACGCCAAAGAACAGCAGGCGACCACTGGCAGAGTCGGGCTGGAACCCAGCCCAGAAGTGCAGCCACAGAAACGCGAAGGCTACCAGAGTATTCGCGCAGAGCAGCGCGATCTCGACCATCGGTGCGCGCACCGGCAGGGGATCAACCGAACGAGGTTTTGGCCGGAGTGTCCGGTCAATCACTAGAACTGCCAATCCGATTGCGATGGCGTAGAGCCCCGTCCATTTGACGACGTCGCGTCTGACAGCGTCGAACGCCAGACCCAACGCTACGATCGCCAGGAACGCGGCACAGCCACGGTGCCGCCTCAATTCCTGCAAGTAGAAGCCCGAGGAACGTTCTTGGATTGAGGAGGCCTGCATCGCGCGTGTGCGATTGTACGCGGTCGCCCGGGAGGGCAACTACCATGAACAGCTTCTCGCTAATTGCTGTTTCGAATACTCGAGTGCTGCAGGTACCGAAGTCCCGCCTCCCTGATTCACGTGCCCTTCTGAGACCCTCGCGTTGGTGAATATTGCGCGGTCGATTGTAAGATTCGGTCGCGCTACGCGCGAGGTGCTCTCAACGATGCTCAAGGTCAACTTCTTCTTGGTGGTCTTCGTGCTTCTGATGCGGCCGCTGACTGCCAATGCGCAGCAGACACTGACACCAGGGCAAGCCGCGCTTCTGGTGGAACCCAAAGGAGACTCCGACGTCGCACAGTTGAAGCTGGCGATAGCGGACCCGAACCCTGCAGTGCGCGCCGTTGCCGCGCGGGTTGCCGGTGTGCTTGACCGCACCGATTTGGCTTCGCCGCTGCAGCAGGTCCTCGAGCGTGAAGTGGACACGACCGCGGCGGCCGAGCAGATTCGTGCGCTGTTGTCGGTCAACGGTCTGGACGGGGTGCCGCCGGCGAGTGCGGCGGCCGCCCGCCTCGGTGGACGGGTCGTGCAGCCGGTGGCGGAATGGCTGGCCCGCACCGCCCCGCAGCGCTTCGTTGCGATGGTTCCCGAACTGATCAAGATCACTGGTGCTGCGCCGATCGTTGGCGAGGTTGCTGCGATGGGGCTGCGACAGACGCCCGCCGCTGCTGATGCAATCTCGAGCGCGCTTTCGATCAGTGGGTCCTCGTCCGCTTGGAGCGCACTACTCGATGCGCTTCACGCGGATCTGACGCCCGATGTCCTCCGTAAAGGCCTCACCGCCCAGAGTGCGTCAATCCGGGAAGCAACCGTGTGGTTCCTGGTTCTGAATCGTTCTCGCGAGACGACCGATAACTTGACCGCGCTCGTCTCCGAGTCCAAACAGATCAACCCCTCCGAGGCTACAGACTGGACCAGATTTGGATACGACCTTCTCGGCCGGCGCACCGGTGAGAAGGCAACAGACCATTCCGCCGTGATCGCAAGAGCGGCGACCGATCACAAAGTCGAACTCCGGCGACTGGCGCAACATTCGGAGCTGACTGACGAAGAGCGTACGGCTCTGAAGTCCGCTCTGCGCGAAACGCAAACGATCAGCACGAACACGCCAACGAGCCCCAGCCCCACCCCTGTCGAAGGTGAAACAAAGCGATTGCCTCTGCCGACCCGGATATTCGAGCCGATCGCTCCCGGATTCTTTACGAGCCTGCTCAGTGCGGTCCGGTGTTCTCCGTCTGGGGGCTCCACGTTCGGCGCTGCGCGACTCTCCTACCGGCTCGACGGACACGTCAAAGCCGTCGGCTTGGATAGCACCACGTTGTCCGACAGTTGTGCCACGTTTTTGCGATTGCTGGCGAGGCTAGCCGTCGCTCAGCCAAATGCGCGAATCGTCGATACCGAATCACAATGGCTCTTCATCGCCATGGACAAAGCCAGCATCGACTGGATCGACGCCGATCCGATCACCACGGCGACTGGCGGCGATGTCCACCGAATCGGCGGCGGCGTGCTCACTCCTCCGCACAAGATAAGGGACGTCCGTCCTTTGTACCCGCCCTCGATGCAGCGTGCGGGGATTCAGGGAACCGTTATCATCGAGGCGACCATCAGCAAGCTGGGTTGCGTAACGGCCGGCCAGGTTTTGCGCAGTGTCGAGTTGCCGCTCGATCTCGCAGCGATGAAGGCTGTGTCCGGGTGGCGCTTCGAACCCACTGTGCTCGACGGCAATCCTGTGCCTGTGATCATGACCGTTACCGTCACGTTCCGATTGCAATGAAGTTACCTCGACGGCATGCACCTGAGGCGCCGCACGCCGCGTCAGAATTGAACCGATGAGAATCCACGCTGCCGCTGTTTCTGTGCTTGCCGCCGTTCTGATGTCGCAAAGTCAGATCGCTACTGTGCAGAATCGGATTTCTGGGATTGGGCTCTCAGCAGAAGAGCGGCGTCAGGTTCTAGATGCAGTCGCGCGGGGTGCCTTCGACACACCTGAGTCCTGGGACGAGGAACTACTGGCGGCACGAGTCGATCTGGGCGCCAGCCCAGGGATCATCCTGCGAGGCACCAAGTTGCTCTGTGGCGGCACCGGCAACTGCCAACTGTTTGTGATCAGGAAAGCGAACGGCACTTGGATTTCCTTGTTCGCCGATGAGCAAGCGCCCTTGGCGGAATCCTTCGAACTTGGTCCTGGCGTCACACTGGGGATCAAGGATCTCACCGTCGTCACCAATTCCAGCGCCGAAGCAAGCCAGCGAGTCACCTACCGATTCGATCGGCAGGTCTATCGCCGGACCGTTCGCCACTAGCCAACCGGCCAGCAGCTCAGAACGACTGCCTTCGCGCTGAACAGCGGGCCGACGAGTATTATCGCAATCATGAAGCGTGTCCTGCGCGCGGCCTGGAGCGTTTTTCCATTCAAAGCCACAGCGAAACGATTGCATCGCAGCCGCGCCTCTCCGGTGCATTGGGCGCACGCTGCGCGCCTCTGTCGGATTCTGACGATGGAGTACGGCTACCTGAAGACCGTCGCCCGCAACGAGTCCGTCGACGCCGACGGGCATCCGATCCCCTGGTATACCTATCCGGCGGTTGAGTATCTTCGCCAACTCGATTTTCGGGATCGAACGGTTTTCGAGTACGGCGCTGGCAATTCGACGCTGTTCTGGAGTGCGATCGCCAAGCGGGTGGTCAGCGTGGAGCACGAGCGGGAATGGTTCGAACGGATGCGTGCTGTCGTACCCGCGAATTGCCAGATGCTGTTCGCCGGCAATGCCGACGACTACATCAATGCCGTCCGCAGGACCGACGGGTTCGACGTGATCATCATCGACGGGCAGAGCCGACTGGCGTGCGCATCGGCTGCGGTTGAGGCGCTCCGCCCCGGCGGTTTGATCATCCTCGACAATGCGGACTGGTTTCCGCGGACGTCCGCGCTGCTCCGCGCGCGCAATCTGATTGAAGTCGACATGGCAGGGTTCGGACCGATCAACGACTACACGTCGACGACGTCGTTTTATTTTCACCGACAGTTTGCCGTCGCGCCGCGCGGCGATCGCCAGCCGGTGCGTGGGATCGGCAGCCAGGCGAACAGCTTCGACGAAGCCTGGTGGAATCCGGGATAGCGTGGCCTTTGGTGGTTTCGTTTGACGGATCCAGGGACGGCAGCAAAGCGGTGACGCAACGCACCGTTAATGCTTGCGACGATTACCTCGCGTCATGCGCCGCCGATCCGAAGCACCCTTTCGACGCTCGACGAAATGGTTCGTCTCGCCGCGAGTGACCGGCCACTCCTCGCCACACGCGCGGCAACACCACGTCAACCGCACCTGTCCGCGCTCGATAGTCGTTTCGAGAACGACCGTTCCAAATGCACGGCACAGCTTGCAGTGCTCCGGCACGAAGACCCGAACAGGCGTCGTCGGCACAACCCTTCAATAAAGCAATCCTCAGACCGCACGACCCCAGCCGTTTCGCGCCGGCTTAGGGCAATCGGCGTATCCGTTTTGTACGTGATTGCAAATTGCACCCGATGCGAGTGCCGTTGATCGAGAAACTCGCCGAGATCGACGGAGCGGCCGTCACGACGATTGATCAGTTGATATCGCGGATCGGTCTAGCGCGATCGCCGCGATAAAAATCGCGACGGCCGATGCTGACGTGAGCCACAGCCACAAATTCTCTGACTTGGTGAAGTACGCGACGCTTCCGTGGTTGTTGATTGAGTAGCTTCGGCCGACTTCAGGCTGCGGGGCTCGAGGCCGTGTACCACTGTATTGCAGGAAGAGCGCGATATGCCAAGGCGCAGATTGTGGATGTCCGTCTCCGCCGCGGCGCGGCTTCGGCGCGGCAGCCTTTGTCTGGCTCGCCGAGCCGTAGCTCGCGCCTCCGGCGTCAGCTCGCCTGAGCGACGGGTGGCTCGCCGAGCCGAAGCTCGGCGAAGCCGGTCGATCCGTCGCGGCTGCCACAGCGGGCGACTCGGCCGCCGCCCGCCGTCTTTCCGGAGGCAGAACAACGCGAGATCGATCAGTGATCGGTCAGCTTCGGCGCGATGTTGTCGGACGCGTGTGCCGTCAAATAACAGCCAACCCACAGCACGGGTCGGCCGCGACCAGGCCCCGCATCCGCTGCTCCGCGGCTTCGAGATCAATCGACTGCGGGGTCGGGTCAAGCCAGACTATGCCCACATCCGTGTGCCCGTTGTCGCCATTTTCCGGACGACGACCAAAGAGGCGTTCTTTCTCGAGTCTCCGCCACGAAACGCTGACGAGCGGGCCGCGCTCGATCAGGCCTACGCATGAGGGCGGGGGATACTGGACAAATGGGAGCCGATCTACGAGCTGGAGTGCCCACCGCGAAGCCGTCGAGCTTCCCGGCGCCACTCTCTATATGTTCGTCTCGAATGAAGCGGACATCATTCGCGAGTTGCGCGGATTTGGCGCCAGCATCCCGAAGTGATCTGACTGCTGCACTGAGTAGCAAGTTCAAAGCGGTGTGCAGTCCCCTTCGCCGCTTCGCGGCTACCCAACATCTATAACGGGCGATTCGCCGCGGATGCTGACGAGAACGGGCTCCGGCAATTGCAGCGCCGCGCCGCCGTCGATGTGATGCAGCAGTCCGCGATCGACGACATGCGGCGGGCCTACACCGCGCAACAACACAGCCGGCTTAATGGGTTTGAGCAGGACCACATCGGTGCGCCGACGGTTGAAGGGCGGTCGCACCAGTGAACGCCATAGGAGACAATGATGCTCTCCCCTCACCAAGTAGGCGCGTTAGCGTTCGGAGCCCAGTTCCTGGTCCAGTGTGATCGCAAGCTGTACGATGTCGGTCTCCTCGAGCAGGGTCTGCACGCGGGCGTCGTTGACCCGCGCGCACGTGCCGGCTTTCTTGCACAATGCATAGAGCATTTGCAGGATCGCCGTCAGTTCCTGCTCGGCCAGGAGGTTGACTTGCAGATCGAGGTGCGCGCGTCGATCCGCCTGCTGCGTCATGCGGTTCTGGGTCATCAGTACGAATCCGCTTAAGAAGATCGCCTCGAGCGACACCATGACGTTCAGCAAGCTATAGGGAAAGGGGTCGAAAGCCCGTGCGCCATGGTTCCACCCAACCCACAACGCAAAGACGACGGCGTGCCCACAGATGAATGCCGTGCTGCCAGCAAACGCGGTAATTCGGTCCGTGAGTGACTGCATGCGTGTGCGGTCATGGAACGCTTGCGCTCCAGCTCCGCGATGGCCCGAACGTTGCGCGCGATGGGATCGGCCGGTCTGACAGTCACGGTTCCTCGCTCAAGAGTTCGCTGAGGAAATAGAGGCCGTCGATGTGCTCGCAAATCACCTTGATCATCATCGTCAAGGGCACGGCGAGGAGCATGCCCCAGAGGCCCCAGAGAAAACCCCAAACGGTCAATGCAACAAACACCGAGGCGCCGTTCATGCGGCCCGCTCGCCCCATCAGGAGAGGCGTCAGCAGAAACCCTTCGGCCATGGCGATTGCCGATGCTGCTCCAAACACAACGGCGGCGTGGGTGGCGGAGTTCGTCGTCACGAAGCCGGCGGCGCCCGCCGCGATCGAGAACGCAATCGGGCCGAAATACGGGATCACGTTCAACAGTCCGGCGACGCCGCCCCACACGGCAGGCTGGTGCATGCCGAGCGCCCACAACACGAGCCCTGTGGCGACGGCCACGACGAGGCTGATCGTCGCGCGCGTCGCCGCGTATCGCGCGAGGTGGCGCTCGATGTCCTGTAGGATCTCCACGGTGACACGCTTTTCCGACAACGTGGTGCCGGCGATGCGGACGATCTTACGCTTGTACATGTCACC
>JBPYFA010000555.1:0-19838 GCA_051986585.1 Vicinamibacterales bacterium | reverse complement strand
GCTTCAACGCGCTCCAGGTTCCGCTTGGCCTTGGCGTATCCAGGGTCGGCAGCCAGTGCAGCCTTGTACGCATCGGCCGCCGCACTGAAATCCCCCGTGTGTTCGAGTGCCATGCCAAGGTTGTTCTGAAAGACCGGCACCTCCGGCCGTAACTCCGTGGCCTTGGTCAAGAGAGGCAACGCTTCGTCGGCGCGCCCGGTCTCGAGGAACACCAGCGCGAGGTTGTTCATCGACCACGCATCAAGCTCGTTCAACTCGATGGCACGGCGATAGGCAGACACCGCCTCCTCTTTCTTCCCTTGCGTGTAGTAGGTACGGCCGAGCAGCCGAAATACCTCGGTCGACTCAGGATCGATTTCAGCTGCACGCGTGAGTCGTTCGACCGCCTCGTCGGGTCGCTTCTGTTCGATCAAGACGCGGCTCAAGTTCACGAGGCTCTTGACGTGCTTCGGGTCGACGCTCAGCGCCTTTTCGAAGGCTTGCTCGGACTTTGCGAGGTCGCCGATCTTCCAGGCTGACAGGCCGAGCATGTAGTGTCCCCAGGCGTTGGCGGGCCGCTCGGTCGTATACAGATCGAATATCGCCGTCGCATCGCTGTACTTCCTGGCCTGGTATGCCGCCTGGCCATCGCCGAATGACACCGGACTGGTGAGCTTCGGCGTCGTTGTCGGCAACGATCCCTCTCCGTCGGTCCGCTTCTCGCCGGTTGTCGCAACCGGCTTTACTACTGCCGGCGCAGCCGACTCCGCCTTCGCCTGAACGGTTTCGCTCGCCTTCGAACAGCCGACGACCCCGGCCCCTGCGAGGAGTAGCACCGCCGCCGTGACGTGTCGTGTGGGTTTCATCTGTCTCTCCCTTTGGTTCGCCGACCGCTACAAGGCGGTCAGACGTTCGCCAGCCTTCAGGGCAAGCCCGCGGCCAGCGTGGACGGGAGACGACACGTGCTGCTAACTACATCGAACTAGGGGAGTTGTGGAATGGTCAGGGCGGGGAGATACTCGCGACGGTCGTGTCCTTGCGACCACGTGATCCAGAGCTGCATGTGTCCGCGCGAACTCCCGCCTTCGCTCGCCCAGTGATTGATGCGAGCTTTGGTGGGGCAGGCTCCGCCGTCGCTCGCCATGTCAGTTGCGACGAGCTCTGGCGCGGCAGGCTACGCGTCGCGGTGCTTGTTGCTCAATCCGTGGCGACGCATGATCTTCAACAGGCTGGAGTGATCCGAAAGGCCGAGCGCCTCGGCCGTCCGGGTGACGTGCCAATCGTGTCTATCGAGCGCGTTGAGCACGATCTGCCGCTCGGCCTCCGCCTTCAGCGCCTTGAGTGTTCCGGGTGGAGCGCTCGCGTCAGCGGCCTCGTCCCGCTCCTCCCCGCGAATCTCGGGTGGAACATCGGCCACGCCGATCACGTCGGCATCGGATGCAATGATCATCCGCTCCAGGCAGTTACGCAGCTCCCGGACGTTGTTTTTCCGCCAGTCGTAAGCGGCGAGCAGCGCGACGGCCTCCCCCGCAATCGTCTTCGACCGCACGCCAAGGTGCGACGCGATCGATTGCAGCAGATGCTTGACCAGCTCTGGGACGTCGGACAACCGCTCGCGCAGCGGCGGGACCCGCAGCGTGTGGACGTTGAGGCGATAGTAGAGGTCCTGTCGAAAGCGGCCCGCGTCGACCTCGCGTTCGAGATCGCGGTTGGTGGCCGCGATCACGCGCGCGTTCACCGGGATGGCCCGGTCGCCGCCGACTCGCATCACCTTCCGTTCCTCGAGCACCCGAAGCAATTTCGCCTGCGCAGGCAGCGGCAGCTCTCCGATCTCGTCGAGAAACAGCGTTCCACCGCCCGCGTTCTCGAACGCGCCTTTGCGCAGGCGATCGGCACCGGTAAACGCGCCGCGCTCGTGGCCGAACAGTTCGCTCTCGACCAGCTGCTCGGGCAGCGCGGCACTGTTCACGGCGACAAGCGGGGTCTTCTCGCCAGGTCCTCGGCGGTGCAGTTCGCGGGCCACCAGTTCCTTGCCTGTGCCGCTCTCCCCGACGATCAGCACGCTGCTTGGAATCGGCGCCACGCGCGCGATTGCCGCACCAAGCGATCGCATCGGCGGACTGGCGCCGATGAGCGCCGTCTCACCATCGAATCGGGACCGCAGCGTGCGAAGCTCCTGTACCAGCCGGCCGCGTGAAACCGCGTTCTCGATCTCCTGAACGACGCGCTCGATCGGCTCGGCTTTGTCGACGAACCCGTACGCGCCGAGCTGCACGGCCTGAACGCAGCGGTCGTAGCTGCCGGTGCCGGTGTACACGATGACCGGCGTCTCGATGCCACGCTGCTGCAGCCGCCGCAGGACCTCGAAGCCGTCCGTTCCGGGCATTTCCAGATCGAGGACGACGCAATCGATCGGCTCCCGGACAAGGATGTCGATCGCCTGATCGCCGCCAGCGGCGACGATCGTTTTGTACCTGCCGACACGTTTCAGATCGTAGGCGTATTGCTCCGCCATCGGCGCCACATCGTCCACCACCAGAACCTGCAACGTCATGCGCGCTCCGGACCTCGCTTGAGCGGGATCGAAGGCCTGTCGGCCGGAATATCGACCGTGACGCGCGTGCCCCGGCCAGGTGCACTGTCGATGCCGAGCGTGCCGTGAAGATCCATCACCAGTCGTCGAACGATCGAGAGTCCCAGACCAGTGCCGCCCTGCTTCGTCGTGTAGAAATCGTTGAACATCCGACCGGCCTCCTCGGCGGACACTCCACGCCCGGTATCTGCGACCGTCACTTGTACCGCCGGCAGACCGCCGTCTCGATTGATCACCTGCGTGGAGACCGTGATGCGTCCCGGTTTCGACTCGAGGCTGTCCACGGCATTGGCGATCAGATTCTCGAGAATGCGGCGCAACGCGACCGGGTCTCCGACGATCGGTGGGACACTCGGAAGGTCGGTCCCGAACTCGACATTCTCGTGTCCCTGCGCGGCGCGCACGACCTCCGTAATCAGCGCATTCAGATCGCACTCGCGCCGGGCCGATGGTGGCGACAATCGCTGGTAGCTCGTGGCCAGCGTTTCGAGGTAGGCGATGCTGGAATCAATCGTTGACCGCCGCTCGGCGAATACTCCCGGCAGGGCGGCTGGCTCGTCCCGTTCGACTTGCGCCAGATGGCGCATCACGTTCCGAAGCGGGATGAGGCCATTCTTGATGTCGTGGTTGATCTGTCGCGCGAGCTCACCGACCGTGGCGCGTCGTTCGGCCTCCCGTATGCGGGCAGTGCTGGTGCGCAGCCGTGCCGCGAGGTCACCAAGCAGCCGTGACAACCTGCCGACCTCGTCCGTGCCGGGATCGAAGTCGACGTCGAGGCGATCGAGATCGAGCACGGCCGTCTTTTCGGCAAGAGCAGCCAGGGGTCCGCTGATTCGCGACGACACCCACACCGCCAGCAGCAGCGCGGTGGCTCCGGTTCCCGCGGCAGTCACAAGCACCCATGAATCCGTACTCCGCAGTAGCGCCCTGAGGGGGGTTAGAGGCTGTGCGACCACGAGCCGGGCCTGCACCACTTCGAGCGGTGTTCCGGCTCCGGTCCGAATCACCGGAAGCTGCAGTTCACCGACCGCCGTGTCGTCCGTCGTGTCAAGCGTTTGTGGAACGGTTGACAGCTCTCCACCTGGGTAATGGAGCGACACGACGATCGCCCTGTCGCGGGCCAGCCGCGCAAGAAAGGCGTCATCAACAGCCACGCCGCCGATAATGGTGAACGTCCGCCCGCCGATCACCACCGATTCAGCGCGTGCGAGCGCCAGAAATTCACGCTCCGCGCCACGAGTCGTGACGAACGCAACGCCGCGGGCGTGTTGCAATGCGGACGCGAGTCCAGGCTCAGCCCGGCCATGCTCGTTCCGGAAGTGACCAGAGCTGATAATCCGGTCGTCGCTATCCTGAATCTGAAGCATCGAGAGACCCGTGAGGCGCATCGCCGTACCGGCATAGTCGAGCAGATAGCTCCGTTCCGACTCGGCGCCGGCAACTGCCGCCGAGCGAAACCTGTTGTCGTTCTGCAGCGCGCTCGCGAGCGAGGCGAGCCGGTCCGCGATCCCGGCACTTTCGCGAGCGAGATCTTCGCGAATGATCTCTACCGCGTTGTCAACCCGCAGCTGGTACTCGGACGAGAGATGGTTGATCATCTCTTGACGGAGTCCGAACGCCAGCAGCGCAATCGGGATCAGCACGACGGCGGCAAAGGCGAGGAGCAGGCGAGTGCGCAGGCTCATCTCTTATCTCGGATCGTTTACCGCCGCAATCACCAGTCCCCCATCCCATTCCGCGGTCACGCCCGACCGGCCGCGCCGCACAATTGCTTGCAACCGTGTCTCCACCAGCGGGACGATGGTCTCGGGATCGAGCCATGGAGCGCGATCCATCAGCGCCGTCAGCTCGTGGCACGGATCAACGGGCCGGCTGTCGACCGACGTCACATAACCAGCATCGGCTCCGCGGCGCTCTGCCCGTGCCAGCGACTCACCGGTCAGCCCGGCCGCGCGCTGGTATGTCCGGCCTGGACGGTCTGGGAGGAGCACATCGAGAAACGCCGTTGCGGCCGGACCCGACGCGCGAACCAAACCGACAAAGCGCTCCGCCAAGTCCCGCGCCGCGCCGTCGTTCGCGTCGTATACGATTTGCGGAACGGGCTTGGAGTGATCTCTCGCCGAAGAGGGTGTGACCTCGCAATCCGTCATCGTCTGCCACCAGAACGGGCCGCGCGCTCCTCGCGCCTCCCCTCGCACCGCATCGTCGGCGAGAACCTGCCGCGCGTCCTCTGAGAGCGACATCGCCGAGCGCGCTCGTCCTGGTGCAAGAAGCACGCGAGTTCGCTGCCAGGCCAGCGGCACGGACCGAAACTGCGGCAGCGTGGCTGCGTACTCGAGCGTCGCGGGATCGCGTGTCACCAGTACGTCCACTCCCTGATCGAGGAGATCCCGCGTATCACCGGCAGCGACCACAAACCGGACGGCCGGCAGATTGTCTCGATCGACAGTAATCACCGCAGCTCTGGCGGCCGCAGGGTGCGCTTGTGTGGCGATCCGGCTGGATCGCGTTCCAAGCGGCCACTGCGACCCAGCGACAGACTTGGCAATTGCAAGATCGGTATGCGCAAGCGCCAGCGGCACGTCCACGCGTCGACTTCGCAGAACGATTGCAAGCGCTCGATCGCCGATAACGACCACCGATTGAACGAGCCCCCTGACGGACGGGCGCAGCTCTCCTCCAGCGCCGTCAGTCCAACTCGCCTGCACGTCAGCCGCCGTGACCGGCGTGCCGTCGGAGAACCTGGCGTTCTCCCGCAGCGTGACGATCCACGTACGGCCGTTCGTATCGAGTTGCCACGAAGCGGCCAGGCCGGGACTTAACCGTCCTTGGCAATCGGTTCGCACCAGCGTCTCGTAGAGCTGACGGAACAGCAAGCGCTCGCTATCGTTCGATGGATGGGGCGCGTTCGAAGAATTGATAGGCTCGGTGACGGCCACGGTCGCAACCGGTTCGCCCGCTTCAGCGATTAACGCGCAGTCGGCGGATCCGGCTTCGGCGGGCGGCGTCGCCGGCGAGACTGGCGATGTCGGTTTTGGCGTGGAGGGAACCGGACTCTGAGGTTGTGGCGGTCGGTCAGGCTGTGACGGGAGGGGCAGTCCAGCCGGAGCGTTATGGGAGCTGCAGGCCAAAGACATCGCCTGAAGGCACACGAACGCGACAACGACTCGACCCCTCAACCTCATGTCTTTTGGCCATGATAGCCAATGGCGGGAACCCGCGCCTACGCCATTGCCCTTGCAGCGGTGTTCTGGAGCCGACGACCCTCGGAAGCGAGCTGCCGGCCCGATGAGCGCGACGGCGGCTCGGGTGTCAAACACTCACCTCTTGTGCTTCTGCAGGAAGCCGTTTATAGTCGGACTCCTGTAGAAGCGTAGAGGGTCCCTCATGGCCACTGAACGTCTCGAGCTGCCGCAGGGCACCCTCGATCTGCTCATCCTCAAAGTTCTGTCGCTCGAGCCTTTGCATGGCTGGGCGATCTCCCAGCGCCTTCGCCAGGTGTCGAACGCAGTGCTCCAAATCCCGCAAGGTTCGATCTACCCCGCACTGCACCGACTCGAACGGCGTGGCTGGGTCGCGGCGGAATGGGGGCCGTCCGATAACAATCGAAATGCGAAGTACTACGAGCTGACGAAACTCGGCCGCAAGCAGCTCTCGGTCGAATCCCACGAGTGGGCGCGTCTGACGACGGCGGTTGGATTCGTCCTCAACATGAAGTAGCGAAAATCCAACATGGTGCGCGAGTGCTGGAACGAATTTCGGTATCGTGTCCGCGCGTTGGTGCGCCGAGAGAGCGCCGAGCGAGACTTGAAGGCCGAGATTGAGGATCATCTGGCGCGGCAGGCAGCATTCCTCGAAAGCGCCGGGTGGCCGCCTGCGGACGCACGGCGACAGGCGCGGCTCGCCTTCGGTGGGCTCGAAGGGATCAAAGAGCACACGCGCGAGGCATGGGGCACCGCGGCGATCGAGTCCACGATGCAGGATATTCGGTACGGGATTCGGCAGCTTCGCCGCAACGCGGCGTTTGCGTGTTCGGGCATTCTCGTCCTCGCCCTCGGCATCGCTTCCATAACGGTCGTTTTCTCGATCGTCTATGGCGTCTTGCTTCGCGATCTCCCGTACAACGAGCCCGATCGGCTGGTGACGTTGGGTTCCTCACCTCGGGAGCTGGGTTTTCAAGCGGCGTACGCCGGCGCGGCAGATTACTTCGATTGGCGCGAGCAACAGCAGGTGTTCGAAGATCTCGGTCTGACCCGTCCGGTCGCCAACTACAACCTGACGGGAAGCGGTGAGCCTGAACGGCTCCAGGGGGCACGGGCCACTGCCAGCGTCTTTTCGACGCTGCGAGCGCAACCTGTGATCGGTCGCGTCTATACCGACGCGGAACAGCTCGATCCCGGTAGGGCCTCGAGCGTCGCTGTGCTGAGCCACGGCCTCTGGCAACGGCGGTTCGGCAGCGACCCGTCCATCGTCGGTCGCAAGATTTTGTTGAATGGCTCCCCCTATGAGGTCCTCGGCGTTATGGGAGACGCCTTCCAATATCCCAGCCGTGATTTCGAATTGTGGACGCCGCTGTACATTCCGCCCGATCAACTCAGAGAACGACGCGACTACAGCTATTTGTGTGTGGCGCGCCTGAAGCCTCGGGTGACCATCGACCAGGCTCGCGCGCACATGACCGTGCTGGCGGCACATCTCGCGCGTGACTATCCGCAGACGGATCGGGCTTCCGGCGTGTTCGTCGAGCCCATGCTCCGGGACATGACCGGCCCGGTCCGCCACGCACTGCTCCTGTTGCTCGCGGCCGTCGGCGTCTTGTTCTTGGTGGGCGGCGTCAACCTGGCAAATCTTCTCCTGGCCAGGGCCTCGAACCGCGCCCAAGAGTTCTCGCTCCGAGCATCTCTTGGCGCGACGCGATCCCGACTGGCACGACAGTTCTTTGCCGAGGCGATTCCGTTAGCCATCGCCGGTGCTGTTCTCGGCGTCGTGTCGGCACATTGGTTGCTGCGGCTGGTGATCCCTCTGCTCCCTGCGAGCATGCCGCGCCTTGCCGAGATCGGGCTGCACGGTCCCGTCTTGGCCGCATCGATCATCTTGTCCATGGGCGCGGCCTTCCTGGTCTCACTTGCCCCTGCGGCCCAGATCCACAGTGATCTCGAACGCGGACCCGGGACGAACGGACGCGCGCGTGGACTGTTTATCGTGGTCGAGATCGCTTGCACCGTTCTCCTTCTGGTCACAGCAGGATTGTTGATGAGAAGCTTTGCGCAATTGCGCTCGACCGACACGGGCTTCCGTGCGGCACAAGTCCTGAGCCTGCATCTCGCGGTGAGCCGCACAAAGTATGGCGACGATGCCGCCGTGGCGCGATATCTCGAACGACTGATCGATCGCGTGCGGGCCGTGCCCGGTGTTGAAGCCGTCGGCATCGTCAACCGATTGCCGATGGGTGGGCAGATGCAGGCGGGGGTGATTCGGTTCGAAGGCAAGGACGCGCGTGTCAACACCGACTGGCGATCGGTCAGCGCGGACTACTTCCGTGCGTTGGATGTCCCGATTCTCGCGGGAAGAACGTTCGGCGACGGTGACGCGCCGGACCACACGGCGGTCGGCGTGATCGATGAACGGCTCGCACGGGCGATCTTTGCAGCGGAGAGTCCGATCGGGAAGCGCTTCACGATTGACTCTCCGGAGGCGCGATGGGTCGAGATCGTTGGCGTCGTCGGACATATTCGCCAGGAGGGACTCGACAGCGATCTACGGCAGCAGGTCTATTGGCCGCATCAACAGCGCACGCAAGACCGGATGGCAATGGTCATCAGAACGACTGGCGATCCCTCGTCGGCCACCGCGCCGATACGAGCCGCGATCCACGAAGTGGATCCCGACCAGCCACTCTATGACGTGCGGCCGATGCAGGCCGTGTTGGACGGAACATTGCGTGGCCAGTGGATCAACACCGTGCTGATAAGCGTCTTCGCAGCTCTGGCCCTGACGCTTGCCAGCGTGGGCTTGTACGGCGTCGTCTCGTACGTAACCGCGCAACGACGACGCGAGTTCGCCATTCGTCTGGCGGTTGGTGCCACGGCCACGGACGTTCTGCGGTTGGTGCTCTCGCAGGGACTCTGGCTGGCGGTCGTCGGGATAACACTGGGCTTGCTGCTGTCTGTCGTGTCGAGTCGCGCGCTGGGCGCCATGCTGCATGGGGTGACGGCGTGGGACACCTGGACCTACCTGATGGTGTCCTGCTTGATGCTTGTTGTGGTCCTGGCAGCGAGCTTCATTCCTGCCTGGCAGGCGTCGCGGCTCGATCCAAAGATCGTCCTGCAACAGCAATGAAGATCGGAGATCGGCACGGTCGATCGCCAGCGACGCCATATAGCATGCTGGCATCTGTTATGGTATCGTTGAGTATGGAGATTGAGGAACGCAAGATCACCGTTCACGTGCCGGCCGACCTGCTCGAGCGCGCCCAGCGGTCGTCGGGCCAGGGGGTCACGGAAACGGTGCGTCAGGGTTTGCGCCTGGTTGCGGCGGGGGAGACGTTCCGGAAGGTGGCCGGGCTCCGCGGCGCGGTGAGGTTCTCGCTCGATCTGCGGAAGCTTCGCGAGGATCGCGGGTGATTGCCGTTGACACCAGCTCGATGGTCGCGTTTCTCGAGGGCGAGTCGGGCGACGATGTGGACATCATTCAGTCGGCCCTCGATCACCATCAACTGGCCCTGCCTGCTGTCGTGCTTTCCGAGATCCTGAGCGATCCGGGGCTGCCGCGTCGCGTCCGCGATCTGCTCGCGTCACTCCCAATCCTCGAGGTGGAGCCCGGATTCTGGGCCCGGGCAGGGATGCTGCGAGCGTCGATCCTCAAGCAGCGCCATACGGCGCGGGTCGCCGACGCGCTCATCGCGCAGAACTGTGTCGACCAGGCGACGCCGCTCGTCACGCGCGATCGGGACTTCCGGCACTTCGCGCGGTCCGCCGGGCTGCAGCTCCTCTGAATCCGCCCGATCGGTTCTACGATCCGCCCGCGACGCGCCGTTGCAGAGCCGCGCCACCGGCGAAGGGCAGACTCGATCGCGATTCAATCCGCAGCGCCTCATTCCACTTCGCCATCCGCTCGCTGCGGGCGAAAGCGCCGACCTTGAGCTGGCCGGCGTTCCACCCCGTGGCGAGGTGCACGATCGCGACGTCTTCCGTTTCACCGGAACGGGCAGACACGATCGTCCCGTAGCCTGCCTGCTTCGCCGCATCGAGGGCGACGCGCGTCTCCGTCACGGTGCCCGCCTGATTCGGCTTCACGAGCACGGCATTGCAAGCCCCCACGGCCGCCGCATGCCCCACGCGATCCGCACTGGTCACGAGATAGTCGTCGCCAACGACCTGGATCCTGTCGCCCACGGCACGTGTGAACGCGATGAAGCCGCTTTCGTCGTCTTCCGCCACCGGGTCTTCGATCGAGACAATTGGGTACTTGTCGATCCAGCGCACGAGCCGTTCGCACAGCGCGTCCGAGTCGAGTTCCTGCTGCTCGAGCGCAAGGCGATATCGCCCGTTGTGGCGGAACTGGGAGGCGGCGACATCCAGCGCGATCGAGATATCGTCACCAGGCGCGAGTTTGGCGCGCTCGATAGCCTCGACCAACGTCTCGAGTGCTTCCTCATTGTGCGCGAAACTCGGCCACCATCCACCTTCGTCTGCGACGCCCATCGAGCGCCCACGCTCGCCGAGGAGCTCGCCAGCGCACCGGTACACTTCGGCTGTCATCTCCAGCGCCTGCGAGAACGACGTCGCGCCTATGGCGACGACCATGAAGTCCTGAACGTCGACACGCCGCGCGGCGTGGGCGCCGCCACCGAAGATCTGAACCTGCGGTAACGGCAAACTCACGTCGTGGCCGTCTGCGATGTATCGCCACAGCGCCGTGCGCTTGGTGGCCGCCGCGGCATGCAGCACCGCCAGCGACGTCGCGATCAACGCGTTGCCACCGAGACGTGACTTGTTTGGGGTGCCATCGAGCGCAATGAGCATCGCGTCGATGCCGGCTTGTTCCGCAGTGTCGCGTCCGACCAGAGCCGGGGCAATTTCACGCTCGATCCCGGCGATCGCCTGCTGCACGTCGAGCCCGTTGAACCGATTGCCGCCATCACGGAGTTCCGCGGCCTCGCGTGTACCGCGCGACGCGCCGGCCGGGGCGATGCCGATTCCGCTTGTTCCATCCTCGCTGACGACCTCGACCTCCACTGTTGGCCGTCCACGCGAGTCCCAGATGCGGCGTGCGACCACCTGCGTGATCTTCACGGGATCAGCTCCTGACCCCAGGCGGTCACCATCTCCTCGACCGTTGTCGGCTGCCGATGAAGGAAGGTGATCGCCAAGGCACGTACGGCCTCGCGCGTCGGAGCGTCGAGATATTCGACTGGTGATTTGCCGTCGATGCGTGCGAGCGTGAGCCCCGGCAGCAACGATGCGACCCTGGCTTCGAGCTGACTGTTCGGCTCCCAATCGACATGTTCGTGATACGCCCGTGTCATCATCGACACACATCGCATCAGGCCTTCCACATACTGTGGCATGTGCGCCGCTTTGAGGAAGAAGTGGTTCAGGCAGAATGCCAAATCAAAGGCTGGATCGCCGAACCACGCGCACTCCGCGTCGATGAGCACCGGACCGTCCGGCCCAACGAGGATGTTCTTCGGACTGACGTCTCCATGCACGAGCACGCGTCTCGTCTGGGCCGTCCGCATCACCAGTGAAAGCAGCGGGTCCGACAGCTCGCTGTGCACGCGCGAGCTCTCCACGAGGTACGGCTCCAACCGGATCGCATAGAAGTTGTCGTCGGTCGCGAAGCGGGCGGCAATATCTGCCCGATCGGCGGTTGCGGAATGGATTCGGCCAAGCACATCGCCCACTTGCGTGGCGACCTGCGGATCGACGTCACCCGCAAGCAACTGTGCTTTCCAGTTGCGAAACTCTGGCCCGAACCACTCCATCACGAAACTCTTGGTCGCATCGTCGCGCCCAATCACCTGCGGCACGCGGCCTGGCGCGATCGTGCTCACGGTGTGCAAGTAGTCGATTTCCGAAAAGACGCGCTCGACCGGAACTCTCCACTCTTTCGCGACTTTGAGCCGGGGCAGCGCCTGCTTGACGCAGTACGAGCCGGAACGCAGATCGACTCGGTAGATACCCGACGAAACGCCGCCTGCAAGCGGCAGTGCGTGCAATTCTTCGTGCTCTTGGAGCAGGCCTAGCGACACGAAAATACGCCGCATGGCGTCCGGGACGGTGGAGAGGTCCACGTTTGACGAGGATAGCCGACACGTGCACCGCAAGGCTATCGCGTAGAACCGAGCGTGCTCCGCCGTGTCGAAGAGAGGCCGGACGGGAAAGTGCAACAATACATGGTTTGCGACGAGCGCCTTGTCATTCACAGACGCTCTTCATCGGAAGACCGAGTTGATTCGCCGCATGGTCCAGGTATTCGTGTTCGTGGCGGTGATCGTTGTTGCCGTGCTGGCGCTCGCCTGGATCGGACACCGGCGGCTGATCTACTTCCCTGACACGAACACGCCATCACTCGATCGGGCAGGACTCGCGCGTGCCGAGGCCGTGACGTTCACGACGGCGGACGGCTTACGGCTCAGTGCCTGGTTCGTCGCCGGATCCGGTTCGCCGCCTCGTCCGACGTTCGTCGTCTTCAACGGAAACGCCGGCCATCGGGGTTATCGAGCGACATTGGCCGCCGCGCTTCAGCGCCACGGCTTCAACGTGCTGCTGACTGACTACCGCGGATTCGGCGGCAACCCCGGCTCGCCAGATGAGGAAGGCCTCGCAGCCGATGCGGAGGCGGCGCGCGCGTACGTGCTCGGGCGACGGGACATCGATCCGGCGCGTGTCGTCTACTTCGGCGAATCGCTCGGCGCCGCGGTCGCGCTGCGTCTCGCGGTCGAGCATCCGCCGTCGGCCCTCGTCCTGCGATCGCCATTCGCATCGCTCGCGTCTGTCGGCCAGCATCACTATCCGCTGCTGCCAGTGAGGCTGCTGCTGCGCGATCGCTTTCCATCCATCGATCGTGCACCCCAGATTCGCAGCCCGGTGCTCGTCATCGCCGGCACGTCGGACACGATCATTCCCATCGATCACACGCGCCGGCTGTACGATGCCATCACCGCGCCGAAGGCGTTTGTGGAGATCGACGCCGATCATAACGACGCCGCGCTCGTTGACGGCGAGCAGATGATTCAGGCGATTGTCCGGTTCGTCGGTCGTCCCTGAGGTCTTTGCATTCGGACGCCGATCGCGATGCCAGCCGGTCTTGCCGCATCGTGCGATCCGAAGTCCGGCGCTTCGCGCAGAGTAAGAGCCCTTATCGGCTCGAGTGCTTACGTGCCGCGACCGGTCACAGCGGGATGACGCTGACCACCGACCGCATCGTGTGTTGTTGACCGGGCGCCAATTGGACGGCGAACGCCGCGGCATTGCAGGTCTCGACGCAGACGAACTCGGACCACTCGTCGTCAGCGAGGTCCGACAAGGCCTGCGCCTTCGTCACCCAGGGATTCCAGACAACCGTCGTGAGCGACCGATCCTTCACGGTGCGGACGCGTCGGCGCAGCGCGGCATCGTCCACGTCGACGGGGCCGCGCGTGTCGAGGAACTCGCGGTCCGTTTCTGAGACGATGGCGATGTCGCCTTGCTGCACCTTCTCGAGATTCGCATCGGCCTTGTCCAGGAATGTCGTCGCATCGAGGCCGCGCACTCGAACATCCTGGATATTGCCGACGCGGTAGTACGAATGAAGCGCCTCCTCGAAGCGGATCGTCGCCGTGCCGGTGTTGGTCACGACGAGCGCCAGGGTCAGCGTCGAGCCGAACGTCGCATGCAGAGTCAGGTGAAAATCAGCCGGCCACCATGGCCTGGTCTCGTCGTCACTCTCTGTGAACATGGTGACGGTGATCGCGCCGTCGCTCTGTTCGATCGAGTCGAGCTGCCAGGCCTTCGTCCGGACGAACCCGTGCGCAGGCGCCGTCGGATATTGGGCGTGGTTTCCAAACCAGGGGAAGCAGACGGGCACGCCGCCGCGAATCGCTCGGCCGTGTTCCCATCGCGCCTGCCGGCTGACGAAGAACACCTCTTCGATTCCTGCCGGTTTCCAGGATGTCACCTGCGCGCCGTGCAAGTACATCTCGGCGGAGACGTCTGGCGATGTGATCCGTACCATCGGCAATCCGCCACGGCCCTCTACCACTTGCGCGTCATCGGGGGTTTGCAGCATATGGCGAATTAGCTTATGAGAAGACGTCTGGTGAGACGCGCAAACATGGCCGAACTAGACACCGCTTGACACAGTATCTCCGAGAAGTGCGGGACAGCGAGGAAATGATCATCCGCGATACGTCAACGCCCCAGCTGCCCTCCCTCTCGGATCGGCTTCAGAACCGCTCATCGGCCGTGGGCTCGAACTCGTATAGTGAAGCGGCGAGCCGCTTCAGTCCGCGATCGGAAGCGAGCAGGTCGAGATGCAGCGAGGACCAGTCCGCTAGCAGCAGGCCCTCGTTTCCATGTCCATCGTAGGTCTTGAGGTAACCGCCACAGGACGCGCAGTGGTCGATGCGTAATCCGGATTCCCCCTCGACGATCACGCTCTCCAGACGCTGCGAGTCGGTTTCACAAAACGGGCAGCAGGTGCGCTTGAACTGCCAACGCGTGCTGCAGCAGCCGCACGACAGGAAACGCTGGCGCCCGTGTTCTTCACCGACAAGCTGCGCCATTGCTGGCAACGATCCGCAGGTCGGGCAATACCTGCGCTGCCACCTCTCTTCATCGCGCCAATTGTTGAAGGCGAGCACGACTGGATTGATGAACCGAGCCATGGCGGTCCAACCCAGGTAACGCAGCAACCCGGGGAACGGCGGCGCAGTGCTTTGGTCCCCCAGCAGGAGATCAACAATGCGGCGGGCGGCGTGAGGTCCGCGCTGCAACTCCGCGTGAAGCGCGCGCGTTTCCTCCGCGAGCCATCCGGATGGGCGGGCCAAGGCCAGGCTCTCGATCAATGCGGCCGCGGTTCGGCCGCCCGGTTCCAGATCGACCGCAGCGGCAGCACTCTGCAACAGCGTCACGCCGGCGAGGAAATCGGCGCGGTAATCATCCCAATCGGGAACCGACGCCTCGACGATCGCAATCGCGTCTGCCGCGCGATTAATCTCCGCTGAAAGATCGGCGAGCGGGCGAAGATATGCATGGGCCTCCACCCAGCAATCCCGCGTCATCGGCTCAGCCCCACCTCGCCGCGTTGCGCCTTGGTGAGAACAGGCATCAGGCGGGCAGCCAGGCCGAATAGGAAAATCGTCGCGGCAATCAGCCCGATCGAAATGCCCCACTCGACGACCGACGGAAAGTAGCTTTCGGCCACGTCCCACGGCATCCTGCCGCGGAAGGTCATGGCAAACAGCACGACGTTCATCCGGTTGTAGGCGACGCCAAGGACGACGAGGAGCGACGCGATCGAGAGCACGGCTGGACGCTGCCGGAGAGCCCGCGGTGCCAGCAGGACGAGCGGCACGATGCCGCCGAGGAGAATCTCGGCGGCGAACGCGAGGCCAAGACGGCCTGAGAGCGCGCCGCTGAACTGTCCGCGCACCGCCATGTCGCCGAGGCGGAACGCGAGATATACGAACAGCGCCCAGAATGCGATCTGTCCGACAGCGGCGAGCCGCGTGATCTCGAGCCGCCGGTGCCAACCCTTCGCGATCCACATGTCGATGACGATCACCAGCGCGGTGCCGGCCGCGATCGACGAGAGAAAGAACGAGACCGGCAGCACCGGCGACCACCATTGCGCCGCAAGCATGTTCGGCATCAGCAAGTACAACGAGCCAAGCGAGCTCTGGTGCATCGTCGACAGCGTCACCGCCGCAATCGCGAGCATGATCGGCTCGGCCTGAGAATCACGCGCGCGAAAGAGCCAGGCGAGCGTGCCGAAGACCACCGCCGCCCCGAGGGCGTAAAAGACGTTCCGTGACATGAGGTAGACGAACAGCGTTACCGCTGCCGCCACGTAGGCACCGTTCCATCGCCGCAAGACGTCGGCGGCACCCGCGTATCCGTAGCGGGCGAACGGCACCGGCAGAAATTCGAGCAGGAGGATCGTGACGTAGAGACCGACGCACCAGGAGACCTCGAACATCGCCGAGTGTTCCGGCGCCTGCAGCGCCAGCTGGTAGGCGTGCCACGGGAGACCAAGATCGGCGAGCAGGGTGACGGTCACGAACGAGTAGCTTAAAAGCCCCATCAGAACCGCCGTGCGGCCGAGGCCGTAGAGATCCTTTCGCTGGAAGACGTAGATCACGGCGGCCATCGCGAACGCGCCGGCGGCGACGGCGATCCACACCAGATCGAAAAGGATCCACAGGCCCCACGGATACGTGTCGGAGAGGTTGGTGCTGCCGCCCAGCCCCAGGACGAAGCGGGCGACAAACGAGATCGCCCCGAATGCCATGAGCAGGAGAAGGACCCAATTGAACGGCGTGCTCAGCGCGGCCTGAAGCGGCTCGAATTCGACGTGACCGTGATCGTGTGATGCCGCGGCCTCGTCGGCGACTTTCTGCGCCCGTTTCCGGAAGAATGCGTAGAATGCGCCGAGCGCGGCGCCGACCGCCATCACCGCTGGAGGCACTGCGCCGAGTGCCGCCGCGGTGAATGCCGGAAATGGCTTTTCGCCGTACGTCGGGAAGCCGAGTTTCTCGAACGGCACTCGGGAGAGATACAGCACACTGGTTCCGCCGAGCTCCTTCTCGCCATAAATGTGATTGACGTATCTGTCGGGTCTCGCTGCGATCCGTCGGCGCGCTTCCGCCAACATCTCGTCGCGAGTGCCATACCGCAGCGCGTCGGCGGGGCACGACTTGACGCAGGCGGGAGTCGCGATCGTTCCGCTGAATCGCTTGCTCTCGTCGCTCGAAAGCGCCTGGCCATTGAATGCAATCGGCACCGGCTGTTCAATCCGGTCGGCGCAGTGCGTGCATTTCGAAATCTTCGGAGCGTGCGAATTCCACTCCGCGGTCGGCACGTCCCACGGACACGCCAGCTGGCAATAGCGGCAGCCGATGCATTCGCTCGCCTCGTACGTCACCGGACCGTCCGCCCGCCTTTGAAGTGCGGTCGTCGGACACGCAGAAACGCAGGCCGGCTCCAGGCAGTGGAGACACCGCTGCATCACGAACGCCGATTCGACGCCGCCTGGCGATGCTGGATTCTCTGCCTCATGAAAGGCGATCAGCGTGTACGTCTTCGCGCTCAGGGTCGCCGGATTCTGGAAGCCGAGGTCGGACTCGAAAAAGGTCTCCTCGCCGTCCTTTTCGTTCCACTGCTTGCAGGCCACCTGGCAGGCGCGGCAGCCGATGCAGTTGGCGATGTCGACCAGCGTGGTCCTGATTGGACCGGTCGCGACAGCCTCGCTCATATGCGTCCCCTGGGTGAGTCAGACCTTCGCCTGGCGGGGCGGTCGCTCTTGACGACGTTGACGAGACAGGCCTTGGTCTCCTGGGTTCCAGCTCCGGGGTCACCGGCATCGATGGTGAGGTGATTCACGCTTGCGCCGGTCGACAACCCCTGGAATCCCCAGTTGTACGGCATCCAGACCACGGTGACGTCCTGACCGCCGATCTTGAGCGCTTTCATGCGTGGCGTGACGAGCGCTTTGACCTCGAGTTCGCCGCGCGCCGACGACACTTTCACCCAGTCGCCCGATTGAATCCCCAGGTTCGTGGCGAGCGTGGCGGGCAGCTCCAGCATCGGCTCGGGCACGAGCTCGTTGAGCCACGGAATATTCCTCGTCGTCGATCCGGCGCACCAGTGCTCGGCGACCGTCGATGTCATCAGCACGTAGGGGAACTTGTCGACAGTGCCGATTGGCTGATGCGACTTGACGCGCGGATACTTGAGCGTTGGATTGCTCTTCACTTGCGGATGGAGAAGGTTCTCCACCGGGCTCTCGACAGGCTCATACATCTCAGGAAGCGGCCCGTCCTTGGGCACGTAGGCGACGTCGCGCCAGTAATCCGTGTACCTCGGGTCGGGATCTTTGTAGACGGCCGCGAAGAGTCGTCCGACCCCCTCGGCGCCGAGATGGAACGCACGCTGTCCGTTCGGCGTCTTCGGTCCGTCGGTCGCCACAGGAACATCCGGCACGTCGTGCCCGGTCCAGCGTTTCGCCTGCTCGTCCCACCAGATAACCGGCTTCGAGTCCGGATACGGCTTGCCCTCCTTGTCGCACGACGCACGGTTATAGAGGATGCGCATGTTGTTCGGCCACGTCCAGCCGAAACCCGGATAGAGACCGAGGCCTCCCGGATCGGTTGTCGAGTCGCGGCGTTTCGACAGGTTTTCGCCGCCAGCGAACACGCCCGCGTAGATCCACGCGCCCGATGCTGTCGATCCATCGCTGCGAAGATCGCTGACCCTGCGAATCAGATCGCCCTTCTTGAGGCCGATTTCCGGGTTGTCGCGAAGCGCGTAGCCATTGATCTCGCGCAGGACATCTTCGGCGGTCGTGTAGGTCCACGATGCCTTCTTCACGATCTCGTCTTGCGGCTTGGCGGAGTCCTTGAGCAGATCGCGGACCTTACGGAAAACGAGGTCCACGATCTCGCCGTCCGGCTTTGCGTCGCCGGGCGGCTTCACGGCAGCGTGCCGCCACTGGACCATTCCGCCCGAGTTGCTGATCGTGCCGTTCTTTTCCATGAAGAATGCAGCGGGCAGCAGGATGACTTCAGTGTTGATGGTCTTCGGGTCCACCCCGGGCCGCTTCCAGAACGCCGCGGTCTCGGTCTCCCAAATCTCCTGGACCACTAGCGTCTCGAGCTTCGCCATCGCATCGAACGTCAGCGTGAGATTAGGCAGCGTGACACCGGGATTCTGCCCGACCACCCACAGCACCTTCAGTTTTCCAGCGAGGGCGTCCTCGAACATCGGCAGCGTGCCGTAATCTTTCACGGCGTCGCGCTTGGGCAGCCACTCGTAGCGATAGCCGTTCTCGAACGTGGCGGCATCGCCGAAGAACGACTTGAGCATGTTCACGAGGTAGCGACTGTCGGCAATGCCGTTCTTGCGCACGTAGTGGTAAATCGTCGGTTCGGCATTGGTCGGCGAGTTGAGGTAGCCCGGGTAGTAGTTGTAGAGCACCGCCATGTCGCACGCCCCCTGCACGTTGGGCTCGCCGCGCAGCGCGTTGACGCCGCCGCCGGGTTTGCCGATGTTACCGAGCAGGAGTTGCAGGATGGTGAACGATCGGATACCCTGCACACCGGTCGTGTGCTGGGTCATCCCAAGCGCGTAGAGGATCGAGCCAGGGCGGTTCTTCGCCATCGTCTCCGCGATCAACTTGATCTGATCCGCGGGAACGCCGGTAATCTGTTCGCCCATTTCCAGCGTGTAGCGCGAGACGAAAGTCTTCAGACGCGAGAACACGCAATGCGGATCGTCGAGGCTCTTTGCCATCCGCGCGTATCCCTTCGCGTCGAGCTGGTATCCCCAGGTCTTGGTGTCGTAAGAGTGCGTGCTCTCGTCGAAGCCGCTGAAGACGCCATCCTTGAACTCGAACGCTTCGTCGCTCAGGTAAAGCGCATTCGTGTGGGTGACGACGTAGTCCTCGTCGTAGAGCTTGTTCACGATGATGTAGTTGATCATCGTGTTCTGAAACGCCGCGTCGGTGCCGGGGCGGAGGCGCGCGTAGATGTCGGCCCCCGCCGACGTCCGCGTGAATCGCGGATCGACGTGAATCAGCTTGGCGCCATTCTCCTGAGCCTTTCGGATCCATTTGAAGGCCATCGGGTGGTTTTCGGCGACGTTGCTGCCTTCGACCAGGACAGTCTTGCAGTTCTGGAGGTCGACCCAGTGATTGGTCATCGCGCCACGCCCGAAGGATGCCCCCAGACCGGGGACTGTGGGGCTATGTCAAAGCCGGGCCTGATGTTCGACGTAGGCGAGGCCAAGTAATCGGGCCGCCTTCTGGAACAGGTAACACTCCTCGTTGGTGTTCTGGGCGCCGCCCATGAAACCGATGGCGTCGGTCCGATTGACCGGCACCTCCCTCTTGCCGCCTTCGTGCGGGATGAAGCGGGGGGCGTTCTGAAGCCGGTCCCCCGAAGCACGATCGACGGACAATTCGGGCGCATCGACTTGCTCGGTGGCAATCCAGGTCTCGTCGCGTGTCTTGCGAAGCTTCTTCGCGACCCTCGCGACCGCATCGTCCCAGGAGATCTCTTCCCAGC
>JBPYFA010000554.1:0-17907 GCA_051986585.1 Vicinamibacterales bacterium | reverse complement strand
GACGGCGCCGTCGACATCGGAGCCAACCATCTCGCCGAGGCGCTGCAGTTCAGAGGGGACTGACTAAAACTGATTTCAGAACCGGTGTCGGCTGAGAATTCGGAATGCTGAATTCCCTGAGCGCGCCTCGCGTTCGACGTCTACTTTGTTTCTTTCTCTTCCAGCGCCTTGCGCGCGACGTCTGCGCCATTGAAATCGGGCTTCAGCGACAAGGCCCGCTTCAGCGCGGCGCGCCCCTGTGCGTCGTTGCCCTGCTTCAATTGGGCGAGACCGAGATGGTATTGGTAGACCGGATTGGTGGGCGCTTTGGCTGCGGCGCGCTCGAAGGAGCTGATCGCGTGCTGCCACAGCCCTTTGCGATAGTAGACCCAGCCGAGTGTGTCCTCCGATTCGGGCCGCTTCAGCTGCGTCTGCGCCACAGTCGCGAGCCGCAGCGCGTCGTCCAACCGGCCCTCCTCTGCGTACATCCAGGCAAGATTGTTCGCGGCGACGCCGGCATTGGGATCGCTGGCGAGCGCTTGCGCGTACTGCTGCTTCGCACCGTCGCGCTCGCCGCGTGCCTCATGGATCATTCCGACCAGCGTCAGTGGTCCGGCAGGGCTCTGCGAGCGGGTCGCCAACGACTGGTATTCGGCGAGTGCCCGATCGAGCTGACCGTTCACCATGGCGATGCGGCCGAGGAGATCGTACGCATCCAACTGCGACGGGTCTTGGGTGACCACGGTGCGAAGCGTCTGTTCGGCCTCGGCCGTTTGACCGGATGCGAGCGCCACACGAGCTGACAGGATCTTCACTTGTGGATCATCTGGCGCTCGCTGCTGCCAGGCGGCGATGCGCGCCCGGGCACTGGCGATGTTTCGCTGGGCGAGGTCGGTCGTCACGAGCCCGACCAAGGCGTCGTAGGAGCCAGGGGCTAAACGAAGCGCTTCCTCGAACGCCTTGCGTGCCGCTGGCACTTCATTGCTCTGCAGCGCGACCCACCCGTGCTCGACGTGAAGAGGCGCCGCGCCGGGATTTCGAGAGATCCGCGACACGAGTTCACGTTCAGCTCGCGGCAGATCGCCTTTAGCCCGAAGGCTTTTCGACATCAGCACTGCCGCGTCGACGTCGTCGGGACGCTCGCGCGAGACTTCTTCGGCCGACTCGAGCGCGCCGGCCGCTTCGCCGCGGGCGAGCTGCAGGCGAGCAAGTTGGAGTCGTGCCGCCGCGGCGCGAGGATTGAGCTTGACGACGCTCTCAAACGCCTTCTCGGCAGCGGTCCGATCGTTGCGCGCAAGCGCGGTCAGCCCGAGTGTGTATTGCGCCGCCACCGAGCCGGCGGCCAGCTTCACCGCTTCCTGCGCTTCCTTGGCGGCGTCGTCCGGCTTCTTGTCCATCAAGAGCATCCGCGCCTTGGTGACGCGTGCTTCCTCGCGCTTCGGACTGTCATGAATGATGCGATCGACGATGGTGTAGGCCTCGGACTTGCGACCGGCGTCATAATCCAGCGCCGCGATGCGCAGGCTGGCGGCCCGCGCGTCGTCTTTGTCTGCACCCGCTTCGATGCCGCGCAAGACGATCATCGCCTTGTCAGGCTCGCCGGCGCCGGTGTAGTAATCCGCGAGTGCGAGCCGGCCTCCGGGCTCGGCGGCGAGCGCCTTGAAGTGGGGCTCGGCTTCGGCCACGCGTCTGGTCGACAAATACAGGAGCGCGAGCGCGCGATGCACATCGCTGTTATTCGCATCCATTGCCAGCGCGTCTTGGAGCGTCGCCTCCGCGCGCTTCGTGTCGCCGCTCGCCCATTGGAAATTCGCCAGCGCCAGGCGGGCTTCGACTGATTTCGGCGCCAGTTCGACTGCTTTCTGGAACGCTTCCGCCGCGCGCGCGTTCGTACCGGCGCGGAACTGCACCGCCCCGAGGGCGGTCCAGGCCGGCGCGTACGATGGATCCAGATCGATGGCCTGTTGAATCTGCTTGATTGCCTTGTCGGTCTGGTTCAGTCCAGCGAGCGCGTTGCCGAGGAGGATCGTCGCCGGCGCGCTGCCTGGAGAATTCGTCAGCGCGAGTTCAGCCCGCGTCTTCGCGGCCTCGAACTCCCCAGCGGCCAGCAACAACGTTCCGGCACGGACGTGGGCGTCGGTGTTGGATAGATCGAGGTCGCCGGTGCGCGCGTACTCTCGGTAGGCGTTGACCGCGTCGCCTTCCAGCTCATAGGCTTTGGCCAGCTTGTAGTGCGCCTCGGCCCACTCGGGCTTCAGTTGCACTGCGCGCTTGTACTCGATCAGCGCCCGGCTGTTCTGGTGCTTCGCGGTGTAGGCATCGCCGCTGGCAACATATTTATGCGCCCGCACATCTGGATCGCGGGTGCAGGCGCTCGCCGAGACCAGCGCCAGCGCCACCGCGCACGTCAAAGCTCTCGTAACGTGTTTCATGGCAAGTGTGTATCGAGATGTGGGAAAAGCAGCACGGCGAAGGACGAGAGCGCCGATTTCGCCGCATCGGTCGTCGACGTGATCGGCGCGATCAGCCGCACCAATCCGCCGTTTGTACGATGGAGGCGCGCCGCATCGAACATCAGCAGGGCCTTGTTCCGGTACTCGTTCGCGATCACACGCCCCCGCCCCTGGTACCAATAAAAAACCAGTTGGCGATCGAGCCCCTTCTGAATGACAAACTGATTCACCTGCACGGTTCGGCCGCTCGCGTCCAGACTCGCAAGGCCGCTTTCAATCGGTCTCCAGCCGGCACCAGGCAGACAGTTCTGCGGCGAGTGAATGGTGTCACCCTGTCTCTGCGAGGCGTAGTAGCCGATGTAAACGCCCACCGGCGTCGAACTGGCCGACACATACTCGCGGTTGATGTAGTCGTCGACACCGAGTTCGGCGAGCACGTCATCTGCAAGCGGAGGCGCCTCGCGTCCCTGCCACTGACCGATCGTCAGCGGCAGTGACGACAGCGGTTCACGCGACACGACCGCCTCTGCCGAGGCCAGGTGGGCGCTGAAAATGCGAGCTACCACGAGAAGCGCAATCACCACTACGGCGCGACGCGCCATCACGCACGAACCTCTCGAGGGTGAACACCGGCCGTGGCCGGCGAAAGCTCTGCGGATGAGGCGCTGAGTGCACGCTGCACGGCCACTAACCCGATGAAGGCCACCACGAACAGCAGCCACCCGGAGAACGTGTGAAGAAATCCTTCTGCCGCAGCGGGACTGATCCACTCCGACATCAGCCCGGTCCCGGCGACGCGGGCCGCATTGGCGACGATCGCGATTGGCACGGCCGCGATCGTTAGGAGTACTCGCCGGCTGATGCGCGGCTCCGTAAAGTGCCCAAGCACGATCGCCAGCATGATGAGTGAGACGAGAGAGCGGATGCCGCTGCATGCCTCGGCAACTTCCAGCGTCTGACTCGGCAGCTGGAGGACGTTTCCTTCACGAACGACGGGAATTCCGGCGAAACCTATGACCAGTTCGCCGGCGCGGGACGCAAGCAGCTGCAGCGGAAAGGCAATTTGATTGAAGATGATCGTCGGCAGCGGAACCATCAGGATCAGGAACGCGAGCGGGAACACGAGTATCCGGAAATGGTGCCGTCCCCAGACGTACAAAACGGTTCCGCTGAGAACGCCAATCAAAGAGATGCGAGTAAGAAAGAGTTCGGCGCCGAGGAGTCCGGCAATCAGAATTCCGAGGCTGAGCGCAATGACCAGGAGACCTGTCACGCTCGAAGCAAGCGGTGCCGCTCTCAGCTCAGCGCGACGCTCCCACATGAAATAGAGGGCGAGTGGAACGACGAAGAACCCATGAGAATAGTTGTCGTCGCTCGCCCATTGCCTGGCGAGCGACGACAAGATCCCCCCATACATCCACAGAACAGCCCCTGCCAGCACGCACACCACCGCAAGGTCACGAGGGCGACGCGGCATTACAGAGACTCCACGCAATCTAACGGGTTACCGACCGGCGACGGCGATACGCAGCCAGACCGGCCAGCCCGGTGCCCAGCAAGAACATCGATGCGGGCTCCGGCGCGTGATCCCCGTTCAGCTGGTTCGAGCTCAAACGGAGAAGGAAGCTGTTGTCCCCGTAGTTCCGGAGGCCGAACGTCACGCGTGCCATCCCCGACCCCAGGCCAGCGAACGTCAGGACATCTCCGAGGTTCGTCTTTTCGTCGGCGGTTACCTTTGCTGAGCCGCCGGCGAAGGTTGCGCTCCGGACGAGCGCCGAATCCTGCGCGAAGCTGAGGCCATCGTCGTTGTTTGAGGTCGAGTACCCGGCCGGCACATACGACGGTTGGCTCACCGGGTCGAGGGCGTCGTTGCCGTCACCGACCGGATCGAGCAGCTCCATGCGTAACGTGTCCCATCCAGAGATACCCGACACGATCATTGACACGGTGTAATTCGCGCCGGTCTCGAGACCGTTGATCAGGTAGGTCCCGACCGAACCGGCAGAGATGTCGACCGTGCCCAGATCGATAGCAAGCGAGCCCCCGGTGGCGACCGTGCCGCCAGTGAACCCGCCCGACGACGACTGCACGCTAATTGCAATCGGTTCGGCGCGCGCTGTGGCGGGCAGAAGCACGCCAAACGCGAGAATTAACCACAGTCGTTTCATAGATTACCCGCCTCCCTCGCTTTCGATTTGCAGGGTGCCTTCTTCCGGACCCAACGCGGCGGAACCCTTTCCGCCCGCGCCCTCTCCGGCGAAGGGCGCGCTTCGGTGGTGTCAAAATGTCGATCGTCTCAGCACGCCCGCAAGACCGATCAGCGCTCCCCCTGACAAAAGCAGCCAAATCGGTTCGTCGGCCAACGGCGTGTGTGCGACCACCGACACCATGCCAGCCGCCATCTCGGCGCGACCATACGCAACCGCACTTCCAGCGGCGAGAAGAGCGAGGACCATCACGACCAGTGCCTTCATGTTCCAATCCGTTGCCAATGTTTCCGGTACCGTTTCGTACTCCGCAGCCGTTTGGGCGGCGCGAGCTGACCGAGTGCAAGTACACGACCAAAACCGTTGTGGTCTCAACGGCAGAGCTGCTGGCGGAGTGTGAGTTAACCAGGTACTTCCAACTGGATGCGGCCATATGCTAGAGTCCCCTGATCAAAAAACTGCGACTTTCCGGAGGCTCTTGGCTTCGAGGCGCTACACGATTGTTCTGGCGGATAGATCGACCGGAGTGGTCCGCCGGTTCACGATTTCGCTGCTGCCCACACTGGCGGGGATCGCCGGCGTGCTCGCGTTTCCGATCCTGATTGGTTTGGGAGCACACTGGAGCGCGCTCGGCGAGATCGGCGATCTCGAGCGAACGAACATCGCCCTTCAAATCGAGAACGCCAGCTACCGCGAAGCCACGACGCAGCTCTCCGAACAGATTTCTTCCCTTCAAACCGCGGTCGATGCGCTCGGCATTCAGGCGACGCTTGAACCGAACGCGCGCCGGGCGATGGACAAGCTTCCCGAGGGCGTCAAGTCCCGCGCGATGGGTGGGGGACTCGGCTCGGCACCTGCGGTTTTGACCAACATGTTTGCCCCCGACATGACGTTTGGAATGCTGAGCGATCTGCTGGGGACCATGGCAAGCCGGCTCGATATCATGCGAACTGGCGTGCAACGGCGCCAGGCGCTGGCGGCAGCCACCCCTTCGATCTGGCCAGTCACCGGCCCGCTGACGTCGTTTTACGGCAATCGAAAGGACCCATTCACCGGCGGAGCCGACTTCCACCCGGGATTGGATATTTCGGCCGATTACGGTCAACCGGTTCACGCAACCGCAGACGGAACCGTTGCCGTTGCCGCTCCGAGCGGGACGTACGGCAACCTGGTCGAGATCGACCACGGTTACGGCATCGTGACGCGCTACGGCCATCTCTCGCGTTTCCGGGCGACAGCCGGCCAACAGGTACATCGAGGGGACGTGATCGGGTATGTGGGTTCAACCGGCCGCTCCACCAGCGCCCATCTGCATTACGAGATCTTGCTCAACGGCAAGATCTCCAATCCGATGAAGTTGCTCGGAAAGTAGTTCTTCTCCACCGAAGGTGAACTTCCGCCTAAAGGCGGAAGCCACACGCCTTCGTGCACGTCTTCGCTACATGCGTTCGCGGCAAGTAAGTCTCACGTGGGTTCCTCCTTCAGGCGGAAGAAAACAGTCTCATGTGGCTTCCGCCTTTTGGCGGAAGATTGCGAGCTGCAGAACGGGCCAGCCATTTGTTGTACAATCCAGGGATACCCTGATCCGATTCGCCCCTGATGATTGTTGACACGCTCCTCGCAAAGGTCATCGGCACGCAGAACGAGCGCGACCTGAAGCGCCTGCGGCCACTCGTCGCCGCGATCAACGCAAAAGAACCGGAAACTCAAGCGCTCTCGGACGAGCAGCTGCGAGCCAAGACCGCCGAATTCCGTGCCCGGCTCGCCAACGGCGAGACCCTCGACGACATCCTCGTCGACGCCTTCGCCGTCGTGCGCGAGGCGGGCCGTCGAGCGCTGAACATGCGCCACTTCGACGTGCAGCTGATTGGCGGCATGGTGCTCCATCGCGGCAAGATCGCCGAAATGAAGACCGGCGAAGGCAAGACGCTGGTGGCGACGCTCCCCGCCTATCTGAATGCGCTCGAGGGCAAGGGCGTCCACGTCGTCACCGTGAACGACTACCTGGCGCGCCGCGACTCGGAATGGATGGGTCGTCTATACCGCTTCCTCGGCATGTCGGTCGGCGTCATCCAGCACGATTTGAACGATCAGGAGCGCCAGGTCGCCTACGCTGCGGACATCACCTACGGCACCAACAACGAGTTCGGATTCGACTACCTCCGCGACAACATGAAGTTCGACCTCGCGCATTACGTGCAGCGCGGTCATCACTTCGCGATCGTGGACGAGGTCGACAGCATCCTGATCGACGAAGCGCGCACCCCCCTCATCATCTCGGGGCCGGCCGAAGAGTCGACGGACCTCTATTACGAGGTCGATCGCATCATCCCGCGACTCACTCCCGGCGCGGTCACGCAGGGCAACGTCAAGGCGGAAGATCGCGACGAGCTCGAAAAAACCGGCGACTACCTGGTTGACGAGAAGCACAAGACCGTCACGCTGACCGAGACGGGAATGGCCAAGGCGGAAAAGATGCTCGAACACCGCCTGCAGCCGGGGGGACTCTACGATCCGGCGAACATGCCGCTCCTCCACCACATCAACCAGGCGCTGCGTGCGCACACGCTCTTCAAGCTCGACGTCGACTACATGATCAAGGATGGCGGGGTCGTCATCGTCGACGAGTTCACGGGGCGTCTCATGCCTGGCAGGCGGTGGAGCGACGGCCTGCATCAGGCGGTCGAAGCGAAGGAAAAGGTCAAGATCGAGCGCGAGAACCAGACGCTCGCCACGGTGACGTTCCAGAACTACTTCCGCAAGTACCAGAAGCTTGCCGGCATGACCGGCACAGCCGACACCGAAGCCGAGGAATTCGCCAAGATCTATAAGCTCGATGTCATGGTCGCGCCGACGAATCGGCCGCTCCGCCGCATCGAGGAACCCGACACCGTCTACCGCACCGAGCGTGAGAAGTACGAAGCGATCGTCGCCGACATCATCGAGAAGCAGAAGATCGGGCGCCCTGTGCTGGTCGGCACCGTCTCGATCGAGAAGTCCGAACGACTGTCGAAGCTGCTCAAACTCCGCGGCATCCGGCACGTCGTCCTGAACGCCAAATACCACGCCCAGGAAGCGGAGATCGTCGCCCAGGCCGGCCGCAAAGAAACCGTCACCATCGCCACCAACATGGCGGGGCGCGGCACCGACATCCTGCTCGGCGGCAACCCGGAATTCATGGCACGGCAGCAGACCCTCGCGGAGGAAATCGCGGAGAAGCTGCCGAAAGGACAAGAGAAGTTCGTCGACGATGAGGAGTTCGTCTACTTCTATCACCTCGACAGCTTCTATCGGGTACCGCGGCCGGAGTACGAGCGCATCTTCACGGCCCTGAAGAAGCAGACCGACGCCGAACACGACGCCGTCGTCGCCATGGGCGGTCTGCACATCATCGCCACCGAACGCCACGAGGCCCGCCGCATCGACAATCAGCTGCGCGGCCGCGCCGGCCGTCAGGGCGACCCTGGCTCGTCGCGCTTCTATCTCTCGCTCCAAGACGACCTGATGCGCATCTTCGGCTCCGATCGTATTTCGGGCCTGATGCAGCGCCTCGGCATGGAAGAGGGCGTGCCCATCGAGCACAAGATGGTCACCAATGCGATCGCCCGCGCGCAGAAACAGGTCGAGGCGCAGAACTTCTCCGTCCGCAAGCACCTGCTCGAGTACGACGATGTGATGAACAAGCAGCGCGAGAGCATCTACTCGCTCCGTCGCGAGCTGCTTGAAGGCAAGATTCATCTCAGCGACGAAGATGCGGTCGATACCCGCGAGTATCTGATGACGCTCGCCGAGGAACTGATCGACAGCACCGTCGACACGTATGCCGGCCAGGAAGTGGATCCGGAGGAACGTGACTACGGCGCGATGATTCAGGCCGTCGCCGACATCTTCGGTATGGAACCGGCGGCCCTGAACGGCATGGATCTCTCCGGCATGAACACCGAAGAGATCACCGATGCGCTGTGGGCGCCGATTCTCCAGAAGTACGAAACGAAAGAAACGCTGATCCCGACGGAAATCCTGCGCCGCGTCGAGCGCGACATCATGCTGCAGATTGTCGACGCGCAGTGGAAGGATCACCTCTACAGCCTCGATCACCTGAAAGAAGGGATCGGCCTTCGCGGCTACGGCCAGCGCGATCCGCTGGTCGAATACAAGAAGGAAAGCTTCGCGCTCTTCCAGGCGATGAAGGATCGCGTCGAGGAAGAGATCGTCCGCTACTTGTGGCGGCTGACACCGGTCACTGGTGAGGACGCCGCCGGTACGGCGGCGCCAATCCGGCCGACGCAGCCACGAAGACCACCGCAGCAGATGACGCTCAGTTCGCCGCAGACCGCGCCGCCGGCGTCACCATTCGGCGCGATTCGTGGCAACGCCGGCAGCCCGGCCGCACCGAAGCCCGCGCGCACCGGCGGCGACGACGTCGTCAAGCAGGTGAAGCGCGACGAACCCAAAGTCGGCCGCAACGATCCGTGCCCATGCGGAAGTGGGAAGAAGTATAAGAAATGTCATGGGGCGTGATTGGGTGCAGGGGTGCTCTCGGTGCTGAGGGTGCTGAATTGAGCGAGGGCAGCAGATTTTTTGCTGCCCTTTTTTGTTAAGGACGCGTAATGGAGACTCGGACTGACATTCTCAACTCCGATCAGATTGCGATCGGGCTGACGACAGCCCTCACGTTCGACGACGTGCTGCTGGTGCCAAGACACTCGCAGGTCCTGCCGAGTGCGGTCGACGTGTCGTCGCGCGTGACGCGGAACATCCGGGTCAAGGTTCCGCTGATGAGCGCCGCGATGGATACCGTCACCGAGTCTCGCCTCGCGATCGCGATGGCGCAGCAGGGTGGGATCGGCGTCATTCACAAGAATCTCTCGGTCGAGGAACAGGCGTCGGAGGTCGATCGGGTCAAGCGATCGGAGAGCGGGATGATCGTCAATCCGATCACGCTGTCTCCGCGCAATCGCATCTTCGAAGCGCTCGAGCTGATGAAGAAGTACCGTATCTCAGGCGTCCCGATCACCGAGGACGGCAACAAGGAGGGACGCCTCGTCGGCATCCTGACGAATCGTGATCTGCGCTTCGAGACCAACCTCGATCGGCCGATTGCCGACATCATGACCCACGATCCGCTGTTCACCGTGCCGGTCGGGACCACGCTCGAACAGGCGCGCGAGATCCTTCACCGCCACAAGGTGGAGAAGCTGTTGGTGGTCGACGACCGCTACATGCTGAAGGGGCTGATTACGGTCAAAGACATCCAGAAGATCGTCAAGTATCCCAACGCCTGCAAGGACAGTCTCGGCCGCTTGCGCGTCGGCGCCGCGATTGGCGTCGGCAAGGACGCGATCGAACGCGCTGAAGCGCTGGTCGCCGCCCATGTCGACGTGCTCGTCGTCGATACTGCACATGGCCATTCGCAGGGCGTCCTCGACATGGTTCGCCGCATTCGGCGCCAGTTCGCGGATGTCGATTTGATTGCAGGAAACGTCGCCACTGGCGAAGCCACTGAGGCGCTGATCGCGCTCGGAGTCGACGCCGTGAAGGTCGGGATTGGCGCCGGATCCATCTGCACCACCCGCATCGTCGCCGGTATCGGCGTGCCGATGATTACGGCGGTTGCAGAATGCGCGCGGGCGGCCGCGGCGCACAAGATTCCGATCATCGCCGATGGCGGGATCCGGTACTCCGGCGACATCACCAAGGCCATGGCGGTCGGCGCCAGCGCGGTCATGATCGGCAGCCTCTTTGCCGGCACCGACGAAAGCCCCGGCGAGATGATTCTCTACCAGGGACGGAGCTTCAAGGAATATCGCGGCATGGGCTCGCTCGGCGCCATGCGCCGCGGCAGCCGCGATCGTTACTTCCAGGACGAGTTCGATCTGGACGCAAACCCCGAGGCAGGTGAAAAGCTGGTACCGGAGGGGATCGAAGGGCGCGTGGCGCACAAAGGCAGCGTCGCGGCGATGATTCATCAACTCGTCGGCGGCCTGCGTGCCGGGATGGGCTACTGCGGAAGCCCTGACATTCCATCACTGCAGCGCGACGCGAAGATGATTCGGGTAACGCCGGCGGGACACCGCGAAGGGCACGTCCACGACGTCATCATCACCAAGGAAGCGCCGAATTATAGAGTCGAATGAAATTGGTGAATTGGTGGATCGGTAAATTGGTGAACTAGGAATTGGTGCATTGGATTCACCAACTCACCAACTCACCGATCAACCAATTCACCAATTTCTATTGTGATTCTCCGCCTGTCCTCGCCGGCGTGTGCCATGCGAATCACCCATGCGGCAGGCGGCGCGGTTGTCCACCGCTCGGCCCACTCGATCGCAACGATTGAGGTTCCGTCGGTCAACTCGTCGAGCCCCAAGTCGTCAACTTCCGCCGGACTCAGGCGATACAGGTCGACATGCTGCAGCGTGACCGGGCCGCGGTACTCCTGAATCAGGGTGAACGTAGGGCTCGACACATCGTCGGCTGACGCCCCGAGTCCTCTTGCCAGGCCGCGGACGAATGCCGTCTTGCCGGCGCCCAGGTCGCCATAGAGCAGCACGACGTCGCCGGGCTTGATGCGAGCGGCGAAGCGCTCCCCCGCCGCCGTCGTTTCCGCTTCGCTCCGCGTGACGATTTCGTCGCTTGGGCTCACTGCGGCCGGCTACTCCGCTTGCCGTTTCGGGCGTCGCCGGGCGGTGAGCTCGAGAACGGCGTCGCCGAGACGCGTCGCGATGTCGCCGGCGACCAGTGCGACGTCTCCTTCATCGGCCTCCGCCAAATCGCCAGCCGTGCCATGCAGATACACGGCGAGCTTGCACGCGGCTTCAGCATCCAGCAACTGGCCGAACCAGGCGGCGATCATTCCCGTCAGCAGATCGCCTGTTCCACCCGTCGCCATGCCCGGGTTTCCGGTCAGGTTGATGAAGGCGCGGTTATCTGGTCCTGCGATGATCGTCCGATGCCCCTTGAGGACGACATGGACCCGGTGGGTGGCGGCAAACTCGGTGGCGTGGCGCAATCGATCGTGTTGGACCGCCTCAATGCTGGTATTGAGCAAGCGCGCCATCTCGCCAGGGTGCGGCGTGATGACGACGTCGACGCCGTCGCGGCCGGCGAGCCGGTCGGGATCGCCAACGAAGGCATTCAGCGCATCCGCGTCGACAATCAGCGGAACGCCGGCACGTTCGAGCAGCCCGTGTACGAATGCCGCCGTCGATGGCGATTGCCCGAGGCCGGGGCCAACGGCGATCACGTCGGCCTTGAAATCGAGGACGCGATCGAGCGCGGCAAAATCGATCGTCCCTGCCTCGGTTTCTTCGAGACCTTCGGTCATGTATTCCGGCGCCATCGCCGCGACGGTCGAGAGACACGATCGCGGCGTTGCCACCGTCACGAGCCCCGCACCCGAACGAAGCGCGCCAGTAGCGGCCAGATGCGCTGCGCCGGTTCGGCCGACCGAGCCGGCAATCACGAGGACGCGGCCAAAATCTCCCTTGTGGGAATCGGCCGCTCGCGCCGGCACGAGCTCGCGCATTCGCTCACGGGTGAGCAACTCGATGTATGGCCCTTCGACCTCGTCGAGAATCGGTAACGGGATGCCGATGTCGGCGATCACCAGGTCGCCGCTGTGCGTGTCGGCCGGCGGCAGGATCAGCGGGATCTTTGGCGCGGCGAGCGTGACGGTCATCGACGCTTCTACCGCTTCCCCATCGACGTCGGCGGTATCGGCGGAGAGACCGGTCGGCAGATCGATGGCCACGATCGGCACGCCGAGGCCGTTGAGATCGGCCACGACCGTCTCGAGCAGCCCGCTCAACTGCCCATGAAAGCCAGTGCCAAGAATGGCGTCGACCAGCAGCTCGCATTGAGAGACTTCGCTGAAGTGCAGCTCCCAGTCTTGCGCGGTCGAAATCTCGACGACCGTCAACCCGATGCGGCCCAGCACCTCGAGGTTCGTGCGGGCGTCGCCGCGAATCTCGGCGACGCTGCCGAGCAGAAACACCGAGGTCTCCACCCCCCGCTGCACCAGCGTGCGCGCGACGACAAACCCGTCGCCGCCGTTGTTGCCTCGCCCGCACACCACACCGACGTGGGTCGTCGCGAGATCCTCGAAGGCCGCTTCCATTGCCGCGACGGCTTGCCGGCCGGCGTTCTCCATCAACACGATCGAGGGAATTCCGACCTCGTCGATCGTCCGCCGATCCGCTTCGCGCATCTGTTGAGTGTTGAGCACTCGCATCGAAGTGGAGCGTACCGCTTGTGCTAGACTTTTTGCAACGAGATCACGGAGGCGACGGAGGGAGCGGAGTTCACAACGAAGGAACGAAGTTAACGAAGACAAACGAAGGAAAGATGCTCGCGGTCATCCGTCATCATCATCGCTCGCCGGATGGCCGCGAGCATCTTCACTCCGTTCATCTCCGTTAACTTCGTTCCTTCGTTGTGAACTCCGTCCCTTCGTAACCTCAGTAACCCCAAATTCACAGCCCGATCCTCTTCCTTCGATGCCTTTACGCGGTGCGGTCTACGTCAACGGTCGAATCTCTCGCGCGGAAGACGCCGTCGTTCCTGTGTACGATCACGGGTTCCTGTATGGTGAAGGCGTCTACGAGACGCTCCGCACCTACAACCGAGTCCCGTTCCTGCTGGATCGCCACGTCAGGCGTCTTCGCGCGTCGGCCGGGCACATCCGCCTGTCGGTTCCGTTCAGCGACGACGAGCTCGCTTCGTGGATTGCCGATACCGTTGCCGCCGCCGGTCTTTCCGCGGAGGCTTACATTCGCGTTCTGTTGACCCGCGGCGTCGGTGAACTGACCTACGACGTCCAGGCCACTCCGGTCCCCTCGCTCGTGATCATTGTGAAACCGCTCGACGAGATCCCGGCGCGCGTGTTGAACGACGGGATCAACGTCGCGCTCGTGCCCATCCTGCGTAACCATCCAGGCTCGGTCAACCCAATCATCAAGTCGAACAACCTGCTGAACAACGCGCTCGCCATGCAGGAGGCGAACCGGCGCGGCGCCGATGAAGGGTTGATGTGCAATTACCGGGGTGAACTGTCGGAGTGCTCGCAAGCGAATTTCTTCATCGTCCGCGGCGGCGCGGCGCTGACTCCGAAAAACGAGTCCGGCCTGCTCGAAGGGCTGACGCGGAACTTCCTGTTCGAGGTGGGAGAGCACGCCGGCATCGACGTGCGCTACGAGACGCTCTATCCAGCCGACCTGATAACCGCCGAGGAGGCCTTCATTACGAGCACCACGCGCGAGATCAGCCCGGTTACGTCAATCGATGGAAGGCCGATCGGAAACGGAAAGCCCGGACCGATTACCCGGAAACTACTCGACGCATACCGGCAGAGCGCGCAGGAGTTGACGCGTGCGCTGGTTGAACGGCGCGGCTGAGGCGTCGGCGGGCGTCACGCCGGCTGGCGCGACGATTCCGCCACCAGATCCCGTAAATTCTTTCCACAGATCACGCTGGCGTTCAGCCGGTTGCCGTCCGTTCCGCGCCAGTGCGTCTCGAGGCTGATCGCGCCCTGGTATCCGTCGCGCTGCAGTGCCGCCAGCTGGCCTTTCCAGTCCACGCCCATTTCTCCGAGCGGCCCCCATGTCGGCTTGTTCCCGTTGACGATGCAATCTTTGGCGTGCACGTGAACGATTCTGGCTGGCGGAATCTTCGAGTAGCCGTCCGGAAATGGCGTTTCGCCGAGGATGAACGCGTTGGCCGGATCCCAGATCGATTTGAGCGCCGGATGATCGAGCGCCGCCAGAATGCGGCCTGCCTCTGCGCCGGTCGCGACGTTGCAGGCGCCCTCGTTCTCGAGGCCGATGATCAGTCCACGCTCGCGCGCGCGATCGGCAAGGTCGGTCAATGCCGCGAGAATGCGATCGGTGCACTGCTCAGGAGCCGTCGTCCGCCAATAGGAGAATACGCGAATGATCCTGGCGCCAGTCCGCTCCGCGATGTCGAGCGCACGCGCGGATAAGCGTGGCTGATCAGCAATCGTGTAACTGGAGCCGAAGACATCCTGCTGAAAGCGCTGATCGATCGGCGGCGCATCCGGGAGTACACACTTGAGTACCGGCGAGGCGATACCGAGGACACGCATCCCGCGCCGCTCGACTTTCCGACGAACGTCAGCCAGTTCGTCGTCGCTGAAGTCGATGACGTTCCGGTCGCCGATCAGTCGCAGCTCGGCACCGGTCATCCCGATCGCCGACATGGCATCGAGCGCCACATCGAGATCGAGAGAGAACTCGTCGGTAATCGCGGCAATGGGAAACAGAGCCACTGAAATCCTCCATGTGAGCCGACGGACGGGTCAGGCGGAATACTTCTGCGCCAGTTCCCTCAACCGCCGGAGATGTCCAGGCACCGCGGTCGTGGGGTCGTCGTTGGCTTCGTACTCGAGACCCATGTAGCCGCGGAATCCGTGGCGCGCGAACATGCCGAACACGCGATCCCAATCAAACGGCGCCTTCGTCTTGCCGTCGTCCTGGTTGAACTCGGTCTTGATGTGCGTGCTGACGGCATACGGGATGGACATCTCAATCTGGTCGTAGACCTTCGGCGGCTTGAAGTTGCCGATGTCGAGGTTCATCCCCGCCCACGGCGAGTCCGCGCGAGTGACAATCTCGATGGTTTCTTTCGCAAAATCCGTGATGCCGCCGTCGTCTTCGACGCCCAGGACGATGCCGCGCGCGCCGGAGTATTCGCTGCCGCGCTTGAGCGTTTCGGCAGCCATCGCAACAGCTTGTTCGAGCGTCGCCTCGGGTGGCTTCTGTCCGCCGAACACCCGAACGTGCGTCGCACCCAATTTCTGCGCAACGTCAACCCACTTGCGCAATTCGGTCAACTCTTTCTCGCGCAGGTCTGGCGTCGGCTGCGCCAGACGAACGCGCGTTCCAACACTGTAGATCTCCACCCGGTTTTTGAACGCTGCCCGGCGCAACGGAAGCAGAACGTCGTCGGATGTGCCCGGCAGCCAATAGACCGTCATGTCGATGCCGTCGACGCCGGTGTCGACCGCGACGCGGAACAGGTCCTCGTAGGTCATCGCCTTCGACTGGAGCGCTTGCCGATAGGAGTAGGCGACCAGGCCGGTTCGAAAGCGGGCCTTGGGAACGTGAATCTCGGGCGCAGCGTTGTTCCTCATCGGGGTTTGCCGTGCGGGACCCGCGAGCGCGATCGCTGACCCCGCGGCCATCAGAAAGTCGCGTCGATGCATAGTCCTTCTCGTTTCGTCACCAAGCGTCAGGATGCACACTTAATCTTCCGGCAACGGTTGGCCCTGCGTCTCCGGCGCCCAGATCAATGCCACGACCCCGACGAGATAAATCGTCGACATCAGCACTGCGGCCGAACGGAACGACATGACCGACGCGAGATAGCCCATCAACGTCGGCGCAGGTGCGGCGAGATAGCGCACGGTGTTGTAGCAGAAACCCACTCCGGTGCCGCGCAGCCGGGTCGGAAACAGCTCAGGAAAGTAAATCGAATATCCGGCAAACACGGCGAGCTGCGCGAACCCCATCATCGGCAGCATCCAGTACGCATCGCTGGCTGAATTGAGCGACCGGAATACGAACATCGTCACGAACATGCTGAGGAGAAGAGCGAGCAGAAACGCCAGCCGTCGGCTCAGAAACGCGGCGATCATCGTGAACGTCACCATGCCCAGGAACGACCCGACGTCCTGAAACGCCGTGGCCCACCCGCGGACGTTGTCCACGACGTTTTGCGGTGCACCCCGCAAGGCCGTCGAAATCAGTTCCGGCGAGAAGAACCCGATGCCCCACAGACCGATCATGCCCGACACGCCGAGGAACAGACCGACCAACGTGTTATGCCGCCATCGCGGATTGCTGAACAGATCGGCCACCGAGCCTACGTTCTTCCGTCCGATCCCGGCTACCGCATCGGCTTTGGCCCTGAGCCACGATTCCGGCTCCTTCAACACGAAAACAATCGGCACGACCAGAAGGGCCGGCACGATACCGACAAAGAACAGGATCCGCCACCCCGCATAATTGCCAACGAACCCGTGCGCTCCAGGCGGAATCTGGAGACTCAGTAACGAGCCGATGATGTTGCCGAGCGCCGACAGCGCCTGAAGTGACCCCAGCGCCATCGCCCGGAAACCTGCTGGCACACTCTCGGCAACAAGCGTCGTGGCCGCGCCGAACATCCCGCCAATACCGATCCCGGCAAGGAAGCGGTAGAGCGTGAAATCGACCCACGTGGTCGCCAGGCCCGACAAACCCGTGAACACCGAGTAGACCAGCAGCGTCGCGACCATGGTTTTCACACGGCCGATCTTGTCACTCATCATTCCGAAAATGATCCCGCCGGTGGCCCAGCCGAGGATCATCGACGTCGTGGCATAGCCGATGTGTGTCCTGATCAATGCGGGATCGCCGGGCATCAACTCGCGAAGCGCCGACTCGCGGCCGAGGATGAACAGCCGCTGATCCATACAGTCGAACAGCCAGCCTGCCGAGGCGATGATCACGACCAGCCAGTGGTAGAACGTGACGCCCTCGAAAACGCCTCCCGTTCGCCTGTCGTGAGCCGCTGCGGGTGTATGCATGAAGAGGCCTTATCTGAACCGAACCGCACGAGCCAGGCGGCGATTCTCCGTAACATCGTACATCGGTGTCAACCGGACCCAGTCTCAACCGAGGGCTTCGCCCCGCGCTCGCGCCGCTGATGTCGGCGCCTGCAGATGTGTGAAGTGGCTTCTACACGCCAATCGCAATCCGTGGGTTTTCCAGCGTCAGCTTGCGAACGACGGCCTCAGAGAGGCCCAGAGCCTGCCGCAGATTCGCGGCATTCTGTTTCATCGTCACTCCCGAGCCGACGAGATGCGTTCGATCCGGTGCGCGCGGCACCATGTCGTCGCCGATGACGAGATCCCATCGGCCGAACGTGTAACGGCCAGGTCCAAGCCCAGCTGGCGCAATCGCGTCGGTCACAACGATGGTTCGATCTTCGTTGGCGATCTTGAGATAGTTGCCGAGTGCCGGAAACGGGATATGCGCCCCGTCCGCGATGAAGCACAACCACAAGCGGTCGGCCAGGCTGAGCGCGCGTTGAATGATGTTGTCGTGGCGGTGCATCTGCATCGGACAGCCGTTGCCGACGTGCGTGAACATCGAAAGCCCCGCATCGAAGGCCTGCTGCAGCTCCTCGAGCGTCGCATCCGTATGCCCGGCCGACACGACAATGCCCTCTGATACGAGCAGTCGCGTTACCACACATTCCGGATCGCGCTC